>PLNE01000015.1 GCA_003141695.1 Candidatus Dormiibacterota bacterium
CCGCATTTGGCTGATCGGTGACATGCAACTGGATAACGAGAGGCCGATACTGCGGAGTCGTGTCTCCCCACCATGCCTCGCCTGACCTATTTACTGGTTTGAGATCAGGTGTCGGTCTCGTTCTGTGGGCTGGGCTGGCGCTCGGGGCACCGTCTATCCTCGACTTGCACGGAACGGCCGCCGTTGCGTGCGCCGCTCTGGCGCTGGTTCTCTTACCACTGGGCGTCGCCATCGCGGTCCAGGAGATAGGGAAGCTGGTCGGGTCGCCGGCTATGGACCACCTGGGCAGCCTCCTCTTCGCCGCGATACCAGGTGGGGTGCTGCTGGACCTCACTCAGCGGGGCAGTCTCTCCGGATGGGTCGAGACGACCGCGCGATGGGCCACGGTAGTCTGCCTCTTTCTGGCCGCCATATTCGCGGCGTATCTGGTGGCCGATCTCCCTGCAGCCTTGGCTCGCCACCGCTCGACCGAACCCGCGCCGAAGGCCAGTGAGGACGCCCCGGGTGCACGGGTCGAGCGGCGCGCCAATGCCGTCGTCGCCTTCTGCACCGTCATCGCCGCCGTGCTGGGACTGATGACCGCACTGCTGAACCTCGTCCCCGGACGGTAGCGTCAACCCTCAGCGGAGCCTGTAGCCCGCTGCCCAACAAAGCACGCAATTCGAACCAACGGCCTGGGTCGTGTACAGGGTAGCGAACGCGTCGATCAGGTCAGTGACGTCGACCACCGTGAGCAACGGGTTCCGCGGCCGGGCGGCCGCGGATCCGGAGCTCCGGGCGGTCAGGGATCTCCGGCCGCCGGCCCGGCTGACGCTCGGGACGTTCGTGGATGGGCACGCCGCCGTCCTCCACGACTTCCTGCTCCGAGTGCTCGGCTGCGATCCCGTCCCGGGCTTCAGTCCGACGCTGGCCAATTCCGCGGCCGCCGAACACCTCGCCGCTGCCATCACGGCCGCGCCCGACTGACGCCGAAGTGGTAAGAGTAACTGAGGGACGTTTCGCCTTGGGGCGTCTCAAGATAGTGGGGTAAACGATGGCGAGCAGTGACACGACCTCGCCCTCCGCCAGGGTCGGCGGCCGACTCGTGCTGGAAAACCGAATCCTCCCCGGCTGGCTGCGGATCGAGGACGGACGGATCGTCGCTGTCGAGCCGGACGCGGCGAAGTCCGGCGGCCCGTACATCTGCCCAGGCTGCGTGGACACCCACGTCCACGGCTGGGGCGGCTATGACGCCATGGGCGGCCCCGACGCCCTCTCCGGGATGGCCCGCGCGCTGCTGCGCCACGGGATCACCGCGTTCCTGCCGACAGCCGTGGCCGCGCCCCTCGAGACGCTGGTGGCCTTCGCTGACGACGTCAGGGGCTGGACCTCGGAAGCGCCTGCCGACGGCGCCGAGCCACTCGGGTTCAACCTCGAGGGCCTGGTGGAGGCGTCCATCAACCTGCTGCGGCGCGTCCGGACCGAGGCGCGGCCGCCGGGCTCGGCCCCCAGCAGCGCGGACGAGGCCGCCGGGGCGGCCGCCGCGGGGAAGATGCCGTGATCGCTCCCGGCGAGCCGCGCCTGCTGGCTCTCGACCTGGACGGCACACTGCTCGGTCCGGATGGCGACGTGCCGCCCCGGACCCGGGCAGCCATCGAGCGCCTGCGGGCCGGTGGAGTCCACGTCGTGCTGGCCTCGGGGCGCGCGCCGGCCGGCATGCGCCGGCTCTGCCAGGAGCTGGGCCTCGACGATCCTCAGATAACAATGCAGGGCGCCCTGATCGCCTCGCCTCTGACCGGCTCGGTTCTGGCCGCCTGGCGGCTCGAGCCGGCCGAGGCCCGGGCCCATATCGCGTTCGCCCACCAGGCCGGTGCCGTGCCGCTCCTCTGCTTCGCTGATGGGTTCCGCAGTGAGGTCCTCACCCACGAGCTCAAGGCCTGGCTCGAGACGTACGAGGAACCGCTTCCTCTGATCGTGCCCAACCTCGATCGGCTGGTCGAGGAGCGGCCGATCAAGACGTACCTCTACACGCCCCGGGGAACGCACGAGCAGGTCTGGGACGCGGCCAACCGCGCCTTCCACGGCCGCGCGACCGTCACCTCGGGCGACGAGGATTCGGTCGAGCTGCTCCCCCCCGGCGCGAGCAAGGGCAAGGCGCTGCGGACGCTAGCCGCCCACCTCAGGATCCCTCTGGCTGAGGTCGCCGCGATCGGCGACGGGCGCAACGACATCGCGATGCTCCGTCTCGCCGGTCGGTCCGCGGCCATGGCCCAGGCCCGGCCCGAGGTGCGCGAAGCGGCCGATCTGGTGGTTCCGAGCAACAGCGAAGAGGGCGCCCTAGAGGCCCTCGAGCGGTTCTATCCGAGCTTGGCGCCGCTCGCTGCGGCGGCCAGTCCTGCGACCCGGGAGGCTTAGAGCTTGCGCCAATAGCGTATCTGACTGACTCGGCTGAGTCGGTGGTCAAGCAGGCACGGATGTTCGCATCATTCGGGGTCATCACCAACCGATGAAGGACACCCATGCCTGCCCTGCAATCATTCCTCATCGAGCCCATCTGGGACCAGTTCTCAGCCCTTCTCCCGCCTGATCGTCCCCCGCACCCGTTGGTCGGCCACCGGCCACGCATCCCCGACAGGGTCGTCTTCGACAAGCTGGTGCAGGTGCTGGTCTTCGGCGCCGCCTACTGGCGGATCGCCGACAGTACGTGTTCCGCGACCACCCTGCGCCGGCGAGCGTACGAGCGACCGGGCGAGGCTCGGCGAGGCTAGAGAGAACAGGCCACCTCGGCGATGCACAGTCCAGGGGGCAGGAGTACAGTCGTCGAATATGCCGCCCTTTCACCTTCGCCGCAAGGCGGACCGGGATGGTCGTCCCTCCTTGCAAGACAGCTCGGAACTCCGGGAGCTTCTGCCTCTGGATCAGCAAGCGCAACAGATGGAGCAGCGAACCGTCCCCGTGGACAGGGAATGGGGTGAGGCTTGGATCGAGGTCTGGTCCAGAGACCTTGGGTCGGCCGAACCCGAGACCTTCCTACGCCACGGAGTGGGCGTCAACGGCCGCGTCTACGAGACGTGGGCGGATCGCTGGAAGCACGAAGGACAGGACCACGATGCGAGGACGTTCATTCTCGAGCATCTTTCTCAAATCCGAAGCGGCGCTACCGGGGTGCCTCGCTGTCCTGAGTGTGGGACCGAGAAGGGCTTGCATGCTCCGTACTGTTCCCATGCGCAGAGGCCTGAGACGACGCCGACTGACTACCAGATGATTGGCAATGCGCTGGGGAATGATGCAGCGCCGCTGCTGCTGTATCTTCGGTTATCCCCAGATGGGCCAGCCGTCGACCGAGCCATAGAGGAGACCCTGGCAACCGCCACCACTGAGCAGAAGGCGAGGTACGCGATTACGCTGGCGCGGGTGGACGCGTTAAAGCTCGAACTTGCAGTACTAGCAGCGGAAGATCCCCCTCTCATCACGCCTTATCGGGACGACGCCCAGCAGGCTACCCGAGTGCTCGCTCAGATGCTCGTGCACTTGCTCCTGCAGGAGGTGGGCGCGTTCGCTCGTTTCGGAAACGAGTTGAGGTCACCTTGGGCGATCATCCCTGATCGACTCGATCAACTCACGGCGCTCACTGCCAGCGAACGAAGCAAGCTCCACGGACTCTGCGCCTACATCCGCCTGACGGCCATGTTCACGATAGGAATGCAACAGCTTCTCCGAGCGGAACCCTGACAGGCGGAAGACGAATGCCCCATCTCCAACTCGCCGTAGGGACAATGGAGCCCAAGGGGGGAATCGCAATCGTAAAGGCGAGCCCTGTTCCCAGCCGGCCCTCTGGGGCGGCCGTGTCTGCTACTACAAGCTTTCCGCGTCTCAACAGGTAGGCGTGTCTAGCAGGTTCAAGCCGATTGATTCAGTCATCCTACTAACCATCCCACTAACCCATCCCCTGCCTGAATCATCCCCGCGCTGATGGCCGAGCTCTTCTCGCCCGGCGAGCGAATGGCCGGTCGCGGC
>PLNE01000190.1:0-130 GCA_003141695.1 Candidatus Dormiibacterota bacterium
CGGAGGCAGGAGTCTTTCCGCAATCAGGCCGCAGCCAAGGAACACACCAGGTCCGCGAAGAGAGCCGCGTACCACGCGCCCGGCCCACTGGCTCGCGCTGGCTCGGCGGCCCTCACGGGCCGGGCCGGAG
>PLNE01000190.1:191-30257 GCA_003141695.1 Candidatus Dormiibacterota bacterium
AGCGGGAGACGAGACTCGAACTCGCGACATCCAGCTTGGAAGGCATATTCACGAATTCGTATTGCGAAATCGGCGAAACCTGAGTTTGAGCGCATTCATTCAGGTCTCCACGGTTCCATCCGGATTGGTCTTCAGTCGGCAGGCCCTCGCTAGTACTGTCCGGCCGCGTCCGAACCGGGTCACGGCCTCAGGCGGTGGGCCACCGAGTCGACGAAATCCTGCTCGCTAAGGCGATGGGCGGGATCCGGAGGCAGAAGGGCCTGCCCCACGCCCCATCGGTGATTGACGCCTTCCGCAAACCGGACCCCGTGACTCGGCGGGCGCCCCTCAGCCCTTCCTCGCTCCCTTGGGACCGAAGATCAACGCCCTGCTAATCGCACCAGCGTCGACACACCTTTTGAAGGCACTCGAAGACCTCTCGCCGTCCTGCGGACGTAACGAGCTACTCACTCTTGGCGCATCCGAGGGCACTGAGCACGTGATCGACCACCGCAGTGACGTAGTCCTCCGGGTATCCGCGATGTGCGACAAAGTGCCTGTAGAAGAGGGGACCGGCAAGCAGGTCGACGGCCAGCTCGGTGTCCGCCGCGGCTGGAATCTCCCCCCGGTCGCGGGCCCCGATCAGCACCCGACGAAGGGGCTCACGGCGGCGTTCGGTCAGCTCCGCATGGAGGCTCTTCAACCGAGGGTCACGTTCGGCGGCGTCGATGAAGGCTGCCATCAGGCGAGGAAAGGGCTGCCCGTCGAGCAGTTGTTGAAATGTCGAGAGGAGCTGGACGAGATCGCTGCGTAAATGGCCCGTCGTTGGCAGCGGGAAGGGTCTGAAGGTCGTGTCCATGGCATCGATGAGGAGCTCGCCCGGAGACCTCCAGCGCCTGTAGACGGTTGCCTTGCTAGCGCCGGCGCGGTGGGCGACAGCCTCCATGTTGAAGCCGGCCAAGCCGCGGTCGGCAAGCACCTCGAGGGCGGCCACCAGCACTCGGTCGCGGGCGTGGGACCCTCGTGGAATGGGTCTGCGCGCCGATTCCTGGGTCATATCGGAACCGCGCGCCCCACCCTCGGGGGAGATGCTTGACCTGGCTTCATCGACACGGTATCGTACCACTAGATAACAGTACGCAAGCGGATCGATACCACCAGGAGGTCGTCATGGCCCGCATTCCGGGGGTTTCAGCCCGGGCCGCCGGAGTAGGCGTCAAACTCGCGTACTTCTTCACGCGCCGCAGTCTCTCGCGGCTGACCGGGCGGGCACCAGAGGGAATGCTTGCACCGCTTGAGCTGTACGCCCACCTGCCGGGTCTGCTGCGCGGCTATGGCGCACTCGAGCAGGCCACGGCGAAGCTAGGTGGAGTAGACAAGCGCCTCAAAGGGCTCGCCTGGCTCAAAGCGGCCACACTGACCCAGTGTGAGTACTGCATCGACCTGGGTTCGCAGGTTGCACGCCGCTGGGGTATCAGCGATGAGGAACTGCTCGCACTCCCCCGCTATCGCGCGAGCGGGCGCTTCAGCGACCTGGAGGTTCTGGTGCTGGACTACGCCGTCGGGATGAGCCGCACGCCCGTCGAGGTGCCCGACGCGCTCTTCGTCAGACTGCGGAACCACCTCGACGATGCACAGCTGGTGGAGCTCACGCACGTCATCGCCATGGAGAACATGCGTGGGCGCTTCAACCTGGCCTTGGGGATCGAGCCGGTCGGGTTCAGCGACGGCATGGTCTGCGCGATCCCGGCGGCGGTGAGCGAACGAGACGGAGAAGCGTCGTGAGACCAGCGGTGCTGCTCACGACGTTCACTGCCCCGTGGGAAGAGACGCCGATCCGAGGAGGGCATTGGAATTGAGCCAAACCAACTGGGTTCAGCTGATCCACATGCTGAGCGCGCTCATCTGGCTCGCGTCCAGCGTGGTTCTGGGAATCGTCGGTCTGTCCGTTCAAGTTGGCCGAAGGGCCAGAGCACTGCCGCGCTTCGGCCGCGTTCTGCTGAATGTCAGCCGCGGGCTCATCGCCCCCGCGATGGCTCTCGTCGTGGGCTCGGGAGTCTGGCTCGTCCTGGACAGCTCAGAGTGGACCTTCTCACAGGCCTGGGTGATTGTCGGCCTGCTGCTCTTCGTCATCGCCGCGCTGGGAGCCATCCACCTCACCCGAGTCGCGATGAGGATGCGGCAAGCAGCCGCCAGCCCTGCCACGGTCACGGCAAGGCTCCAGCGTCTATGGCTCCTTGGCCAGGCGAGCCTGATCGTCACCCTGGTGGCCGCGTTCTTGGATATGGCCCTCAAGCCTGGCTCTTGATACACGTTGGCCAAGTGAGGCCGAGGAGGCAGAGAGATGCCACTAGCACCGGACGCCCGCGCAGGCAGCGGGGCGTCGCCGCCCCGTGGGCGCGGATCCTCAGCAGCCGCGGGGGTCCATCGTCTATGAGTCTGGCCCTGCGCAATGTCCTGTTCACGGTGGTTGTCCCGGGTGCCGGCGGCGGTGGCGGGCCGTGGCTCGTCTTGGCAGGATCACGAGGGTTGCATTCACCGACTGCCTGGTGGGCTCTCACAGCGATAGTGAGTGGCATGCTCCTCTACCTATGGGCCGTCGCCGCCTTCGCGGGGGTCGGCCGAGGCACGCCGGGATACTGGGATTCACCACGGAACTTCGTCGCCGTGGGCCCGTATCTCTGGGTGCGAAACCCGATATACGTGGCGGCTCTTCTGATCGTCGGCGGCGAGGCCTGGCTCTTTATATCGCTGCCGCTCCTCGAATACGCTGCGGCCATGGCGTTCAGTTTCCAAGTCCTCATCCTCGGCTATGAAGAGCCCCACCTTCGCCGCCGCTTCGGAGGGGAGTACGCGGCCTATCAGGGTCTTGTTCGGCGCTGGCTGCCGCGGGGACCGCGAGGCCGCCCCGCCAATTCATGAGCCCGCCGCCACCCCCAGAACGGCGGGGCGCCTTCGTAACCCCGATGGTAACGTCGTCAACTCCGCCGCCACAATGTCGAGATGAGCCGTGCCGACCGATGCCGCACCAGCCACATCCTGGCCCCCTCCGGGGGGGCTCCCGCAACCATTGTTGCGTATTCGAAACGAGTTCACAGCAGGGTCAGGACAGCGGGAGACGAGACTCGAACTCGCGACATCCAGCTTGGAAGGAACGTGCTCAGATTCGTATTCAGACTCGCCGGACGGCGACGCGGGAGCACGTTATTTCCGCTTCTGTACCCACGGCGAAGATGGACGGGTGACCGAACACATATCCACGCCTCCGGCCCGCGGGCGAGGTCAGCCCAGCTCAGGGCGTCGACACGGGAACGACTCGAAGCGGGCAGCGATCTCCTTGACCCCGACGGCGTTCTGGGCGGTGTCCATCACCAATTCAAAGGCAGCCTGGTCGTCGAGGCCGGAGCCATGCCGGTTCAGGTCCAGGAACACAACCGTAGCCAGCCACCCCAGCCGCTTGTTGCCATCCACCAGAGCGTGATTGCAGACGAGCGAATGGAGGAGCGCCGCCGCCTTGAGCTCGAGGGTCGGGTAGGCGTCAACTCCGAACGCGCTCGATCTCGGCCGAGCCGCCGCCGAATCCAGGAGGCCGACGTCCCGCACCGGCCCGACCCCCATCGCGCGGACCAGCCCCAGCACGTCCTCGAGGTCGAGGTACTCGACCTCGGTCACGCCCGGCCGAGGCGCTCCAGGACGTCCCCCCAACGGTCGAGCATTCGGTCCGAACTGGCCTCCACCCGGGCGAGGTGGCCCCGCCGCTCGTAGCGGTCCAGCACGGCCCGGCGGATGATCTCCTGCCGCGAAGCGCCCTCGGCCTCGGTGAGAGCGGTCAGGGCTTTCTCCATTTCAGGGTCCGTACGAACGGTCATGGCCATGGACCAATGATACCACTCTGGTACCGACCCGACCAACCTGGGCTCCGCGGGCATCTGGTTTTGATACGCGCGCAACCCTAGCTACATAGTGATCGAGTGCTCGCCGGGTCGCCACGTGTGCAGCGATTCAGAGCCGATGTGCTCGCCCCAAAGACCTGACCTCCCTCGTGGGCGCATCGAGACATCCCCTGGGGCGGTCCACGTAGGCGAGGGTCCTTCGTCCAGTCGCGGTCAGTGAGGCGACCGAAGAGGAGAATCTCAGTTACAGAATCTGGATAGGAGCCGCTTTGGCCGAAGACGTACCGGTGCTGACTGTGGCAGACGTGGTGGCATGGTCGGGCTGGCTCGCGGATCACGTAGACCAGACAAGCGGGGTGTGGCTGGTGCTGGCTAAGAAGGGCACGACCGAGCCCACGCGCCTGACCTACGACGGGGCACTTGAGGAGGCGCTCTGCCACGGATGGGTGGACGGCCAACTCGCCCGGGGCAACGATGGGACCTTCCGGCGGAGGTTCACGCCGCGGCGGCCGGGAAGCGCGTGGTCGAAACGCAATGTGGCCCTCGCCGAGCGGCTGACCGGCGAGGGCCGTATGCGGCCGTCGGGCATCGCTTCGGTGGCGAGCGCCAAGGCCGACGGCAGATGGGACACCGCGTATGCAGGCCAGGCAACCATCGCCGTCCCCCGAGATCTCGCCTCTGCGCTGGCGGCCAACCCTCTGGCTCAGGCGATGTTCGATCAGCTGAGCCGGGCCAATCGCTATGCGGTCCTCTACCGGGTGACGACCGCCAAACACGGCGAGACTCGTATCCGCCGCATTGAGCAGCTAGTGGCCATGCTCGCCCACGGTGACACCATCCACCCGCAGCGAGAGGCGAGGCCTCGCTAGGACGTTTTAGTGAGCCGACGTGCCTCCGCTGAAGAGCATCGGGTGATGGTTGTCACGTCGGGCGTCGGGAGATTCCCTGCGCATGTCCGAGGACGCCATCCCCTGCTGACTGCGTACTGTGGACGAGTCGCCAGCGGAGCCGTGGGAGCGGGAGACGAGACTCGAACTCGCGACATCCAGCTTGGAAGGAATGCGCTCGAATCCGAGTTCAGAATCGCCGGATGACGACGCAGGAGCGCGTTACTTCGGCTTCTGATGGCAGGGCGACCTTGGGCGCGGATATGTCGACGTGGAGCACCAAACGCGGCGATCGAGCGCGAAGCTTGATGTGGTCTGACCTCCGCACAGATTGGCGCGTCTGGATGTCGGCGGACGCTCGGTCACCCCCCTTTGGTGAAGCGGATTCGAATCACCGCGTTGAACCGCCTTGGTGTAGGCGCCATACACCGCATCGAGGAGGTCCATGTATGCCAGGTACTGGTGGGCCCGTTCCGCATCCGAACCCGACAGGGCTTGCCGCACGGCAACAAGGCCGGTCGGCAGATCACGCAGGCCAGCTCGACATTCACCCTGATCGGTGCTGTGGTCCCGTGCTCAGCGAATGGATAAACGGCGAGCGGGTTACTTTCGGGCGAGGGTCTGGCGTTCTCGGCCAGGAGGTCCATCCGTTCGGCCACAATTTCGGAGATCGGCAAACCGCCGTCGGCTTGGCCACCGCGCCAAATGTCTGGAGAGGAAGCGTAGATGAAGCCCAACCGTTCCATCCCGCCGGCCACCGTCATCCCCGTCCTCGCGTACCCGGACGTGCGGGCGGCAGTGACCTGGCTCACCCACGCGTTCGGTTTCGCCGAGCGGGTCCGGATCGGCGAGAGCCACCGGGCTCAGTTGAGCATTGGCGACGACGGGGCGATGATCGCCGCCGACGTCAGGGGCGAGCAGCAACCACCGCAAGACGGCATCGTGACCCACATC
Organism: Candidatus Dormiibacterota bacterium; assembly: GCA_003141695.1. Taxonomy (GTDB): domain Bacteria; phylum Chloroflexota; class Dormibacteria; order Aeolococcales; family Aeolococcaceae; genus Changshengia. The sequence goes on from PLNE01000190.1 coordinate 5,905, forward strand.
ATTAAGGTGCGGGTAGAGGACGTAGACGCCCAGTTCCAGCGGGCCCGCTCCTACGGCGCACGGGTGCTGGAGCCGCCTACGGAGCACGAGTACGGCGAGCGGGAATGCACCATTGAGGACCTGGCCGGCCACCGTTGGCAGTTCACGGAGACGTTACGAGACGTGGCGCCGGAGGAGTTCGGATGCGAGACGGTCGAGCCTTGGCCGCGCCACCCGGATACCTGAACCGCATTCCGGAGCGAGGGTCCGCGTGCTAAGCCTCCGCGTCAGGATGTAGACCCGATCCCGCATCTGCCAGATCCCGCCAGTCGGGCTTGATCCGCGTAAGGGAGTGGACCAAACGTGACACCTTTATGGCGAAGCGCGCTCAGATCCAACAAGAGCAACAGCGACTACGCAACGAGGCAGCCGCCGCGCCAAGCGTCGACGACGCCGAATGGTGTCGTGCCGAAATCCTGGATTTGCTAGCGGCTTGGGAGGCTGGTGATGACGGGCAGCGTTCGCGTCTCCTCGGGAGCCTCTTCGAATCAATTGAAGCTCAGGCACTTCCGGACCGGAGGCTCAGCTCACCGCCATACCGCGCGGCGGATGGCAGCGCTTCTTTCAGGTAGTGGTAATAGAGCGGGAGACGGGACTTGAACCCGCGACATCCAGCTTGGAAGGCAGTAGCTGCATCTCGCCTCGGTGGACGAGCCAACTCTGAGTTCGATCCGAGCACTTGCCTGCCAGATCGGCGTCCTGAGGAGCGCTCGCCTCACACGCGGCGGATTGGCGCGTCTATAGAGGCCGCCCGGGCTTCCGCGCTCCTCCCCCACCACCCGCTGCGGGAGACGAATACCGCGAGGCTCATTTCCATAGGTTCCGAGCATGGCCATCTGGCCTGGGCGAGTCAGTCATTAGGATCTTTCATCGGCCTTACCAGTACAGAGGAGCGCCGGAATGTCCACAGAGCAGAACAAGGCAGTCGCGCGGCAATTCACCAACGAGGCTGTGGTGGATGGCAGTCCTAACTCGAGCGCCTACGCGTGCCCGAGCGCCCTCATGACACGCTCGCGAGTCGGGAGATCGAGACGGCAGGAAGCGGTGGCAATCGGTTGCGGGTCCATCACATCCATCCCGTTGACGATGATCGACGGAGAGGGGAAGTCGCCCTCTCTGTCGTCAACTTCGACGTTCGTCAAGCCCAGCTCGTTGAGGCAGCCCCGAAGAAGTTCCCGGGCCTGTTCCACATGCGGACAGTCAGGCACATGGAGCAGCTCGACCCTTGGCGAGCTCGTCAACTCCGCTCTCCAGCAACATTCATGAGGCGGCCGTCGCCAACGGCGACCGGGCCGCCTCCGAGAGCTTCGATCAGGGGGCACTCCCGGCTGCGCTTGGGACGGTCGCAAGTCTCCACCAAACGCTCCAGCGAAACACGCATGGCGTGGAGGCTCTCGATTCGGCGGTCAAGGTCGCGGACCTTCTCATGGGCGAGGTCTCTCACCGCCTCGCAGTCGGTGGGGCCACCTTGAGCGAGGTGGAGCAGCATCTCCACTTCGGCTAGGGTGAATCCGACCCCCTGGGCTCGTTTGATGAACCGCACAACGGCGACGCTCTTCGTGCCGTAAGAGCGGTATCCAGAGTCGCGACGCGGGGGCTCAGGCAGCAGCCCTCGCCGCTCGTAGTAGCGGAGGGTCTGGATGTTGACTCCCGCTTCTGCCGCGACCTGTCCGGTTCGCACCTCTGAAGTATAAACCCTGTACCTAAGTATCGTGTCAAGCCCCAAGCGTACAGCGACTGGCCCTGGTCCTTGACTCTGTATGCCGGTACAGGGTCTATGGTGGTGTCCATGCCCGATGTTGTAGGTGACCGGCGAATCGGAGCGCGGGAAGATCTGTCGCGCACGCCCTCAATCGTTTGGCTGTTGGGCGTACCCGTGGCCATCGTGATCACGGGGTCCGTCCTCAACGGCACCCATACTCTCTCGCTCACCGGGGCCGGGATTCTATGGACGGTCGCCACAGCGTGGATCGGCGTCGGTTGTGTCATCAACGCACGGCACTGTGGCCGCGTGCACTGCCGGATCGACGGCATCTTGTTCCCGCTGCTATCTCTGGTCGGGCTGCTCAACGTCCTTGGACTCGTGAGCTTGAACTGGAACGTCTACTGGGCCATCTTCTTGGTCATTCTCGGCGCGAGCTTTCTTCTCGAGGTCTTCTGGAAGAAGTACGCATAGGTGGTAGCCCCGCCAGCAGGTCTCCAAAGCTGAACTGCTGCGTGTGAACGTGGCAGTGCAGGGAACAGTGGTGCTATTAACTTCGAACCGACGGGTCTCGCGATCCAGGGCGTCGGGTCCTGCCCCGGCATCACTCCGCCCACGGCGGAGCCCGGCGGTGCCGGCCTGCTCCTCCAGAGGTGCCTCGACCAGCTTCACATCCGGAAGCACTGACGTATCAGCCCGGCGGCCGCTACTGGCCCTTCCAGTGGAACGAGCTGGCGATCTTCGTCGCCCTTGCCCTCATCTTGGTCGGGCTCTCCTTCTGGTGGGTCCGGCGCCGCGTCAGCTGAGAGACCCGCGCCCCGATGTCGGCCAAGCTGGGCTGAACAAGGCGATGCCGAGCGCGGATGGGCGTCTGTCCGCCTCAGGACGATGGAGCGGGAGACGAGACTCGAACTCGCGACATCCAGCTTGGAAGGAAAGACGCCACCGCGCGGCCGGTGCGTGTATTCAAAAAGGCCCTCGACGCTAGCATGGCGCACTTTCTGTGGCTGGCGAACGTCTTCCTCTGAGCCCTCCAGTGAGGTGGCTTGACGCCGCACAGGATACACTGCATCCGCAGCCCCACACTGCCCACCACCGACACGTTTCTCATCGCTGCGCGGCACGTACTGGATCCTCAGAAGCTGACGTTGGGGGCATGTCGATGGCCGGCTGCCTCAACCACCTCCCGACGGCCAGCTCCGTCGGTGGCGACGTCGGGCTGGCCTTCTAGCGAGATCAGCCTGCCCCGGGCGAGAGTACTGTTTCCCGGCGGGCGCGCTTGCCACCCTCGTCCTGATCTTCGCCAGGCATCTGGCCGGCACTACTCGCGCTCAGCGATTACGTCGTAGCACTGCCCGACCTCGGCAGCCCCCATGCGATGGCACCCATCGAACAGCGGTTGCTCAACGCCCACCGCGCCCACGATCCCCCTAATGTGGGATGGGAGCACGTGACTTCATGCCCAGTGAAGCTCTCCAGCGGCTGCGCCCAACCTCTACCCTCAAGGGACATTCCCCAACGCTGAGCCACGCCAGTCCGCTGCCGCTAGCACTGGAGCCTCACGCCGGGTAGAGACCCGGCCGGGCACCCGTCCGCTTCAGTCCCGATTGCCCCCAGCGTTGGGCTCGAACAACCAGACGCCTACCCGATGCAGATCTGGTCCGAGGGTCGCGCACAACTGGCCTTTCGCGCGACAGTGTCACCCAAAGGGTTGCCCATCACAGTTTGATGACGAGATGCGCCCTCAACGCCGCCAGCCTGCCATCATCCTCGGCACAATCCTCCCAGGAGTCTCCCTCGCCCCCAAGCTATGCTGTCTAAGAACACGGCCGCCATGGCAAGCACACTGAAAGGCCTACTCGCGGCGCACGACTCAGCCTATGTCACGCGCAAGAGGCCACGGCCCGGAGGGTACTGGTCACGGCCTTGTCCAACAAATGACCAAACCGCCGCCGCCCCGACTTGCACCCATTCATGCTGCCGGAGTTTGACAAAGGATCGGCTGGCTTGCGTTCGACCTGGTGGTTGCCGTGACGTGGCCAGCAAGTTCGTCATTTGGGTCGGCGCCGGCGCTTCACGCGACGCCCATGGACCGGATTGGGCCGACCTAAACGTCGACCTCCTGCGATCCTTCGTCGCATTCGTTTCGAGTGTCAGGTCTACTCCCGGCCGGCAGCTCACGTGCGGCTTCGAGGCTAACTTCGCCGGCATGATCACCGGACTCAATGACGCAATGACGGGCGCGGGCGATCTGCTTCTGGACCGCGTTACCGACGGCTTCCGCGCTACGCCGCAGGAGTTGCAGAACCTCGTTGCGGCTTTCGCCAGGTTCGGACTGCCCAAGCGCCTGAGGACGAGGGCTAACATTAGGAATCTCGGCCGCGTCTTCGACACGGAGTTGCAGAGCCGCCTCGGCAGCCTCAAAGGGGGCCCTCTGGCACACGCGATCCACAACGTTGCGAGCCGGCACTCTTCGGTGGAAGTGGTGACGACCAACTTCGACACGCTGATCGAGACCTCTTGTGGCGGCCCACCCACATGCAGCTGCACGCGGAGCGACGCGATCGCAAAGCGAGTTCATCACATCCACGGAGTCGTGCCAGGCACACTCCCAGTAGCACATGCTACCCAGGGCTACATTCTGAGTGATTCCGACTTCGTCGAGTTCGCCAGCCCCGGCGGGGTGTGGCAGTGGGCCGACCTGCTGGCCGCGGACGTCTTGACCTATGGACGCACTCTCTTTGTTGGAACGAGTTTGAGCGACCCCAACTTGCTCCGCTGGCTCTCTGGGCCGCGATCTGATCCGAAACCGGTCGGGCGTCCTCCGTGGGCGAGCCCGCTGGGCCAGTGGAACCGGGCGATCAGCGGAGCTCCCACCCCTCATAATCCGACGCCGATGCGCCTGGCACTAATGCCTCGAAGTGCCTACCCCGACACTCTCGCGAAGCCGGGTGCCGCTCGGGATGGCTGCGAGCAGGCGTTACGAGCGCGCTGGTGGAGCGTCAACGTTCGTGTTGTCACCGTAGATGCCTTCGCTGACGTGACGGAGTTCGTCTCACTCATGGTGTAAAGGGCGACGAGCAAGCTGCCGAAAGGGAAGTCTCAAAGGGCAGACACGAGTTGAACCCCTAGCCTCTTGCTTGGAAAGACAGAGGGACCGCACGGACACCTCGCGCATTCAAGAAGGCGACGGCGCGCCAACAGCGAGTCGCTCGCCGCTCTTCTCTTTGGACAAGATGCCCGTCTCTCGCAGGCGGCCCCTTGGTCCCGAATCCATCCCACCACAGCGCTCAAGCCAAGCAGTTGCGGCGCGGTGGACAATAGCGTCATGTCGAAGCCCGGCTCCCACAAATTCACATCACCACCTCTGGGCGAGGGGGCTTGGCACAACCGCGCCTATCACGTCAGAAAGACCGGGTCGTCCCTCAACGGGCCAAAACGAAGGTCAGAACCGCCTCCACAGCCGGGATCAATCGTCGGACGACTATTGGATCAACAACTCGGGGTTTGTGTTTTACTCCCTGAAGCGAGCCATACGTTTCGGTGGTTATCCGCACGAAGGCATCGATGAGATCCCCGCTGGGCTCGTTGCGGCACAGGTACCGCACTCTCAACGAGCGAGTTGGGCGCCCGCCATGGTCCAGTTCGCTTGATGGCCTTTGGTTCATCTTGTGCCATACAAGAAGTTCGTCGTCATTGGTCGCCCGTTTCAGTGACCAATCGAGCAACTCCACAAGCGAGCTCGCTGCCTGCGACGCAGCGTCAGGTCCTGGGCGAGTCACTCTCTCCCACGCCCCCTCGAGTCTGACTGGCAAGGTTTCGTCGAGTTCGCGGAGGCGATCGAGCACGAGGCCCCGCAGTTGACTTGGCGCGTGTTTCTCATCCAGAAGATCCTCATCGTTGTCCAGGTCGATGCCGGCAGAGGCAGCAGCGGCGAGGTTGACGCCCAGCACCCCGCGACCGCCAACGAAGACGCGCTCCGACAGAAGTGCACGCGAAACTTCGGGCCCTTCGCCTTCCAAGAGTTGACGCCAGCCGAAGGCAACATCGCGGACGTCTGTGCGAGCGCTGGAGACGTCGGCTAGCACCGAGAGTAGACTTTGCGAGGACGATGCGATCGCATCCGCCAGATTCCTTAGGTCAGACTCGTGCGGAGTAATGGAAGCTAGCATCGGAGTCGTCAGCCAGCGATCCATGGCAACACGCGCAGCGGCAACGTGGTCCAACAGTTCTAGCTTGGGAAGCAGTGCAGCCATTTGATCGGCACGTCTAAGTACGTCTGCGAGTGGTGCGGAAACGCGCTCAAGATCGAGTGTGAAGCGCTGTGCTGTGGCAAATGCCGAGTTCATGTCCAGCAGCCACCTAGATACGTCTGCACTTGATAGACTAGGCGACCGAAGCGAAAGTGATCGCACGAGTGAATCTGTGTGCGCGAGCGCTTGGACCGCGGCATCTAGGTTGGACGTGGCGAGGGCGGAGCTGTCCAAGAGGTTCCTGGCTACAGCGCTAATCGTCGTGGCATTCGATGCTGCCTGTGTGCGCAGCGCGTCGTAGACCAGGGGGTCCAGTCTTACGTTGACGCGCGGAGAAGGGCGGGCACTACCCAGTGGAGGTCGACCGACGGGGCGCCGCTCAGCTCGCTCAAGGTCATAGCCGGCCTCTGCTTCTGCAGAAAGCGCCTCGAGGTCAGTTGCCGTGAGGGTGTGCCCAGCCTTCGTCTTCAACGAGCGATTCGACATGAAAGCGCCTCCAGGTACTGGGCTTCGTAGATCGCGCGGAGCTTCATCGCGTGGATTACGAGCAAGTCCCCGTTGTCCAACTCGAGAGACATAACCTCGAGCGGAACGCCATGCTCGTCGTCGCCCAGGAAGAGCAGGCGGGCGCCTGGGATAGCCGCGCCTGGTGACGCGGGTTCCGCAAACACGAGCCCACAGTGCTCAATGACGAACAGGGATCGGGCATGGCTCACCTTGTGCTTCCGAGCTGAGGCGGTAAATTGGATCACTCACGTTGATATTATGTCAGACAGAACTTCAGGGCAAGGTCACGTACAGACGTTTGAGTGCATATCCCCTCCAGATCGGGCGAGGCTGACCGATCGCCAGTTCCCCCTTCCCTCCGCGGTAGTCGCCGTCAAGCGGGGAGGGCTGGAGGGCTCCCCGACGGCGGCATTCGTATTCGAAAAGGTGCCTCAAGTGCCGGCATGGCGCACTTCCCGGCGGCCTGCCGCGGCGTCAGAGGGCTCGGCGGCGCGGTTCGGACGCCAGCTGCCAGTGAAATCGCCCCATCGGTACCACTCCTGCCAGGAGCGCGCCCGTGGGAAGCCACAGGAGCCGCGGCAAGTCGGGCCCGGAGTATCTGGGGGTCGCCAGCGCTCATCGAGGATGGCCCCCGCACCCGCTCCACGCAGCTGTTGGTCTGGGGCCGGCCGGCGCGGCTCAAGCGCTGCTGGGCGCCGGTGACCTGCACCACCCGGCCGACCTCCTGGGAGCGGAACTCCGGGCCGTTGTCGGTGGAGACGGCCTGCCGCTTCCAGCCCACGGCGGCAGGTCCGGCGGCCATCCGGCGCCCTAGGACCGAGGTGTGGCAGGCGGCAGGGTTGAGCGAAGTCACGTGGATCTCGCCCCACGTGACTGACGGCCCTGTTGGTCGCTCGCCTCGCTCCGTCAGCACCTGCGGGCGCCATGGCCGGAGGGTGGCGTTAGGGACGGCCGCGGAGCGCCTCATCTGGGTTCGGCCCACCGTCGTCCGCCAACGATCACTGACCCCGTCACCGTCCGGTGCTTTAGCCGCCGAAGAGCTTAAGTCGGGACTCAAGGGTGGCCTGGTCGAGCTCTCCGGTGGTTGCAAGTACCTCCCACGGTAAGGTTTTGAGGGCCTCCTTGACTCGGCGCTGTCGCCAGTGACGGGCAAGCCACAACAGCGATTCAGCAGCGATTAGTGCCACCTCAGTACCTGGCGGACAGTGGACTTTGAGCCGCTGGGCCACAGCCGCCGACTCCGGCGAGAAGCCCGGAGCGATGATGAGCATTGGTGACGCGATCGCCGGCGCGGCCTCAGCGCAATAGCTCAGAAACTGGCGTGCTAGCGCGTCCGTCAGCGTGTACTTGGACTCGCAACTCTTGCAGTCCCACAGAAGGACGCGCTTAGAGGCCGACAGAACCACTCGACCGTCCGCGTGACGCGAACCTTCCATCGCCTCGGGATCCATTCCGAGGTAGTCGCGGAAGAGGGTGTGGGTGGCCAGCTCGAAGGCCCTGTCAACCTCGCGTTCCTTCGATGCTATCCCCGCTGCCCTGAGCGTCCCATAGTCACGGGACGCGAGCTCCTTGTAGTAACTGACATACGCCTCGCCTCGGTCCTCCATCACCGGCTCAGGAAGGCTCAGCGAAAGGGCGTCGAAGTACTTGACCAGATTCCGCACTTTGATTTCGTGCGAGCCATCTTGGCGAACGCCTGGGAACCGCTTCAGGACTTCGTCGAGTTGCTCCTCGGTGAGCCCGCGCAGCACCGCCTTGGGCGACACATAGCCGTCTACGAGCCGAGCTGACAGGAATTCGCGGTTCCCCGTGAAGGGTTGGCCAGCCTTCTCGAGAGCGTCCTTCAGAGCCGCCACGGGGAGGTGCTGAAGGAGATTGGCGAACGCCGGCGCCGTGAGTTCGATGCCGAGCTGGCTCCGCAAACAGTCAGCGAGCTCGGATGGAATCACATAAAGGTGCCGTCCGCTCACGGTGGTGCGCAGCGCGAGGCCTCGCTTGGTGAGGTTGCGCATCGCATCCTCGATCTCGCTCGCTGTGTGTGGCCCGCCGGTCGTCGACGGGAACTTCCCGATCTGCAACTCAATGACGCGGTGATCACGTCGCGTAATCCCGAGTTTCGCTCGAAGGCGTTCTAGAAGCCGGTACTCGTAACTGTTGACGCTGTCTTCCCACGCTGCTTCAAGCACGGCGCGGTAGATCTCCACGACCTTGGGGTCCAGATGCCGCAACGCCGTTGACTTGCTGGCCCACTCAGAGAAGACTTGCTCCTGATCGATCATCGTCGCGTGGAACTCGTCCACGACCGCCGAGTAGTCCGGGCTGTTGATCAGCTGGCGAAGAGCAGCCTTCGCGAGCGATTGAGCTCGATATGGCAGGTCGGCGAGTAGAGCCAGATGATGCTCGACGCGCTCGGCTTCGGAGAAAGATTTGATCTGAGCCAGGGTGCGATCGACGTATTCTGCTGGATCGTCCCGTTTGACCACATCGATCTGCCACGCCTCAGTGAACGCTCGCAGGTCTCGGACGCCAGCACCTACGAGCGCCTCTTGGAGCTTCATCGTTACCTCTCCATATGTCCGGCGAGAAGGACTGTAGAGGATTCGGCGTGCAGGCTACCTGGCTCGGCGATGGCAACCCGGGAGAAACCAGCTGGACGAGTGCGCAGCGCTGCTCCCCGTCCCTCCACGGGGCTCAGCGCGGCGCATCGCGGTGCATGGGATCAGCGCCAGCCGAGGCGCGGTTGGAGGCGGCCTCGCGCCGTCGACATTGGACGCCGATCCCCGTGACAACGACGCCCAACAGGCTGAGCGCCTCGGCGATTCGCAGGACCGGTCCGCTGTTCTCCCAGGCAGACATCATAAGACCCACGACGAAGAGCCAAAAGCAGCCGTTACCCAGGCAACCGAGGCAGCCCTTGGACTTCTTCCGGGCCATCTCAGGCGCACCAGCACAGGACCGTGCGCCTCGCTCGGGCCATCACGTCGCAACTCCTCCTCGCCACCCCCGGTCGGGGTGCTGCCCAGAGGCTGGCGTGAGCCAACGACATCAGCCTGTCGCTCGACCGGCTGACCCGGAAGCGGCACCCGAGCGCCACCTCGAGAGGGGTAGGCTGCGAGCGCCATGCCCGCCAGATCCGGCTACTCGACCGGCGACAAGTTCATCCGGGTGATCGACCTCCTCGACCGCCTGGGCAACACCCGCGTGGGCCTCACCACCGCCGAGCTTGCCGAGGCCTTCGAGGTCAACGTCCGCTCCGCCCAGCGCTACATCCGCCAACTGCGCGACGACGTCGGCCTCGACATCGTCTCGATCGACGGCCGCTACACGCTTGGCGAGGGCTCGCGGCTCCCCGCCCTCCAGCTCGACCGTGACCAGGCTGCCGCCCTGCTGATCGCCGTCCGGCTGCTCCAGCAGCTCTATCCCGATCGCGATCCCGCCCTGGTCGGGGCCATGGCCCGCCTGGCCGCCGCCTTGAAGGTCCCCACCGTCACCGACCTGCTCGGCCGCTTCATCGAGACAGTCGAGAAGCGGCCCGAGGATCCGCTCGCGCTCCAGCTCCGCAGAACGGTGGTAGAGGCCTTCACGGGCCAATTGAAGCTGGAGATCGAGTACACCGACGCCCAGGGGCGCGGCTCCCACCGGGTCGTCCACCCGTATTTTCTCGAGCCGCGGCCGGAGAGCCGGACCGTATACGTCTTCGCCCACGACGAGGCGTCGGGCGCGGTGCGTCTCTTCCGGCTGGACCGGATCTCCCACGCTCGGGTGGTCCGCGAGCGCTTCGAGCCGCCCGCCGACTTCGACGTCGACGCCCTGGTCTCCGGCTCCTGGGGCATCTGGCAGGCGGAGGGCCACGACGAGGTCGTGCTTCGCTTCGCCGCCGAGGCCGCCAGCCGGGTGCGCCAGTCCTTCTGGCACCCCAGCGCCCAGCTCACCGACCTGGAGAATGGCGGGGTCGAGTTGCGGCTCACGGTGGCCAGCGAGATGGAGATGCGTCCCTGGGTGCTCGGCTGGGGAGCCCAGGTCGAGGTGATGGCTCCGCCCGCACTCCGCCAGCACGTCGCCGAATCGATGGCCGCTGGGGCGAGGCTCTACGCCGGCGGCTGATCGACCCGCGCGCGGTTGATCACCGTGGTCTCGGGCAGCGGCGCCCCCATCGTCCAGTACTCCCAGCCGTCGAGCTCGAGGTAGGTGTGGTGGTAGCGCGGATGGGCGGCCTCCCGAGGCCAAGGCTTGATAACACCCTCGCGGCGGATCAGCGCCGTGAACTCGACGAAGTCCAGGTCGAGGTCTGGACGCCACTCTCGCACCGTGTACTCGTGCGGCCACTGCGGCATCGTCTTGGCGAACTGCCAGCGAACCGTGGCGATGTAAGGATGAGCCTCGCGCTGAGTGAACGGCATGGGTGGAGGTTGGGCTCGACGGGCGACATCACCCTGTCGTCGAGTCACTCCACATTGTTGGCTCCTGCCGACCGGCACCAAGGCCCAAAGGAGCGAGCGCGCTGATCACCTGGCGGGGCGGGCGAGAACAGGCTCTGGCGACGGGCATCTGTCGCCGCTCGGACGCACGGTGCGGGGCAAGCACCGCACCCGGAGACCGCACCAGGACTTGCCCACATTGCCGCACTCTGCCCGCCTCCTGTCCCCTCTCCTCCTCGGCGCCGTCATCGCGGGGCCGCCGGGGCGCGAACGTTTCGGACTGACCGTCATCCCACTACGCGTCCGCGGTGCGGACGCGACCCGACCCCAACTCGCCCAGCCCCTCACCGCGCGGGAGCTCCAGGTCCCTAGCCCGGGCAACGTCGTCATTGCCAGCGCTGCCGGGGCGGCAGGGTCAGCCGCCTTCGGTCAGCGGCTGACCGGCGGCATGGCCGACCGAGTCGTGATGGCGACCTCGGCTCTCCCCCGGGGTCAGAACGCCGTCATCCAGGTCGCGCCGCTCGAGCCAAGATGGTGGGACGAGGGCCCTTTGCGGCTCGATGGCCGGCTGCCACCGACCCTCTTGGCCCTGCTTCTCCTGACGGCGAGCGACAGGATCGGGCTACGCTCCCTCGCCCGCACCGCTCTCTGGGAGGCCTGCCGGGAGCTCCCCGACGGGAACGCCGCGACAGAGCAGGACGGGTGGGCACTCCTCGAAGGGCCGACACTCCTCGCCGCGTACCTGATGGTCCCGCCCGCCGTAGCAGCCGCGACTCCAGCCCCACTGCAGGACGCGCACTCGTCGGCACTCGTCCGCCGGACCCTTGCTGAAGCCGCACGGGACGCCCGCTTTGCCTGGTCCGCGGTATCTCATCCCGCCCTAACCGAGTTATCGATAGTGCGCGCGTCGCTCAACATCCCTGAGGCGATTCTGCGAAATCCAGCCGTGCGGTGATGCCGACCAGCGGTGAACGAAATCGCATCTCGACTCGACGTCCCCGCCCGACCGATTGTGGGTGCCGCCGCTGCCTGAAGTGGTCACTTCAGTGACGGAGCGCCTGGCGCGCCCGCCGGAGACGCGCCGTCCCCCACAGGGTCGGCGCTCCGATTAGGACCAGCGCAAAGATGTAGCCGGCGGTCTGAGGCTCCTCGCCAGCGGACGGCTCGGTGAATCCCAGAATCAACCCGGCGACGCATAGCCAGCCGAAGATGACTGTCGCCAGAGCAACACCATGCAGGAACTGTTGCTGCTGCGGAACTATGCGACCCCCGGGCCCCGGCCTCGCGGGCTCGGGCACCGAGGTTGACGAGACCATATGGGCCGCGACCGCCGCTGCCGGCAGTTCCCACCTCCCGCCGAACCTGTACTCCCAAATGGCCCGCGGGTCGGGAATCGGCGCGGTCGCCGCTTGACTCGGTGGCAAAGAGAGGATCAACGAGTACCGGAGCTCCGCCCTGGAATGGCAGCCCCTGGGGAAGTTTGCGCACCCCCAGAAGGGGCCGTACCGGCCACTTCGGTTCACAAGTGGGATGCCACATCGACTGCAGAGGGGCGGGTCGAGCAACCGCGGGCTCTCCAGCATGGCCGCCGTCTCAAGCATTCGGGTGAGATGCGGGCGCTCCATGATCGAGACGCCGCACTCCGCGGCGAGCCTGCGTGCCCGGGGCATGAGCTCACTGTTGGTTACGACCGCGGCGCTGTCACACTGGTAATGGATGCGACCGGCTAACACCTGTTGAAACGCCCTCTCCCCCACCGGCGACTCCTGTCTCTTGGCCTGGACCGCCGTCCGGTTGCCATCCTTCGTCACGAGCAAGTCGGCGCCGAAGTCGAACGTTTCGGTGAATTGGACCTGGTAGCCGAGGCGGACAAACATGGCCCCGATGCAGTGTTCGAAGTCGATGCCTGTCAAGGTGTCAACGTCGGCGCCGACGTGAGCCAGCCGCCACGCGTCAGCCTGGACGGGAGAAGCCAGGGGTACGGCGACCATGTCGGATAGCCTCCCCTCCTCCCGACTTCAGGGTTCTAGCCGAAAGGTGACGACTTTGTCACGATTGCGGCGAGTGCCCACCAACCCAGGCGCCACCAGTCGGCCGAGCAGCCCCCGCTCGGTCGTGAAGACGAATCGCGGTGTGGGGCGACAAGCCGCTGTCGCGGCGATCGCGGACGCTTATGCCATGGCGACCTGCAAGCCCGACGTCCCTGCGGGGTGTTGGTCCGTTCCGAAGTGAGGTGCCGCATTGAGCAATGAGAGCCGCCAGGTCACGCTACGCGACGAACGATCTGGTCCCGATAGCCGCCACCTCTGGGCCTACGTTGACGATGACGGCAACCTCCATATTGACGGCCAGGACCTAGGGCCGGGTACCGCCCCGGTCAGCACCGACGGAGAGTACGAGTGGTTCAAGAAGATCAGCGCCAATGATCTCCCGATGCTTCTCACCCTGTTGGGCGCTCCGCTCGACGCGAACGTTCTCGACGTCTTGGAGCGCCAGTGGTCCGGGGATAGGGCCGGCGACCTCGAGACGCTCCTCCGCAAGAGTGGAATCAAGGTCGAAACTCATGTGTGGTCGGGGTGAAATGACGAATCCACGGTCCGTGACCTCGCCGATCGAGGTCGAGGCCCGACCCGATGGCGCGACCTTCTCGAAGCGGGGCGGCACCGGATGACGGACAGGACGCTGCCTGACCCCATCCTGGGATCCCGTTTCATCGAGGCTCTGAGCCTGGCTGTCGACCTGCATTCTCGGCAGGCTCGCAAAGGATCCGGCGTTCCCTACCTGGGACACCTCCTCGGAGTATGCGGACTGGTCATCGACGCCGGCGGCTCCGAGGACGAGGTCATCGCCGCACTCCTCCATGACGCGGTCGAGGACCAGGGTGGTGCTGCGACGTTGGAGCTGATCCGTACTCAATTCGGGAGCAACGTGTCCGCCATCGTCGAGGCCTGCTCGGATACTGACGTGCTCCCCAAGCCTCCATGGCGAGCGCGCAAAGAGGCGTACGTCGAGCATCTGAGGACAGCTCCCACCTCCGTGCTGCGGGTCTCCCTTGCCGACAAGCTCAACAACCTTCGGGCGATCGTCCGGGACTATGGCGAGGTCGGCGAGGCACTCTGGGCAAGGTTCGACCCTGATGCCGACCACCTCTGGTACTACGGCAGCCTGCTGGAGGTCTTCGAGGAGCGATTCCCTGTGCCTATGACCATGGAGCTCCGGGAGACCTACGACCGACTGCTCCAACTGATTCGAGGGTCCTAGCCGAAGGGTGACGGCCTTGTCACGGATGCGTTGGATCGACCGCCAAGCCCGGGCGATCAGCCAGTCGAGACAGTTGGGCTCGCGGGCCGGTATCCTGACTGCCCTTGTGCTACCCGGCACGTGGGAGCCGCACGAACTCGACCAACCCCTGCCGCAGACGGGGCCGTGGCCTCCAGCCGGACTCGAGCCACGGAGGACGGTGCGTGGCCGACCCATGCCACCACGCGGGGTACTTCCGCGCAGAGTCCGGGAGCGGACGTCCGATGGTCTTCTCCACCTGGATGAGGCTGAGCGTCACCGCATCCCCGGTGGCCTCCTCCAGGAAAGTCGCGATAGCCTGATACGGGGACGCTGATCGGGCCACCCAGCGGGCGGGGCTGCTCGGAACGGACGGTGCACCGCCCTGGTAGTACTGGAGCTGGCGGCCCTGCGAGAGCCCCGTCGTGGGAATCGAGACGCCGGCTCCCGCCGCGCGCAGCCCTGCCTCGAGGCCGTACCCGAAATAGGCCTGTCCGGCGTGGATCTCAAAGTCAAAGCGGCCGATATTGCCGAGCTTCTGTCGTAGCGCTTCGAGGACGCTCCTGCTCCACTGCCGGCGCAGATCGATGGGGAGCGATGACAGGACTCGGTCATAGGGCGCGATCACCTGATCCGGCTCGACAAGTCCGTACTCCGACGAGAGGACGAACCATCGCTCTGCGCGCCCCTCCACGGCCGCGCGACGACCCGCGAAGAGCGGGGAGACGTAGAGCTCTCGTGCCGGAGCCGAGTGGGGCAGTTTGGTCTTCACGCATCCGACCAGGCCGATCAAGGGGCGATCCCCCCGAGGAGCGAGATCGTGTGGCATGGGCTTGGCCTGAACGGCGGGCAGCGTCGCATTCCATTGACACTCAGCGCACGCTGCGCCGAAGCGAATCCGCTCCCCCGCAGCCTCGCACTGGCTGCACCCGACCCGTCCGAAGTACCAGAGGGCGGGGTCAAGGGCCGCGCATGTCCCGGCCAGCGCCTCGGGCCCGTCGGTCCTTTCGGTCCGCACCTTAGTGAACCATGCCTCTTCGATGACGCTGCGGGCGTCCTCCAACCGCATCCCTGTCGTCTCCGTGACGCCGAGGTTCTCGGTGGTGCGGCGAACCTGAACGTCGACAGCCACGGGGAGAATCTCAACCCCGCTCACCCGCGCACCCCCGGGGAAGACCATCATCCGGACCCACATCGGACCTACCTTGGGGCCGGCGAGATAAGGGAACCGCTCCGACCCACCCGGAGCCCTGGCGCTGCTCAGCACCGCCAGCAAGTCGCGGGCGTCACCCACGCCCTCCGCGATGACGCGGGCGACCGGCCCCTCGGGCTCGTCGACCAGCGCTTCGGCGATACGGCGCCAGGCGGCCGCGTCGGGAAGATGACGCTGGCTGACCCCCGAAGTTCGGAGAGCATCGGACAGCTCCGTGAACGAGTGACCGACCACCTCGGCAGGTATGAGCGCCCAGCGATTGGCCGCGTGCAGAGCCACGGCGTAGTCCCAGAGCCTGATCGCGTCGCGAGCCCGGTCCATGGCAGCGACGAGCGTCAGCCCGCTCCGGATCACGGGGCCCCTCTCGCCGGCTGCCGCCAAGGAACGCGCGAAGACGCTTTCCGGGAGGTCGTCCCAGCCGGCGGGCTCCGCGCCCTCTCGTCTCGACATGTCGAAGGCTGCCGCGGTAAAGTCGCGACTGATGTCGGCGGCCAGCCCGCCCTGTCCCTGCATCAGCGCGACGCCAGTGCCTCTCGCGTCGCCTCCGCGACACGGTTGACCGAGGCGTTCGAGACGCCGACCGCGGCGCACAGGTGGCGAGTCGGTATCACCGCCACAGGGGCCTCGAGCCCCTCCACGCTGGCGCGAACCCACGTCCCTTCCAACGCATCAAGCCTCCGGCCCGCAGTCCATGCTGACAGCTCAGGAGCCCTCGCACAGAGCGCGTCCAGTGCGGGGCGGCCGTTCACAACAATCGCCCTAGGTTGGATGTCTCGCAGCATCGCCAGCGTTAGCGGCCACTCGTGGTCCAGGACCGCGGGGTCACCGCATCCCTCGCCGCCGTGGCTGCGAAACCGGATGATCTCCAGTACCAGGCCGTCGGCTCCGAGGTGGAAGTCGCTTCCCACCGCGGTTACTCCGATGCGCTGATACTTTCGATACAGCATGTCCCACTGGTCCTCGGGTGCGTCGAATCGCGCCTCGCAGAAGGATCGCCACTGCTCATAGTCGGTGGTGATCGTGGGAACGTCTTCACGCGGGTCGTAGTTGGGGTTATGTCCAAGGAAGACCAGGCCTGCGTTCGCCGTGCGTCCGTCGAACGGCTCGGGCAACTGCCAGCGGTCGTCGGGAACACCATGCTGGAGGTTGCGGAATTGATGGCAGGGGTGGCTCGGTTCGACGTAGGCTCTGTGCGCATCGTCGAAGACGGTTCGGGCGATCTCATCACTGACGCGATTCATAGACGGCAAGTCCTCCAGGCTTGGCTCAGCGGTTGGTTGCGGCTCGGGCAAGTGATCGTCGAGCGCGACAACCTCAATCTCGCCCATCACGAGCACGCGCCACTGTTTGCGAGGGCGTCTGACTCTGCGGTGCTAAGATCTGATTCGTACGACTCGAACATCGAAGCCACTGGAGCTGGTGTGAAAGTCGCGTTGATAGCTACAAGTGTGAAGTTAGCTGAAATGCTTTCAAGGTCCCAGAATAGCTTGACATTGTCTGACGACAGAGCGGCGAGCGCTCGCTGGACCGCGACAGTGGGGTAGACGGCGTACCCAACTGTCTGGCCGTGCACGATCAGGGGAAGCGCATTCGCGAACTGATCAGCTGCAGAAGCAATGGCTTTTACAGCTGCAACTGCTTGGCTTGACGGCAGAGCATCCTCCGATGCACTAAGCTGAGAGAACTTGTCACTTTGAGCGACCAGCAGGTTGTAGTAGTTCTGCGATGCCTGCTGCTGTGAGCTGCAGTTCGTCACCACAGCTACTGTCTTCTCTGTCTGAGGGGTTGCTGCTCCACATCCTGTGAGCAGCAGCGCCGCCATGGCTATCAGTGCCCGTTTCATTCCTTATGACCCTCGATGGCCTTTTGACCTCGTACCGGGCGGTGGGGTGGGAGCAATCGCAGCGTTGGTTTTGACACCGGCAGGCGCAGTGCACGCCCAGGGGGTATGAGGACAGCATGGGCTCGGTCTCGACCCCGATCCTGTACCGTCTCACCCACCCGTGGGTTCCGTTACCCGAATGTGACGGATGGAGTCTTCCAAGGCGCAGATCGAGGCCACCTTGCCCGCGGAGCAGGGTTCGATAGCGCAGGCTAGGCGGTGCGCGGGGCAGTGCTCACCGGCATGGGCCGGCAGGGGGGCATGGACTTCGAGCGCCACCTCTTCCGCCTCGGCGGCATCGATGGATTCGGTCATGGTCTCTCGCCTGTCCCTCGCCAAGTGCGCAGTGGGTCTATCCCCGCCGGTCCACCCTACTCCGCGTGGATCCGACTCGACGACCCCAATAGCCCCCGCGCCTCACCGACGACGACGCCGACATCGGTGACCGTCCGCGCCTCCCCCGCCGCGGCGAACACAAACTCGATGCGGGCGACCTCCCGCCGGGTCACCTCGGCCACCAGGAGGCCGTAGACGCCGCCCTGGAGCCGGTATCGCTCCATCCGGCGGTCCACCTCGGCACCGCTGACACTGTCCGTCTTGTAGTCGACGATCACCAGCCGCCCGTCCGGGAGCTCGTAGAGGAGGTCGATGAAGCCCTCCAGCAGCACCCCGTCGACGGGGGCGCCCAGCGGCACCTCCCGCCAGTGCCGCGCGGTCGCCGCGCGGCGGACCGGCTCGCTGTCGCAGGCCCCCCGGACCAGCCGCGCCACCTCCGCTGCCTGCTCGGCGATTCCCTCCGCGGCCGCCTGGGCCCGGGCGAGGTCGTCGAGGCCGGCCCGGGTGGCCAGGTCGATCGCCTGAAGCACCGCGTGGACGGCGCGCCCCCGCGAGGTGGCGGCGCGCCCGCGCCGGCTGGCCGCGATGTCCTCCCCCACCTCGGGAGCGAGCCCGGCCTCATCGTCAGCATGGGCGAGGCCGGTGGCGCTCTGCGTCCGCAGGACGCCCAGCTGGGCGAGCAGCCCGGCACGCCGAGCCACCCACGCCTCCTCGGCGCTCCGCTGCTCCGCCAGGGTCGTCCCATCGGGCGGAGCCGCGGGTCGAGGAGCACCGGGCGGCTCCCACCCCTCCTCCAGGACCTCCACCCCCTCGCACGCGCGCAGACGCGGATCAAGCCGCCCGGCATCGGTCTCGTCACCCTTGTTGGCCCCGCGGAAGAGCGCGACCACCAGGTGATCCCGAGCGCGGGTGAGCGCCACATAGAGGAGGCGCACCCGCTCCGCGGCCTCCATCGCGCTCTCGCGCACGTCCAGCGCCTCCCGACCCTCGGTGGCGAAGCCGCCGACGAGCAGCTCGACGCTGCCCGAGAGGTGATCGGTGACGATCGGGGATCGCCTCGTCATCGGCTTGCGCCCCAGGCCCGTGACGATGACGATGGGGAACTCGAGGCCCTTCGCCGCGTGCACCGTCATCACCCGCACCGCGTGCTCATCCGGGGAGGTCTCGACGGCAACGGAGTCGTAGGAGGGGTTGCGGGCGAGGCGCTCCAGGAGGTCCACGGTGTCGTGGAGAGTGGTGCGCCCGCCGCGGGCCAGGGCCCGCGCCTGCTCGGCGACGAAGCGGTAGCGGCGGTGCGCCTCGCGAGGCCGCCAGTCGTCGTACGCGGTGGCCCGGAGCAACCGGCGGGAGAGCACCTCCTCGATCATGGCAGGTACCGACATCACGTGCCGCAGCCGGTGCAGCTCGCGGAGATCCGCCATCGCGGCGGCCACCCTCGGCTCCTCGCCACGCCCCAACCGCTCGTAGGCCCAATAGCCCCCCGACGCCTTCCACCTCACCAGCTCGCTGTCGCTGCAGCCGTATGCCGGGCTGCGCAGCGCGGCCACCAGGGCCACCTGGTCGGTGGGGTCGTCGATCGCGCGGAGGATGTTGAGCAGGTCGCGCACCTCCTGGGTGGCGATGATCAGCGAGCCGCTCTCCAGCCGGTACTGGAGGCTTGCGGCCTCCAGCTCGCGCTCGAGGTTGCGCAGATTGGTTCGGCTGGGCATGAGGATGCAGATGTCGTCGGCGGTGCAGGGGCGCGACCCGCTCTCCGTACCCTCCCCCACCGTCCAGCCCTCGTCGAGAATGCGCTGGACGGCCCTGGCCGTTGACCGGGCCTCGCGCAGCCACATCTCGGCGGCGAGCCCGGGGACCGGCTCGCCCACCACGCGGACGCTGCCTTCGATCTCAGGCGCGTGGGCCACCAGGTCCACGTACTCCGCCTGGGCGCCGGGGGCGTCCGGGTCGTCCCGCATCAGCCCGTCCCCACCACCGAAGACGGCGTTGACCGTCTCGATGATCCGGCCTCCGGAGCGGAAGTTGACCGAGAGCCGCACCCGCGCCCGCGGGTCGGCTCCAACCAGGGTGTGCTCCACGGCGGAGTAGACGGCGATGTCGGCACGCCGGAAGCGGTAGATGGACTGCTTGGGGTCGCCCACCACGCAGAGGCTGCCGGGCTCCGGCACCAGGTCACGCCACTCCCCCTCGGGGTTGGAGGCGGCCGCGCAGAGGCGCAGGGCCAGCTCGGCCTGGAGGGGATCGGTGTCCTGGAACTCGTCCACCGCGACGAGGTCCCACCGCGCCCGCAGCGCGGCCCGGACGTCGGCGTGGTCGCGGAGCAGGTTGCGGGCCCGCACCAGCAGGTCTTGGTAGGTGACCAGGCCGCGCTCCCGGCGCTCCTCCGCGTAGGCGAGCACCACTTCGCGCAGCTCGCCCGCGATCCGGCCGAGCGCCGCGGTCCGGGCCGCTCCGAGGACGCGCGCCACCTCCTCCGCGACCGCATGCATGGTGTCGCGGATGACCTTGCAGGCGTTGACCCCGTCCACAAGACCCCAGTTGCCCGTGGCGCCCGCATGGCCGAGCTTCGGCACCTCCTCCAGCGCCAGCAGGGCCACCAGCGCGGCATCCTCGGACCCCGCCTCCGCCAGCCGTGCCGCCACCAGCCGCAGCGCGTCGATGTGCTGGTAAAGCCTGTCGTCCGGCGTGTGACACAGGGGCAGCAGGTCGATGCACCGCTGCACATCCTCGCCGAGCACTCCCGCCGCGGCCACCGCCGCGACCGCCCCCACCGGCCAGGTCGCCTGCTCGACGACGTCCCAGTTCTCGTTGAGAGCGGTGAACAGTCCCAGCAGTTTGTCGGGGGGCAATCCGAGCAGGAGCCCCCGCCGCACCGCCTCGGCGCCCGGCTCCCCCGGGGTCAGGGAGTCGAACCAGCGGCGGAATCGCTCCCGGACGTCGAGATCACCGGCGAGGTCGGCCAGGGTCTCGAAGTCCGGAGGCAGCCCGGCCTCCAGCGGATGCATGCGGAGGAGCGCCGAGCAGAAGGCGTGGATGGTCTCGATGCGGGCGCGGTCCACCTGCGACGCGGCCTGGGCGAGCCGGAGCCGCTCCTCCTCCACCGCGGCACCGATGGCCGCCGCCTCCAGCTCCTCGCGGATGCGCACCCGCAGCTCGCCGGCCGCGGCGATGGTGAAGGTGATCGCCACCAGCCTCTCCATCACCAGCCGCCCGGCGGCGACCCGGGCGACGATCGCCGCGACCACCGCGGCGGTCTTCCCGGTGCCGGCGCCGGCCTCGACGAAGAACGTCCGATCCAGTTCGGTGACCAGCCGATCGCGCTCGTCCTGGTCGGCGACCGGTGGGCGGCTCATTGCTCATCCCCGGGCTGGTCGGCCTGCAGCGCGCGGTACGGCGCCAGTGCACGGTCGCCGCTCTTGGCCTCGTACAGCGAGTCCCGGCCGGCCGGGCAGAGCCCGTCGTACTCGCAGTAGCTGCAGTTCTCCCAGCTGCCGAAGAAGTCCTGGTACACGCCCGGCACCTGGGGGAAGCAGCCGGCCCGCACCCCGGCGTCGATCCCCTCGACGACGTCGTCCAGCGCCGCATCGGTGTCGTCACCGGCCACCATCTGCCGCTGGCGGAAGTTCCCACGTGTGGTGCAGAACCAATACAGCGCACTCACCACCGGCACCGAACGCCCCGCCGCCCTCTCCCGGTCGCGGACGGCCCGCGCGTAGAGCGCGAGCTGGACGGCACGACCGCCATCCAGCCGGTTGGCCGCACTCACATCCATCTTCGCGTCCCGCCCGGACTTGTAGTCGATCACCCGGAACGCACCCTCGGCGCGGTCCACCCGATCGATGAACCCGCGAAGGACAACGCCGCGTCCGTCGGGAAGCGAGATCGTGACCGGGGGCCAACCGGCCTCCCCCCAGCCGAAGCCCTGCTCGAGGTGGGCGGGCCGCCAGCCTCCGGCGCCCCGCTGCTCGGCGTCGAGGCGAAGCAGGGTGCGGAGGTCGGCGAGGATGACCGCACGCTGGTTTTCCCAGACCAGAGGGTGGCCGACCACTCCACGGGCGGCGGCGCTGTCGAACTCCTCGGCGGCGATGGCCTCCATCCGCCGGACGTCCTCGGGACCGTAGGCGGCACCGGGCTCTGGACGGCCACTGGCCGCGACCTCCCCGAAGAACCGCTCCAGGATCTTGTGGATGAGGCTGCCCCTCTCGGCGGCGTCGATCTGCCACCAGCGCTCGTCCTCGACGTCCTCGGTGCCGGCGACCCAGAGGACCCGGCCCATCAGAAAGTGGAAGGGGCAGGCCGCCCAGCTCTGAATCCCGGTGGCGGACTGGCCTGAGCCCGTCAGGCCATGGGCGACGAGCGGGAGGCCTGCGACCGCCGCGACGTTGCCATCGAACTCGGTGAGCCGGTCGGAGCGTCGGGCCCGCACCGTCTCCAGGGCCCGGCCCAGGGGCAGGTCGTCGCGCTGTGCCAGAGCGGTGTGCGAGAGCTCGATGCCCGCGCGGTGCGCTGCGGCCGCCTCCTGCTCGCGCCGCTCGCCGACGTGGAGCGATGTCCCACCGCCGGGCACCGCCGCCCCCACCCGGCGGAGCCGGGGATGGGTCACCGTCCCGGTGCGCACGGCGGTGGCGGACAGTGGG
Organism: Candidatus Dormiibacterota bacterium; assembly: GCA_003141695.1. GTDB lineage: Bacteria > Chloroflexota > Dormibacteria > Aeolococcales > Aeolococcaceae > Changshengia. The sequence goes on from PLNE01000190.1 coordinate 28,171, forward strand.
GTGCCGTCCCCGAGGAGCAGCTCCAGCAGCCACGGGGACGGGTAGACGGCGCGGCCCTCGGAGTCGGTGGCCGGTGCGCTCACCACCACCTCGCCCCCACCCCCGGCGGCAAGGGCGGACAGCCAGTCGCGGCGGGATTGAGCCTCCTGCTGAGCCCGCCGCTCGAGGGGGTCGCCGGCGAGCAACGGGTCCACGGGCAGCGTCCCCGGGAAGGTGCCCTCCACCGCGCCCAGGATGTGGACGCTGTCGAAGTCGATGCCGAGGAGCAGGCGGAGCGGGCCGATCACCACCCCGCTGCCGAGCCGGCCGTCGGGGCGGCGCCGCGTGCGCAGGCCGTCCTCCAGGGCGCGGAGAAAGGCCCCGACCGACACGGTGGGCTCGATGTCGTGGGCGGCGGACAGCCCGCGCACCACCTCCTCCACCATCTGCGAGGCCTCCAGGTCCTCCGCGGTCCAAGCGGAGTCCGGGGCGAGGAAGCGGTCGCGGAGAGCGAGGGCCCAGCTGACATGCGCGGTCCAGGTCGACTCACCCGGGGGTCGGGTCGCCAGATCCATGACGGCCACCTGCTCGGCGATGGCGCGGGCGTCGTCGATGTCGCGCTGGATGGCCGCGCGGCGGCCGTCGTTGAGGTCACCGATGGCCGCCAGGTGGGCGAGCTGCCGGGCCCGGGAGGCTGCGAGCTGGGTGAGGCGAGAGCGCCACTGGTCCGCGCCGCGGACGGCGCCGGCGTCGCGGGAGAGCTGGTCCCAGCGTGCCTGGCTGCGCAGCACCCCTCCACGGTGCGGGAGACCGGAGAGCCAGGCCAGGACGGCAGGGCGGGACCACTCCTGTTCGCGCAGCCTGATCAGGCCGAGCAGCCCGCGGGCCGCCGCCGAGTCCGCGAGCGGCCGGCCGCCCAGCGCCACCGGGGTGATCCCGGCCGCACGGAGGGTGTCGCGCAGGGCGGTGCCGTAGGTGTCCTCGTCCGCGTAGACGATGGCGGTCCGGTGGAGGGGGACAGCGCGTTCACCCTCCATCGCGGCAAGGACGCCACGGACGGCGGCGTGGACCTCCTCGATGGGGTCAGCGGCGATCAGCGCTGTGGCTGCCGCCGGGGGCGCGGCCGTGGGAACTGTGAGGGTGGGCAGGTCCACCCCCAGATGGGCGGCGAGCTCAGCTGAGGCGTCGCCGTCCAGGTCGGGCAGGGCTACGACCACCTGGGTGTGCCCGGCGAGCGCCCGGAGGAGCCGGGCGTCGGGCCCGTCCAGCCGGGTGGGGAGGTGGACGAGGAGCGTGCCCAGGTTGCCGGCGACTCCGGCTGCGCCGCCAGCCTCGAGCTCCGCCACGGCCGCATCGAGGAGGTCAACCTCGTCGTCCTTGCCGGCCACGCCGCGTAGCCGCTCGTACTCGGCGATGGCGTACAGGGCTGCGCGCGCGGTGGCCGTTCCCGTACCGAGGATCCGCCGCGTGTCGGCCGGGAGGTCGCCGCGGCGGCGCAGCTCCAGCGCCAGCGCGGCGACGAGATCGACGAGGCCCGCCTGGTCGGCGCTTCCGGAGAGCACCTCACCGGCGGTGCGCAGGGCCCTACGCACCAGGGCGGCACGGGTCACCGCATTGAGCGGCGCGCGCCCCTCGGCCGCCAGCCGTGCCCCGCCCAGGGCCTCCGCGAGCTGCGCCAGCACCAGGAAGCGCACGCTCGCGTACCCCCCCTCCCCGGCCAGCCTCCGGCGCAGGTGCAGCCCCAGGTGGTGGCCGGGCACCGCCACGGTCACTGGGCGCAAGGGGTCGCCCGCCTGGAGCTCCCGAATTCGCCCGATCAGCCACGCGGTCGAAGTCGGGCCGGGACGCACCCGGACCACCTCAAGCGACGGCGTGGAAGTCACCTCAACTGACCCGGCGGACCATGGCGCGAACTCTACGGCTCGGATCCATCGTCCGTGTCCCGCCGGCGGCTGGGCTCCTCGCCACCGCTCCCCTCAGAAGCGCCTCCGCCAGCAGCGCTGGGGGTCCAGAACTCGATCATGGAACCCACCGTCCGCTCCGTGAAGGTGTCGAAGAGGCTGCGGGTGATCCCCGGCGAGAGGTCGATGTCGGCCCCCAGGACGATC
>PLNE01000038.1 GCA_003141695.1 Candidatus Dormiibacterota bacterium
AGGCCTCCTTGGCGGCATCCTCACTGGTGTTGCAGAGGAGGACCCGGCGGCCGCGTCGGTACACGGCGTCCTCGATGGCCCGGACCATGGAGGCGAAATGGGGGTTCTCGATGTCCGACACCACCACACCCACCACATCTGTCCGGCCCTTGCGCAGATGGCGGGCGAGGTGGCTCGGCTGGTAGCCGAAGCGGGTGGTCACCGCAAGCACCCGCTCCCGGGCCTCCGGCCTCACACGAGGCGAGCCGCTCAGCACTCGGGATACGGTCGCGTTGGAAACGCCGGCGAGCCTGGCGACATCGCCGATCCGGAGGCGCTCAGGCTGCTGGGTCATGAAAACATTTTCATCCTCCCACAGTCTCACGCATGCTGTCAAATCTGGCGTGTCGCAATCGCATATTGAAACCTTCGGTACATGGTGGTAGCGTCGGCTCCGCGCAAACGTGAAAACCGTTTCACGAAGGAGTCCCGCCGAGGGATGCCCCTCCTCGGCGGCTGCCACCAGGGGCGGAAGCGGGAAGGAGAAGGACTTTGAACGTTCACAGTGGTCATCTCTTGCGGCGAGCGACATTCGTTGCCGGGGTCGCCGTCGTCGTGGGCGCGCTGGGTGCCGTGCCCATCGTGGCGTCCGCGGCTCCGTCGATCCCCGGGAGTGGACGCACCCTGCCGGCGAATACGCGTTTCTACGTGCCGCCGCCCGCGCAGGGATCCCTTCAGCAGGAGTTCAAGCTGCTGCTGAGCCGGCAAGTCAAGGAGGCAGGCCTGATCGCGGCCATGGAAGCCACGCCGCAGGCGGTGTGGCTGACCGGCGAGACCTCCGCTGAGGATGCCCTGCCTGGCAACCTCGGATCGCAGCAGGCCGACTTCCAGGTGCAGAAGGCGGTCCAGCAGACGATGTTCGGGGCTGCCCTGGAGCGCGCCGTTCCCGTCCTGGTCGCCTACAACATCCCGGGCCGCGACTGCTCGGAGTACTCGGCGGGCGGGGCGCCTTCCGATGCCGCATATGACGCCTGGATCAACTCGCTGGCACAGGGTCTGGGCAACGGCAAGGCGGTCGTCATCCTCGAGCCGGACGCGCTCGCCAACCTGCCCACCGACTGCAGCGCGGCCTATCAGGCGGCCAACTCCGGCATCACCGACGCCACCCGCGAGGCCGACGTCGCCTACGGCGTCACCAAGCTGGAGACCGACCCCAATGCGAGTGTCTACATCGACGGCGGGCACAGCGCCTGGCAGTCGGTGGGCACCATCGCCGGCACCCTGGTTGCGGCAGATGTCCAGGCCGCCCAGGGCTTCTTCCTTGACGTCTCCAACTACCAGTACGCGACCAACAACGTGTACTACGGCACCTGGGTCTCCGATTGCATCGCTCTCGGAGCCGGCAGCCTCACCTACAACTACGGGGGGTGTCCCAGCCAGTACTGGAATGGCGGCCCCGCCAACGGCTACGGAACCACCCCGGGAACCGGTGTGGCGATGAGCCCGTACGGAGTGTGGAGCGAGACCTCGAGCAACGGGGCCTTGAACACCGCCGGGACCGACAGCTGGTATGCGAGCCTCCTCGGCAGCACGGTTCCGACCACCCATTTCGTCATCGACACGAGCCGTGATGGACTGGGCCCCAACAATATGGCGACCTACGCCGCCACGCCCGATGACCAGGACTCTGGCGTGATCGCGACGCTGCAGGCCGGCAACTGGTGCAACCCGCCCGGGTCCGGCACCGGCATCTTGCCGACTGCCAACACCGCCGGCATTCCTGCCGCGCTCAACAGCTACCAGACCGTGCCGTCTCTGCTCGACGCCTACCTCTGGGTCAAGACCCCGGGCCAGTCGGACGGCCAGTGCGATGCCGCCGGCGGTGTGAGGACCTGGAGCGACGCTGAGTACACCCCGCCCATCGCGGGTTGGCCGGCGATCACCGCCAGCACCTTTCAGACTTTCGACCCGCTCTGGAGCCTCCAGACGGGCACCGTCTTCACCGACCCGGCAGCCGGCGCCTGGTTCCCGCAGCAGGCGCTTCAGCTGGCTGAGAACGCCAACCCGGCTCTCAGCTTCCCGTAGCAGATAGATACTCAGAGGAGAGGGAACCCCCCGAAGGGGAGATCTCGGCCGCCGGGGCGTTGATCGCCAGCGCTCCGGCGGTCACCCCTCATCCGGGCGGGACCGTCGCTCCGCGGCCCCGCCCCGGACCTGCCTCAGCGCGTGGCGGCAATCGCCCGGAGGTGGTCGCGGAGCGGGCGCCAGTGTCCGTGTACGCGGCCTCGCCCGATTCAACGCTCTGGTCCGAGGTCAGGTGCGTAGTCGACGGCGAAGCGGATGTCGTCAGCATGCTTGCCGATCAGGAGGGCGCGAGGAATCCGGGCGGCCCTCAGCACGGCAGGTCCTGGATTCCGAAACCCGCTCCCCACCTTGGCGCCGGGGTGAACGCCGGAGGTTCACCTGAAGATGGGTAGCCGACTTTCTCTCTATCGGCGCACCAGCATTGATGCCTGGACCGCGGCACCTCCGGGCGGCACGGGCTGAGGTCGAAACCTCACTCGCCTACTGCCATCGCTCGGGCGAACTCCTCCACCCGCGCCGCTCCCTCGTTCGGCCAGCCGCAGATCAAGTAACTCGTGCCGGCGTCACGCTGCGCCTCAACCTCCGTCCGCGCCACCTCGAGATCACCACTGATCGAGACCGAGCCAGCGCGAGTGATTCGGCTAGGGTCACGGTCGGCGCGCCGCGCCGCCGCGGCCACGATCTCCCACTTGCGGCGGAGCACGCTCGCGTCGCCGAAGCAATGCCACGCGTCGGCGACCCGGCCGGCCAACGGCAGCATCCGGGCTTCACCGGAGGCCCCGATCCAGATTGGAGGATGCGGCCTCTGGACGGGCAACGGTCGCATCTGGGCGTCGGCGAGCGAGATGGTGCGGCCCGCGTATGACACTCGCTCACCGGTGGTCAAGCGGCGGAAGATCTCGACGGTATCCTCAAGGCGATCGATCCGTTCTGAGATCGGTGGAAAGGGGACCCCGAGCTCGCGGTGTTCGTCGCCGTACCACGCAGCGCCCAGGGCCAGCTCAAGTCTGCCGTTGGAAGCGTGGTCGATGGTGATGGCCTCTGCTGTCAGCACCGACGGATGCCGATAGGTCACGCCCGTGACCAGCAGCCCCAGCCGCACCCGAGAGGTGGCCGTGGCTAGGGCTGCGAGGGTGGTCATCCCCTCGAAGCAGTTGCCTGGGCCCTCTCCAAACATCGGCTCGAAGTGGTCGAATCCCCAGACGCCGTCGAAGCCGAGGTGCTCGGCGAGGCGCACGCGCTCCAGGATCTCTGGCCACTCCAAACGCTGCTGGGCGACATCGAGGCCGAATCGCATCCTGCGATTGTGACGTCGGAAGGCTGGACCGTGCGAGGCGGGGCCCTCGGCCGGCCAGGCCGGCGCGAATGTGGGCAGGCCGTTGGCTACGTCGACCTCCACAGGGACCGGAATCCCGGAAACCCCCTGCCCAGCGCAGCTGGATGGCACTCGCCACCATACAGACCAGGGTAACGCAGCCTGGAAGGTAGGTCCAAACTGACCTGAAACTGCGCAACGGCCAGCCTACGCGTTCTTGAATGACCACGGTTGAAGCGTTAGCGCCTGGCCGGGACCGCCGCGAGTTCAGATTCAGGCGTCGCGGCGGGCGAGGCTGGCCGGATAGCTGTAAACCTACATTTACGCATTGATGGACATCACCTCCGCCACTGGGCCCAGGGCGGCTCGACTGATCTCGCCAATCTTGTCACGATCTGCCGGGCTCACCACTGGAAGGTGCACGAGGGCGGCTGGCGCCTGATCCGCGCCGACGAGGGCGTTGTGGCCCTGCCACCCGTGGCCGATGACTACAGTCCGGACCGTGGCTCCTCCCGCCCTCGCGCCCCCGACGCCCCCTCGACGGGCTGACCGTCTCGTGACACTTTTGAGCGGTTAGGAGACGGCTTCGTCACCAAACGTGTGTTGCACAGGGCTCGTCCCCGACTAGCGTGATCCCCACGATGGCAGCGAGCGTGCCGCGACGGGTCCCAGGCCCCGTGCCGCCGATCCGGCACCGGTTGGAGTTGCTGCCATCGGTGCGTCAGGTCCTCGCCCTCGCCTCGTTCCAGCCGGAGGATCTCGACCTGGGTGCCGACCTGGACGCCATCGCCCGGCGGGCCGCTGAGCGGGCTCGCGTCCTCAGCTGGGCGGACGGAGCCGTGGTCGAGCTCACCGATGCCGACGGCCTGGTCCACCGGGCGAAGTCAGGGACTGGGGCCGCCGGTCGCTCCCGGCGTGCGGGTGCCGAGCCCGACCATCCATGGCGCGTCCTGGTCGGCGACACCCTCCAGGTCTGCGGCGACACCGACGCTGACCCCCGGGTGGACCGGGAGGTGTGCCATCGCCTCGGGACGCGGTCGGTGGTCGCCGTCCCCCTGCGCCACCGGGACGTGCCCCTGGGCATGATCGCCGTGACCTCGTCCCAACCCAATGCGTTCGACAAAGCCCAGGCGGAGGTCCTCCAGCTCCTCGCCGACCAGGTCACGACGGCGACGGTCGGAGCGCGGATGATTACCGAGTTGCGCGGGATCGGCCGGCGGCACGACAGCGCGCTGGTCGCCAGCGAGGCGAGGTTCCGCCGCGTGTTCTTCGAGCATCCCCAACCGATGTGGGTGATCGACGCGGAGACACAGCGCTTCCTCGCCGTCAACGATGCCGCCGTTGCCAAGTACGGGTACTCGGCTGAGGAGTTCGCGGCGCTGACCATCGCCGTCATCCGCCGCGATGTTGCCCATCTTGCCATCGATTTCAACCGGGCTCGGGCGGGGAAGACCGCCTACGCCGCCCGCCACCGCCTGCGTGACGGCCGGCTCATCGACGTTGAGGTCACCACGGTGGCCCAGGAGTTCGACGGTCGTCCCGGGATCCTCACGCTCATCAACGACGTCACCGAACGCACCCGGTTGGACAGGCAGCTGCGTGAGGGCGCCTTCCGCGACCCCCTAACGGGCGGCGCCAACCGGGCTCTGCTCACCGAGCGGGTAGGGCATGCGCTGACCCGGATGCGCCGCCACAGCGCCACCATCGCGGTCCTGATCATCAATCTGGATCACTTCAAGGACGTCAACGACAGCCTGGGCCATGTGGCGGGCGACTCCCTGCTCCAAGCGGCGGCGGCACGGATCAAAGCAACCCTCCGCCCCGGCGACACCGTCGCCAGGCTGGGCGCCGACGAGTTCGCCGTCCTCCTCGAGGACATCGGCGAAGTCCGTGCGTCCCTCGGGGCGGCGGAACGCCTCGACGAGGTGTTCCGGTCTCCCCTGGAGTTCGCGGGCGGCAGCCTGGTGATCAGCCTGAGCATCGGCGTCGCCACGTCGTCGACCGCGCGGACCAGTGCCGATGAGCTGCTGCGCAACGCCGAGCTGGCGATGTACGCAGCCAAGGCTGCGGGCAGGAGCAGGGTGGAGGTCTTCGTGCCCAGCATGCTCGAGTTGGCCACGGAACGCCTGAGCCTGGACCAGGATCTGCGCCACGCTGTGGAGCGCGGCGAGCTGCGCCTGTTCTTGCAGCCGGTCATCTCGGTGGGCAGCGGCGCCATCGTCGGCTGCGAAGCGCTGGTACGGTGGCAGCATCCCAGCCGGGGCTTCGTGCTTCCCGACACCTTCATCCCCCTTGCCGAGGAGACGGGGATGATTACGGCCATCGACACCTGGGTGCTTCACGCCGCGTGCTCCCAGGTGGCGGCGTGGCGGGAGTCGGGGCTGGCCGATCTTCTCCTCGCCGTCAACATCTCAGGGCGCGATCTCGGCCGGGGCGAGCTCGTCGACAGGGTGTCGGCCGCACTCATCGAGACCGGGTTTCCCCGGGATCGCCTTGAGGTCGAGATCACCGAGGGCTCCGCGGTGTCGCAGCCGGTGGAGGCCCTCAACGAGCTGCGCCACCTGCGCACCGCCGGCATCGCCGTCGCCATCGACGACTTCGGCACTGGGTACTCGAGCCTGAGCAAGCTGGCGACATTCCCCGTCGACCGCCTCAAGATCGACCGCTCATTCCTCAGCGACATCAAGCACGAGGAGGACGATTCCCCGCTGGTGGCGGCGATGATCGCTCTCGCCCACCGGCTCGGCCTGGCGGTGACCGCGGAGGGCGTCGAGACCCCAGAGCAACTCGCCTTCCTCCGCCGCAACGGCTGCGATCTGCTCCAGGGGTACCTCTTCAGCCCGCCTGTGCCCCCGGACCGCTTCGAGGAGCTCCTGCGGGGACAGCAGGCGAGCGGGGCCAGAGCCCCTGAGCTTTCTCAGCCGGCCGAGAGCGGCTGCGCCCGGCCATCCCACGGATCGAACAATGGCGGCGTGGGGCAGACCATCGGCGTGCACGCCCGAGGAGATCCCATGCAGGGGACCCCCCTCGCGAGTCATCCGCGTCCTCCTCGTCGACGACCACATGATGTTCAGTCAGACGGTGGCGGTCGCACTCAACGAGGAGGCTGACATCCGGGTGGTCGACTGCGTCGGGAGCCTGGCCGATGCCCGGAGCCACCTGGAGGTGACGGAGGTCGACGTCATCTCCTCCTCGACCAGCGTCTCCCCGACGGCCAGGGCACCCACGCGGCGGCGGAGCTGCAGGCGATCCGGCCGGGGGTCCGCGTGGTACTCGTCACCGCCGCCGTCGACCCCGCCCTTTTCAGCGAGGCACTCGCCGCGGGCTGCGCCGGCTTCGTGACCAAGGGAGACAGCGTCGACGAGCTGGCCGCCGCCGTGCGCGCCGCCGCCTCCGGGTACCAAAGATCGCGATCACACCCATCGTGCATTGGTACGACACCGAGCGATAGCTACCTCGGCGACATCCGGCCCGACGAATAGACGTCACGCCCAACAAGGCTTCCCCCTCGACCGTCGGCCCTTGAGGTTCGAGGTGCGCAGATGTACGATCCGACCAGAGGTCCAGCGTTACCGCTTGGCTTGCGACACCTAGTGTCCTGTACCGGAGATT
>PLNE01000160.1 GCA_003141695.1 Candidatus Dormiibacterota bacterium
ATCGTCAGCAACTCGCCGCCCCTGACCAGCGCGGGCGGCGTGAGACCAGCAGCCGCCCAGGCGGCGGCGGGCATGCCGATGTCGGCAACCGTGATCTCGCCGGCATACCGTCGGCCCGCCGGAGTCCAGAGCCCCGCCTTCATGGCCGCGAGGGTGCACGTCCGGAGGGCACGGACGGTCGGCGTGCCCGGTGTGCCGGTGGTGGCGTCGAGCCCACTCGGCACGTCGATGGCGGCTGTGCGGTCGGCGGGAAGCCGCGAGATCGCCCTGGCCTGGGGTGGCCGGGGGTCACCGCGGACGCCGGTCCCGAGCAGGGCGTCGATCACCACGCCCGCCGAGTCGACGAGCTCGCTCGGCAGGTCACCGTCCGGATGCGCGACCACCGTCGCACCCAGGGCTCGGAGAGCACCCAGGTGGAGGGTCAGCAGCTCGCCGAGCCGATCCGGCTCCGCGACCAGCGCGACCCGCACCGGCAACCCCCAGGTCAGGAGGTGGCGCGCCGCCACCAGACCGTCGCCGCCGTTGTTGCCATGTCCGGCCACAACCAGGACGGGATCGCCACGGCCGGCAGCGGTGGCGAACACCCAACGGGCCACCTGCCACCCGGCGATCTCCATCAGCTGAAGGACGCTGACACCCTGGACGGACGCCGCCCGGTCGAGGCTCGACTGCTGCTCGGAGGTGAGATCCCCGTACCGACCCCGTGCTCCGGCGCCGCTCGCCGCCGCCCCGCGGGCGCCACTCATCGCAGCCCGACCGTTATCGGCGTGCCGGCCCGGACACCGGTCCGCTCCGATGCGGAGGCCTCCTGGGCGGCCAGCTCGAGGTGCCCCGAGCTGTTCCAGAGCACGGCCACCTCGGTGCCGATCTCCGCGTAGGTGGTCACCACCTGCACGGTCTCCCCGCCCGGCCAGCTGAGGGACATCACCTTCCGGTCGCGGAGGTCGGTGGGGCGCACCCCGGTGATGCAGTTGCCGAAGTGGTCGACGGACACCACGACCGAGCGGAGGCCGTCGCTGGCCTCGACCGGCGTCAGCTCCTCCCGGAGTTGCGGGGAGTCGATGGCCTCGCCGAAGCCGTCGAGGGGCGCCCCACCGGCGAGGATCGCCGCCGCCGGCGCGAAGAGATCGCGCCCGTGGAAGGTGGCCGACGCCTCCGCCGGCGTCCGGAGCCGGACCGCCCGCCGCTCCCGGGCCTCGGTCCAAAGGTACGAGACGAGCCCGGTGTCGGGCGCGACGCAGCCGACGCCGTCGCATTCGACCGCCACCGCCGCCCGATCCCCACCCACCCCCGGGTCCACGACGGCGCAGATGACGCTGCCGGGGCCAAAGGCGCGAGCCAGCGTCTTGCAGCGGTAGGCGGCGGTGAGGACGTCACCGGAGGGGACCAGATGGGTGCCGTCGATGCACCGCACGCCGGGGGACGCCGACCAGGCCGCAGCCCAGAGCTGAGCCGCGTAGCCATCCTCCAACCCGTAGTCGGTCACGAAGATCAGCGTTCCGGACACCGCCAGCTACGTTAGCAGCGGCAGCGGCGGATGCCCACCGGGCACCCGGCCGGAGACGACGAAGGGGCGGCCAGGGCACTTGCCCGGCCGCCCCTCCCTGGGACGATGTGATCGCGCCGACTTAATAGTCCGGCATCTGGGGCGCTGACTGACCCTTGTTCTTCTCAGGGATGTCAGTGATGAGCACCTCGGTGGTCAACAGCAGCCCCGCGATCGAGGCGGCGTTCTGCACCGCGGACCGGGTCACCTTGGTGGGGTCGATGATCCCGGCGGCGACCATGGTCACGTAGGCTCCCGTGGCCGCGTCCAGCCCCTGCCCCTTGGGGAGGCCCTTGACCTTCTCGACCACGACCGAGCCCTCGAGCCCGGCGTTGACGGCTATCTGGCGGAGCGGCTCCTCCAGCGCGCGCCGGAGGATGTTGACGCCGGCCAGCTCATCGCCCTCGGCCTTCACCTTGTCGAGAGCGGCGATCGAATTGAGGAGGACGACGCCACCCCCGGGGACGATCCCCTCTTCCACCGCAGCGCGGGTCGCCGAGACGGCGTCCTCCATGCGGTGCTTCTTCTCCTTGAGCTCGGTCTCGGTGGCGGCACCAACCTTGATCACGGCGACTCCGCCGGAGAGCTTGGCAAGCCGCTCCTGGAGCTTCTCCTTGTCCCAGTCGGAGGTCGACTTCTCGATCTCCGCCTTGATCTGCTCGATGCGGCCCTTGATGGCGTCCTGGCTGCCGGCACCCTCGACGACCGTGGTGTCGTCCTTGGTGATGGTGACCCGGCGGGCACGGCCGAGCTGGTTGAGCGTGGTGGAGTCCAGCTTCAGCCCGATCTCCTCGCTCACCACGGTGCCATCGGTGAGGATGGCGATGTCCTGCAGCATGGCCTTGCGCCGGTCACCGAAGCCCGGAGCCTTCACGGCGACGGCACTGAAGGTGCCACGCAGCTTGTTGACGATGATGGTCGCGAGCGCCTCACCCTCCACGTCCTCGGCGATGATGAGGAGTGGCTTGCTCATCTGGACGACCTTCTCGAGAAGGGGAAGGACATCCGCGATGGCCGAGATCTTGCGATCGGTGATCAGGATGTAGGGCTCCTCGAGGACCGCCTCCATCCGCTGGGCATTGGTCACCATGTAGGCCGAGATGTAGCCCTTGTCGAACTGCATTCCCTCGACCAGCTCCAGCTCCGTCTCCAGCCCCTTGGACTCCTCGACGGTGATGACGCCGTCCTTGCCNNCCCTTGTCGATGCCTCGCTTCAGGAGGATCGGGTTGGCGCCGGTGCCGACCTGGCGAAGACCGGCCTCGATGAGCGCCTGGGCGAGCACCGTCGCGGTGGTGGTGCCGTCGCCGGCGATGTCGTTGGTCTTGGAGGCAACCTCCTTGACCAGCTGGGCGCCCATGTTCTCGAAGGGCTGCTCGAGCTCGATCTCCTTGGCGATCGTCACGCCGTCGTTGGTGATCGTCGGCGAGCCGAACTTCTTGTCGAGGACGACGTTGCGGCCCTTGGGGCCGAGGGTGATCCTCACCGCGTTGGCGACGGCATCGACGCCACGCTTGAGAGACGCGCGCGCGTCCACGTCATAGATGATTTGTTTAGCCATGAACCTCCTCCACCGCCTGCCCGGTGGGCAGGGCTCCTGGAACGGTCGGGATGAAGCGTCAGCGGCCATCTTAGCACTCGGGGTGGGCGAGTGCTAGCGGCCCGGGTCGTCGAGTGCCAGCGCACACCGGGCGGTCGCGCCGCGCGACTGTGCCCCGGCGCGGGAGCTCAGGAGGCCTGGTCCCCGAAGCGAGCGAATATGATCGGCAGATGCCGGCCAAGCGCCCGCTGATCCGCCGCACCGTGGCCCTGGCCGCCGTCGGGGGTGCCGTCGCGCTCTCTGTGAAGGCCCTCTCCCGTCCCCGACCGGGGGCCGCGCGCCGCCTGATGGACTGGGACATGGTGCGCCGCACCGCCAGGGCGAGGTCGGGGCAGCGGGCCCCGCTGCGGCAGGCCCAGGCGGAGCGGCTCGCCGCCCGCTATGACGTCATCGCGGCCGAGATGGTCCCACTCATCGCCGAGGTGTGCGGCGCGCCACCGGCCGCCATCCCCCACGTCACCGTCCTGGACCGCCACGGCCTGATCGATGCCAACCTGGAGATTGTCCGACGCCTGCTGGAGCCGGCCGAGGAGATGCGCGGATCGATCCCGGAGACCACCCTCACCGCACTGGGCAGGAGGCTGACCAGCCGCTACGTCGGTGAGATGCTCGGCTTCATGTCGCAGCGAGTGCTGGGCCAGTACGACCCGGTGCTGATGCTCCCGGCTCCGGCGTTCGCCCCGAAGGCCGAGCGTGCCGCCGATGAAGCGGACCGGCCGCCGGCCGCCCTCTACCTGGTCGAGCCCAACGTCGAGGCGCTCCAGCGTGGGCAGGACGCCCCGGCGGAGCCGCTGCGGCGCTGGCTCATCCTCCACGAGGCGACCCACGCCTGGCAGTTCGAGGCCCACCCCTGGCTCGGCCCGCACCTCGGCGACCTGGTGAACGAGCTGGTCGCGTCGGGGCTGGGCGAAGGCACCGGAGATCCCGAGCCCCGCAGCCTCACCTCCGATGCGCTTCGCCGGATGGGCGTCAGCGTCGCCGGCCAGCTCCGCGGGATCGGCCGTCTCCAGGCGATCATGAGCGTGCTGGAGGGCTACAGCAATCTGGTGATGCACCGGGTCGGACGGGGCCACATCGAGGACTTCGAGGAGCTCGAGGCCGCCTTCCACCGGCGCCAGGCAGAGCGCAGCCTGGTCGAGCGCCTCATCCTCGGATTGACCGGGATCTCGCTCAAGATGCGCCAGTACGACCTCGGCGAACGCTTCTGCGAGGCCCTCATCGCCGCGGGCGGCTACCGCCTGCTGAACCGGGTGTGGGACGGCCCTGAGATGATGCCGACCATGGCTGAGGTCCGCGCTCCCGACCGCTGGATCGCGCGGGTTCGGCGCAACGGCTAGGGCCGGCGCGGCGCCCAGATTGACCCGCCCGAAGCGGGCTGAAGGTCTCCCCGAGTCGGCCGCCCCCTCCCCCGACAACGCCCGGTACGACCTGGTCCACGTCAGGCCCAGTCCCTGGGCGGCGGGGCGAATCCGGACCGCGTCCCTGCTCCAACTCGACTTCGAGTTTGCGGGCTCGTCCCTCTCCCTGGACGCCGCGCGGGCGCAGCGCCGAGCTCACGACCGCCACGGGATCTCGACGCTCATCGTGCCAGCCCGCTACGGAGCCGCTGCCATCGGCGTCGCGGAAGCGGCAGTTCGCGCCGCGCAGGCCGCCCCCGCTCCGGGCCCGGGAGCGCGACCCGAGATGCCCCAGCTCCACGCGGACCACCCCATGTTCTTCACCTTCCAGATCTCCGCGGTCGAACCGGATGCGCCGGCGGCGGGCTCGGCGCCGGCGTTTCTCGTCAACGTGGACAAGTGCGACGGTCACATCTGGAGCGCCGAGGAGCTGGGCGAATACTTCGGGCTGATTGGCCCTCGCTGAGATGACCCCCCTGGAGCCGTCTCCGGGCGGGCGACGGAGCGGGCGCAGCGATGGGATGGACGGCAGCCGCCGGTTGCGCGTGCTCTGCTCCCCCAACGCCTTCCGAGGGACCCTGACCGCGGCCGCCGCGGCGGCCGCCCTGGCAGCCGGCGTCCACGACGCGGGAGCGCTGGCCCGGGCCATGCCGATGGCGGACGGCGGCGACGGCACCCTGGAAACCCTCCTCTCGGCGTCGTCCTCCGCCCGGATCGAGCGCCACGTGGTGTGCGGCCCGCTGGGTGGCCGTCTGGTGGCCCGCCTGGGATGGATGGACGCGACCACCGCGGTTGTCGAGCTGGCCGAGACATCCGGGCTGCGGCGCATCCGGGGCCGACCCGACCCCCTACGCGCCACGTCGCGGGGTGCTGGCGAGCTGATCACCCGGGCCCTCGACGGTGGTGCCCGCCGCATCCTGGTGGGCATCGGGGGCTCGGCCTGCACGGACGGAGGCGCGGGTCTGCTCGCGGCCCTCGGGGTAAAGCTCCTCGACGGGCGCGGCCGCCAACTCGGCCTCGGCGGCGGAGCCCTCATGGCGCTGGAATCCGCCGACCTCCGCGACCTGGATCCGCGACTCCGGCTCTGCCGGGTCGAGGTCGTCAGCGACGTGGACAGCCCGCTGCTCGGCAGGCTCGGCGCAGCTCACGTCTTCGGCCCCCAGAAGGGGGCGACCGATGCGGAGGTCGACCGGCTGGCGGATGGGCTACAACGGCTCGCCGAGGTGCTGGAGCGCGACGCGCACGTCCCCGCCGCTCTCCGCGACCAGGCCGGCGCCGGAGCGGCGGGCGGGAGCGGCTATGGCCTGGCGGTGACAGGCGCGGCTCTGTTGTCCGGAGCGTCACTGGTGGCCGATGCGATCGGGCTCGATCAGGCCATCTCCGAGTCGGATGTCGTCGTCACCGGCGAGGGTCGCCTGGACCGCCAGACCGCCGCCGGAAAGGCGCCGCTCGAGGTGGGGCGCCGCTCAGCCCGGCTGGGCGTCACCTGCATCGCGGTGGCGGGCGAGGTGCGCTCCGACCCCGGGGGATTCCGCCGCTCCATCTCGCTGGCGGACCTGGCCGGGCCGGGCGAGGATCCGCGCCGGGTGCCCCGGCGGCTGCTGCGGCGAGCGGGGGCGCAGATCGTGCGCGAGATGGCCGCCGGGAGCTGAGGCGCGCGCCGCGCCGCCCGGGAGAGTCACCAGATCGGGCGCAGCCACTCCGCGTACTTGGGGTTTGCACCCCTCACGATGTCGTTGAAGAGGCCCTGGACCCGCAGGGTGAGCGGCCCGGGCTCGCCGTCGCCGACGGTTCGGCGGTCGACCTCGACCACCGGGGCCACCTGCGCGCCGGTCCCGCACATGAAGACCTCATCGGCGATGTACAGCTCGCTCCGGCCGATGGAACGCTCGACCACGTCCAGTCCTATCTCCTCGCGGAAGAGGTGAATGATCCCCTGGCGGGTGATCCCCTCGAGGATGTTGTCCGCCGGCGCGGGCGTCGAGATGACCCCACCGCGGACGAGGAAGATGTTCTCCCCGCTGCCCTCGCAGACATGCCCCGCACCGGTGAGCATGATGGCCTCGTCGAAGCCGGCCTGGAGCGCCTCGGACTTGGCGAGCGCGCTGTTGATGTAGATGCCGGTGCACTTGGTCCGGGGCGGGACCATGCTCTCGTCGATGCGCCGCCACGACGAGACCATGCAGCGCATCCCGCCGGTGGGCACGTAGTCCCCCATCGGCGCGGTGGCGATGGCGAAGCTGTCGGGCATGTCATGGAGACGGAAGCCGATGGTCTCGGCCGACTTGAAGATGAGCGGGCGGATGTATGTCGTCTCCCGACTGCCGTTGCGGCGGAGCAGCTCGTGCGTGATGGCGCACAGCTCCTCAGCGCTGTGGGGGACGCGCATCTGCAGCGCGCGGGCGTTCTGGTGGAAACGCCGGTAGTGCTCCGGGAACCACAGACCGTAGAGCTGACCCCTCTCTTCGCTCCAGTAGGCCCGGATGCCCTCGAAGACGCCCGTCCCGTAGTTGAGCCCCTGAGTGAGGAGACCGATCCGCGCGTCGCGGTAACGGCGGAATTCTCCGTCGAAGTAGATCCAGGAGTCGTCGCGGCGGGCGGCCGCATCGGTCGTCGGCGCGGAGGCCGTCTGCGTCATGGGCGCAGGTTACACCCGAGGCGGCGGCGGTTGACCCCGGCCCGGACAGGCGACATCCTCCCCGGCATCTCCACCGGCGTGCTCGCGGCGCGGCCGGGCCGGCGGGGAGCGGGCTCGCGCCGTGCCGGTTGAGCGGGCTCGCGCCGTGCCGGTTGAGGGGCTCGCGCCGCGCCGGTTGAGGGGCTCGCGCCGCCCCTGGGCTCAGCGGGCCAGTCGGGGGAGGAGGGCGGCCGCAGCGATCACGCCCGCGACCACCGCGACGGCCAGGACCCCGAAGTCGAGGAGGAGCGAGCTGGGGGTGCCGAGCAGCAGGCCGCGGAGCGCGTCCACCTCGTAGCTCATCGGGTTCGCCGCGCTCAACCCCTGCAGCCAGCCCGGCATCACCTTCACCGGGTAGAGGGCGTTGGAGGCGAAGAAGAGCGGCATGGTGATCGCCTGGCCGACACCCATCAGCCGTTCCCGGTGGAGGACGATCCCGGCGATGGTCATCGAGAGACAGGAGAAGAAGGCGGCCCCCAGGACCACGACCGCCACCACGCCGAGGAGGTGGAGAGGGTTCCAGTCGAAATGGATCTGGAGCACGACCGACAGCACCATGATGACCACCACCTGGGAGAACGAGCGCACCCCGGCGGCGAAGGCCTTGCCGCTGATCAGGGCAAGCCTCGGCGTGGGCGTCGCCATCAGCTTGGTGAGGATCCCAGAATCGCGCTCCCAGATGATCTGAATGCCGAAGAAGATGGCGATGAAGAGGGCCGACTGGGCCATGATCCCGGGCGAGAGATAGGCGAGGTAGCTGATTCCCTTCGGGGTGGGGATGACATGGAGGCGGCTGAAGGTCTCCCCGAAGATGACCAGCCAGAGCAGCGGCTGGACGGCCCGGGTGTACAGCTCGGTCCGGTCGTGCCGGATCTTGCGCAACTCGACCAGCCAGAAGGTCAGGATGCGGCTCGGGTAGAGTCGCCACCAGGGCGGCATCACCGCGCCCGGAGCCCGCAGGTCAGCCGAGACGCTGGGCTGTGCGGCGCGTACGGCGGACATCGCGGCCTCCTCCTGTCATCTCCTCGTCCTCGATGGCGGCGCCGACGTCGTGGCGGAAGACGTCGTCGAGCGTCGCCCCCTGCCCGAGCCTTGCCTTCAGCTCGGCGGGAGTGCCCTGGGAGCGGATGCGCCCGTGGTGCATCAGGGCGATGCGCTCGCAGAGCGTGTCCGCCTCCTCCATGTAGTGAGTGGTGAGCAGCACGGTCATGCCGGTCTCCTCGCGGAGCTCCTGGACCCTCTCCCAGACGTCCCCGCGAGCAAGCGGGTCGAGCCCGATCGTCGGTTCGTCGAGGACGAGCAATGCCGGCCGGTTGACCAGCGCCTGGGCCAGCTCAAGGCGACGGACCATGCCCCCGGAGTAGGTGCTGACCAGGCGGTCGCGGACGTCGTCGAGCCCCATCGCCTCCAGCACCTCGCGGGCCCGCTGCTTGCGTTCCCGGCGGGGCAGGTCGAAGAGGCGGGCAAAGAGCCAGACGTTCTCGTACCCGCTGAGCTGGAAGTCGGCGGAGAGCTGCTGGGGCAGGTAGCCGATCAGGTGGCGGACCAGCATCGCCTCGCCGCGGGTGTCGTGCCCGAAGACGCTGACCGCGCCGGAGTCGGCGCGGATCAGGGTGGTCAGCACCCGGATGCTGGTCGTCTTGCCCGCTCCGTTGGGGCCGAGCAGGCCGAAGACCTCGCCCGGAGCGATGCTGAACGAGATCCCGTCGACCGCCTGCACGGTGCCGAAGCTGACGCGCAGCTCCGAGCAGGCGACCGGGAGCGGGGCGCCGTCGGGGGGCGCTCCCGCCGGGAGGGCGATCTCAGCCGTCATTGGGCCCCTCCGGTAGGGCCGCCAACTCCGGCTCCGCTCCCGCCGCCTCCTCGTCGAGGGAGTCGACGATCCGCTCCAGCACGGGCAGGGCACGGGTGAGCGCCTCGCGGTCGTCGCGGCCCAGCTCCGCGAGCCGGGCGGCCAGGATCTCGCCGCGCCGGTCACGCCAGCGCTGGAGGCGGACCTCGGCTACCGGGCGGAGACGGAGTCGGGCAACCCGCCCGTCGCCGGCGTCGGAGAGGCGATCCACGAACCCGGTGTCGGTGAGGCGATGGACGAGGGTGCTCACCGTGTTCGAGGCCAGCCCCAGCTCGGCGGCCACATCGTGGACGCGAATCCCCGGACGCCGGTTGACCAGGCGGAGGATCTCCAGCTGCGCCTCGGGGAGCGGATCCGAGTCCATGCCGGCGCGCACCTGCCGGTTGAGGCGGCGGCGCAGCCGGCCGGCCGCCCGAGCCAGCCTGCCCGCGAGCGCATCGAGGTCGGGCGGGCGGACAACGGCGGTAGAGAGGGCGGCGTCGGTCGAGGGGGCGGCCACGACCTCAGTGTATCAATTCTGTCCGAGACAGATATGACTGCCTCCGGTGCATCTGGGCCGGCGCCGTGGGGGGCACCGACACCGGATCAGAGGTGTCGTGCCAGGCCAGTGTCGCGTCGGTGACGAGATCGTGACCTACCGTCTGAGGGCGTGAGGTTGTAGCCGACTAGCGTTGATGGCAGCCATGCAGTCCGGCGCCTCTCGACGCACACCCATCGCCGTGCCCGCTGTCCGTCGACGGTCCGCGCCCAAGGCGCCGGTGGCGCCGGCGCATCCGGCCACCGACGCGGCCACGCCCCAGCAGGTGGTACTCGACCTCTTTGGCGCGCTGAACGCCGTCATCGTCACCGCCTCCCACCGGGCTCTCCGGCTGAGTGGCGTGACCCACGCGCCGGCTGAGTTCGAGCAGGAGGCTTCCACTCTCAGCGCCGAGCTGGGGACGGCCGTCCAGCTGGCGGCGGAGGCGGCGCGCAACCTGTGCGAGGCGGACGAGGCGGTGGTCGAGGTCACCACCCTGAGCGGCAAGGTCCACCGGGCCGGCGCGCGAGGTGGCCACGCGGATCGAGCCCGGGGCACCCTCGACGGCCTCGGCCACCCGTGGCCGGTCGCCGCCGTCAGCACGCTCGAGATCTCCGCCGGCCTCGCGACGGATGAGAGCGCTGTCCCCAAGGCGGGGAGGCGTCGTGGCGCCCTCTCGGTGATCACCGTTCCCCTGCATTGCTCCGGCATGAGCATCGGGTCCGTCACGGTGACCTCGACCCGGCCCCGCGCCTTCAGCGCGGTCCAGGCCGTGGCGCTCGAGTACATCGCCGCCCAGGTCGGATCAGCCGCCCTGCGGCTGCACATGCTCGGGGAGCTGCTCCGGACCGACCAGCAGCGCGAAAGCCTCCGGGAAACCGGCGAGACCCTCTTCCGCCGCCTCTTCTTCGACAACCCCCAGCCGATGTGGGTGATCGACGTCCAGACGGAGCGCTTCCTCCTCGTCAACGACGCCGCCTGCGCCAAGTACGGATACTCGCGGGAGGAATTCGCGGAGCTGACCGCCGGCGCCGTCCGGCGCGACGCCGCCCAGTGGGCCGTTGACCTCGGGAAGGCGCGCAAGCGGAACACGAGCATGAATGCCCGCCACCGCCTGCGGGACGGGCGGGTCATCGACGTGGAGATCACCACCGGGCCCCAGGAGTTCGAGGGCCGTCCCGCAATCCTCTCGATCATGAACGACGTGACCGAGCGCAACCGGCTTCAGAAGGAGCTGCGCGAGGGAGCGCTCCGTGACCCGCTGACGGGGAGGGCCAACCGAGCCCTCTTCACCGAGCGCCTCGGACATGCGCTCGCCCAGGCGCAGCGGCGCAGCGCCGTGACCGCCGTCCTCTTCGTCGACGTGGACGACTTCAAAAGGGTCAACGACAGCGCGGGGTACGCCGTCGGAGACGCCGTGCTCCAGGCCATCGCGGCCCGGCTCGCGGTCACCCTCCGGCCCGGCGACACCGTAGCCCGGCTGAGTGCCGACGAGTTCGCGGTGCTCCTCGAGGACGTGGGTGCCGTCACCCGCGCCGTGGACGTGGCGGATCGGCTGCAGGACGCCTTCACCTCGCCTCTCGAATTCCGGAGTGGCTCGCTGACCGTTGGCGTGAGCATCGGAGTTGCGGCTTCAACGATCTCGGGGCCAGGCCCTCAGGAGATGCTCCGCGACGCCAGGCTGGCGATGCAGGCGGCCAAGGACGCGGGCCGCGGCCTGGTCGAGGTCTTCTCGCCGCGCATGTCATCGACGGCGATCGAGCGGCTGAGCCTGGACCAGGACCTCCGTCATGCGGTGGAGCGCGGCGAGCTGCGCCTCTACTACCAGCCGCTCATCTCGACGGAGAGTCGTTCCATCGTCGGCTGCGAGGCGCTGGTGCGCTGGCAGCATCCGACCCGCGGACTGGTCCCCCCCGACAGCTTCATCCCGCTGGCCGAGGAGATCGGGATGATCAACGCCATCGACACCTGGGTGCTCCGGACGGCCTGTGCGCAGGCGGCCGCCTGGTGCGAGGCCGGGCATCCCGACTTCTTCGTGGCCGTCAACGTCTCGGGACGCGAGCTGGGACGAGCCGACCTGGTCGATCGAATCGAGGCCGTGCTGTTCGAGAGCGGCCTGCCTCCAGACCGGCTCGAGGTCGAGATCACCGAGTCCACCGCGGCGGCGCAGCCCGCCGAGGCTCTGGAGGAGCTGCACCAGCTCCGTCGGGCCGGGATCAGCATCGCCATCGACGACTTCGGCACCGGCTACTCCAGCCTCAGCAAGCTGGCGAACTTCCCGGCCGATCGGCTCAAGATCGACCGCTCTTTCCTGTCGGGGATCAAGGGCGAGCGGGATGATGCCCCCCTGGTCTCGGCGACCATCGCGCTGGCCCACCAGCTCGGCATGAAGGTCACCGCCGAGGGCGTCGAGACCCCGGCCCAGCTGGCCTTTCTGCGCCGGCGGGGATGCGACCTCCTCCAGGGCTACCTCTTCAGCCGGCCGGTGCCCGCCGACCAGTTCGAGCAGCTGCTGGCGCAGCCTCCCACGGCGATCTCCGGCCGCCGGATCGGGCAGCCGTCGCGTAGATCGCTGACCGCCTGATCCGGCATCGCCACGGCTATCCCAGACCGCCTGATAGAGTAGCCGGCCACCATCTCTGCCGCCCCGACCGGAACAGCCCGCCGGGTCGTGGTGGTCCTGATCGGTTCGGAGCGAAGAGGAGGCCGGTCATGACCCTCGACCCCCCCCGTGGCGGGCTACCCGAGGCCCGCGCCGTGCGCTGGAACCCGACCCCGGAGGAGCTGCGCGAGCTGACCTCCCGGATGCCCATCGCCCGCCTCACCGCGTTCGACAACTACAACGTCCAGACCAAGGTCACCGCGCGCAGCGCGGCGAGCACCTTCGTGGTCACGGACACCCCGGAGCGGCACAGCGGCCAGACCATCACGCGGGCCGAGGGGGCACGCCTCGCGGCGGCCCAGGATGCGTTCATCCGCGACCAGGAGATGCTGGTCGTCGACGGGTACATCGGCAACGATCCCGCCGACCGCGTCCGCGCCCGGCTGTACATCGAGGCGGCCCACGCCAACATCGCCGGCATGCAGCGCTGGCTGTACTTCGACGCCGAGGACGCAGGCCCGAGCTTCGAGCCCCGCCTCACGGTCATTTACACGCCCAACCTCGCCGCCCCCGGCTACCCCGACGACCGGGTCATCGCCGTCGACCTCGAGGCCGGGGTCACCCGGGTGCTCAACTCCGACTATTTCGGAGAGTCCAAGAAGGGCGGTCTGCGGATGTGGAACGCGCTTGTCTTCGAGCGCGGCGGCCTGGGACTGCACGCCGGCTGCAAGGTGATCCCGACGCCCCGGGGCGAGCAGGGGATGCTCATCGTGGGCCTCTCGGGGACTGGCAAGACGACCACCACCTTCACCCGCCAGAACGACTCCAAGCCGGTGCAGGACGACTTCGTCGCCCTCTACCCCGGCGGCCGGGTGGTTGCCACCGAGAACGGCTGCTTCGCCAAGACGTACAGCCTGGACCCGGCTTTCGAGCCGAGCATCTACGGCGCGGTCTGCAAGCCCGATGCCTACCTGGAGAACGTCTCCCAGAACGCGGCGGGAGAGGTCGACTTCTTCGACACCGCCTACAGCCAGAACGGTCGCGCCGTCTTCCGGATGGAGGCGCTGGGGTGGCACCGCGACGCGCGGGATCTCCCGGGTGTCAACCAGCTCCTGATCCTCAACTGCAACGAGAGCATCATCCCCGGGGTCGCCCGGCTGAGTGCCGCCCAGGCCGCCGCCTACTTCATGCTGGGCGAGACCAAGGGCACGAGCGCCGGCGGGAAGGACGAAGAGGGCAAATTCCTGCGCGTCCCGGGAACCAACCCCTTCTTCCCGCTCCGCCACGAGCAGCAGGGCAACCGCTTCCTGGAGCTCCTCGGCAGCTGCGACTTCGAGGTCTTCCTGCTCAACACGGGGCGCGTGGGTGGTGCCGACGCCGACCCCCGGAGCAAGAAGGTGACCATCCTCCACTCCAGCGC
>PLNE01000023.1 GCA_003141695.1 Candidatus Dormiibacterota bacterium
CCATCACGGAGCCGATCGACTACGAGGGCTTCTGCGCGGTTCCGCTCACCCGTCCTGCGGCGTCTCCCCCGGCGGCGCTCGCCGCTCGCTGAGCGGCCCCTCTCCTGACGCGGCGATGCGACAGGGCCTCACTCATCATGCCGGCTCT
Source organism: Candidatus Dormiibacterota bacterium (assembly GCA_003141695.1). GTDB lineage: Bacteria > Chloroflexota > Dormibacteria > Aeolococcales > Aeolococcaceae > Changshengia. Next base: position 149 of record PLNE01000023.1, read on the forward strand.
CCCGGTCGGCTTTGAGGAGTTCCCCGAAGTTGGCCACCGGGCCGAGGTGGCCCAGCTTGTCGGGGTTGACCACCGATCGGATCCCATGGACCACTCCGCTGGCGATGTTCAGGACCATCACCGTGACCACACGGCCCCCCGGGTCGGTGATCACCGACCCGGCCTCGCCGTTCACCTCTTCGGGCCGCATCTCCAGGCGCAGCCGGACCCCCTGACGCATCAGACCGAGGAGGAAGCGGGCCACGCGCTCCCGCCCCTGGACCGGCTCCAGCACCGCCGGCGCCTTGTTGCCGCCGTCCCCGGCCATGGTGACGTCGGAGGCTAGCGTCGACAGCAGCCCGGCCAGGTCGCCCGCCTCCAGCGCGGCGAAGAAGCGGTGCGCCAGCTCGTCGCGGCGCTGCCGGTCGGTCTCGAAACGTGGCCGCCCAGCCTCGACGTGGCGTCGGGCGCGCACCGCGATCTGCCGGACGTTGGTCTCGCCCTTACCGACGATCTCCGCGATCTCTGCGTATNNGCGAAGTCGAACACCTCGCGCAGCAGAAACACGGCCCTCTCGACCGGCGACAGCCGCTCGAGCAGCACCAGGAACGCCATCGAGAGCGACTCGGCGATCTCGGCGTGCCGTTCGACCTCGTTCTCCCCGGTGAGGACCGGTTCGGGAAACCACTGGCCGACGTAGTGCTCGCGGCGCATCCGGGCCGAGCGGAGGTGGTCGATGGCAAGGCGGGTTGTGACGGTCGAGAGGTACGCCTTTGGCGACTCCACCGCTTCCCCCGAGCCCGCCGACCGGTGGTAGCGGAGGAAGGCCTCCTGCACGATGTCCTCGGCCTCGCTCACGCTCCCCAGCATCCGGTAGGCGATGGACATCAGCAGGGGTCGGTTGACCCTGTAGAGCTCGTCGTCCAGCCCCGCAGTGCTCGGCATGGTTCGTCTCCTCCGGTGTGAGACGAGGCTACCCCCGGGGCTGTGACAGGCGGCGGGTGTCACACCCTGCGGCTCTGTCTCGTCTCGAGCGGTGACAAGGCCTGGGTGACCGGAGGGATGGCGATGAGGATCTTCGTGGCCGGTGGCAGTGGCGCCGTCGGACGGCGCCTGATACCCGTGCTGGTCGAGCGCGGGCACGCGGTGGTGGCGCTCACCCGGCATCCGGCGAAGGTGGCCGAGCTGGAGGCGCTGGGCGCCTCGCCCGCGGTGGCTGATGCCCTGGATCCCGCGGCCGTCACCGCAGCCGTGGTGCAGGCCCGTCCCGAGGTGGTGATCCACGAGCTCACCGCCCTCAAGGGAATGCGGGACTTCCGGCATCTCGACCGCTCGTTCGCCGCCACCAACCGACTCCGGACCGAGGGCACGGACAACCTGCTGGTGGCCGCACGGGCCGCGGGAGCTCGTCGCTTTGTCGCCCAGAGCTACGCCGGGTGGCCGTATGCACGGGTAGGCGGGCCGGCGAAATCCGAGGAGGAGCCGCTCGATCCCAATCCGCCCCGGGGTGCGCGGGAGACGCTGGCGGCCATCCGGCATCTGGAAACGGCCGTGCTGGCGGCGCCAGAGCTGGAGGCCGTGGTTCTCCGCTACGGCGGCCTGTATGGCCCTGGGACGTCGCTCGAGCCCGGGGGCGAGCAGTTCGAAGATCTCCGGCGGAGACGGTTCCCGGTGGTGGGGAGCGGGGCGGGAATCTGGTCCTTCCTCCACGTGGACGACGCCGCCCAGGCCACCGCGCAGGCGGTGGAGTGCGGCGCACCGGGCCTCTACAACGTCGTCGACGACGATCCGGCGCCGGCCGCCGTCTGGTTGCCCGCGCTGGCAAGGATGATCGGCGCGCCGTCGCCGCTCAGGTTNNAGGTTGCCGGCGTGGCTCGCCCGGCTGGTGGCCGGAGAGTTCGTGGTGGCCGCCATGACCGAGATCCGGGGCGCTTCCAACGCCAAGGCGAGGCGCGAGCTCGGATGGGAGCCGCACCACCAGTCGTGGCGGACCGGATTCGCGACCCTCATGGGGGAACCTCGACCCCTGCGCGCCGCCGCGTGAGCGCGCCCCTGTGACGGCCCACGCCGAATGGGCCGCGTCGGTCCCGCCCCGGCGAGGGCCGGAACCCGTGGCTCAGCCGATCCGGGCCAGGAACCCCCGGAGTGTCTCGCTGAAAGCGGGCGGATCCTCGAGGTTGGCCAGGTGGCCCGCCCCCGCAATCACGGCCAGCTCGCCCCGCGGCAGGACGGCGGCCTCGTCCCGCGCCTCGTCCAGGCTCAGGATCGCGTCCTGATCGCCATGGATCACCAGGGCCGGCACACCCACCAAGCCGAGCAGCGGCGTGCTGTCGGGCCGACCCGCCATCGCCGCCTGGCAGGCCGCGATCCCCGCCGGACGGCAGCGGCGGATCCGCCCTACCACGGGATCGCTGATCTGGGGCTCCTCCCGGCTCCCGGGCCCGAGCAGCCGCTTGACCATCGGGACGGCGGTCTCGACCCCGTCCCGGAGCGCCAGTCCGGCCATCTTGCGCCGGTTGTCCGCCTGCTCCGGGGTGTCGGCCGCCGCCCGCGCGGAGGCCAGCACCAGGGCACGCAGCCGCTCCGGTGCGAGGCGCAGCAGAGCCAGGGCGGCGTACCCGCCCATGGAGGAACCGACCGCC
>PLNE01000090.1 GCA_003141695.1 Candidatus Dormiibacterota bacterium
GGGCTTGCGGGCAGCGGAGGCGGGCTTGCGCGAGGTGGAGGCGGGCTTGCGCGAGGTGGAGGCGGACGGCCGCGACCCCGCCGCGCGCGTGGCAGGCGGCCGCGGGCCGCTCGTGCCGCCGCCCGAGCGCGGAGCGGATCGGCGGGTGGCCGGCCTCGAGGCGGCTGCAACGGCCATCTTCCGCACCGTTCCCGGTGCGGCCGGCGGTCGGGAGCCGGCAGAACCGCTCCTGACCGGTTTGGCGGCCGGGGGTGGGGCGGCGGCACGCGAGCGCACCTGAGCGGGCGCGGAGGAACGGGATCTCGGTGACGCGGGCGCTTTCGAGGCTGGCGAGAGACCCCGGGGGGCCGAGGCTCGCGATGCGGGCGAAGGGCCGCTCCGGGACCGCGGGGTGGCAGCCTTCTCGGCCACGGTCCGCCGCTGCGGTCCGGCCCCCTTGGCGGCCGCCGGCCTGGAGTTGGATGGGGCTCCGGGCGGGGTCCTGCGCCGCGCCGCGTCTCCCCGCGACCCCTTCTTCCTGGCTCCCGTCGTCTTCGTCGCCATCAGGCCTCCCTCGCACCCCGGGCTCGGGACCGGCCCCCTGACCCGGTCAGGACGCCATTGCGCCCTCCAGGGTAACAACGGCTGGGGTTCCTCCCGGTGCCGGGCCTCCTGGAGAGTCCATGCCGGGACCGGCGATCAGCCTGGCGGACGGCGCTCCTCCGCGAGCAGATCGCGGACCCGGGCCGCGACGTTCTCGTCGCGCTGCGGGTCCTCCGGGCCGGGGGTTGCGAAGAGCTCACGGATCTCGCGCCCGGTGCGATCCCGGATCGCGGCTCGCCGGACCCGGTCGACGCAGTCCGCCATGGCCCGCTCCAGAGCCACCGGGTCGGCGTCGACACGGAGCTCGGGGAGGTCGTGAACGGAGAGACGTGCGGCGAGGCGGCGATCGCCCGGTCCCAGGGTGTGGAGAGGCAGGCCGGCGACGGGCAGGGCCGCCCTGGCCGCCTCGAGGATGCGACGCACCGCCGGGCTCGCCAGGTCATTGAGGTCCAGCCCCATCTCGTCGACCAGCAGCCGCGCCAGCGCGGGCCGCTGGACGGCATAGGTGGCAAGGAATTCCTCCCACGACGCCGGAGGATGCCCCGGGTCCTCGTCCGCCAAACCTGGATCCGAGGCGTCGGCCGTCACCGGAGGGGTCGGCGGCGGGGCGGTCAGCCGGACCGGGCTGCGACCGCCCCCCGACGGGGCGCGGCTGACGTCGGCCGCCAGTGCTGATGGCGAGAGCTCCAGCCGCCGTGATGCCTCCTGGATATAGAGGTCGCGTGTGGCCGCCTCGGGAATGCCGGCCAGGACGGCCACCACCCGCTCCGCGGCCGCCCGGCGCTCGCCGGTCTCGGCGCCGGCCCCGCCGATCGCCCACTCGACGAGCACCTGCCACTCGGCTGCCGCCCCCGCGATGAGCGCTGCAAACGCCGCCGGGTCGGCCCGGACCATCTCGTCCGGATCCTTGAACGCCGGAGGCATCACGGCGATGCGCCCCGACAGCCGCTCGGCGGCGCAGAGCTCCACGGCTCGCGCAGCCGCCCGCCGGCCGGCGGCGTCGCCGTCGAAGCAGAGCACCACCTCGTCCGCGTGACGGGCGATGATCCGCACCTGCTCCCGGGTCAGCGCCGTGCCGCTCGAGGCGACGACGTGGGCGACGCCCGCTGCATGGGCGGCGAGCACGTCGAAGTAGCCCTCCACAACGACGGCGACGCGGCGCTCGCGGAGCGCCTGGCGGGCCTGGTCGAGGCCGAAGAGGGCCGTCGACTTGTGGTAGACGCCAGTCTCGGGGGTGTTGAGGTACTTGGGAACGGCGTCCCCGAGGGCCCGGCCACCGAAGCCGAGGATCTGGCCGCGGTCATCGGAGATCGGGAACACCAGACGGTTGCGAAAGGTGTCGCGGCCGCTGCGGCCGGCCAGACCCGCCTCCGCCAGCTCGGAGACGGCGGCTCCTCCCTTGCCGACCAGGTAGCGCACCAGAGCGGTCCCCGCCGCACCACCGGCAGGAGCGAAGCCGACCCGGAAACGCCGCGCCAGGGCCTCGTCCACGCCCCGCTCGGCGAGGAGGCGGTGTCCCGGCGTCCCCGCGGGGAGGCTCCAGAGCACGTACTCGTAGAACTTGGCGGCGCGGTCGTTCAGCTCGAGCGAGCGGCGTCGGCCGGCGCCGCGAGCGGCCGCCCGCGGGCTCTTCTCCAGCTCGACCCCGGCACGCTCGGCGAGGATCTCCAGGGCGCGGGGGAAGTCGACCCCCTCGATCCGCTGGACGAAGGTGAAGATGTCGCCACCCTCGGTGCAGCCGTGGCAGTAGAAAGCCTGCCGCTGCTGGCTGACCGAGAAGCTCGGGGTCTTCTCGGCGTGGAAGGGGCAGAGGCCGACGTGCTGGGTGCCGGAGCGGTGCAGGGAGACGTAACCCCCGATCACATCGAGGATGTCGAGCCGCGCCTTGATCTCGGCTGGGGCGTCAGTACTCACGTGGCGGCCACCTCAAGAGGAGAGGGTGACGTCCTGCGGGAGAGGGCCGGCGAGCGCCGGAGCGGGCGCCGGGAAGAGCCGCGAATTGCCGGTGGATGAAGGTGGCGCGACACCGGCTCAGCGGCCGACAACCTCGACCCGATAGCGCGAGTTGTCGGTGAGCACCACGATCGCACCGCCCTTCTCAGTGATCACCGCCCGCACCGGCGAGGTGGCGAAGACATCGGGAGCGTCGCGATGCTCGACAACTGACCGCCGGATGGCATACGGCTGTCCGGGGGTCGGCTCGGCGAGCTCGTCCCCCTCCACGACGTGGCCGTCGTCGAGATTGACGGGACGGCCGTCGCGGGTGGCGACCTTCTGAATCCGGACTCGCTCAGTCATGCCCAGCGAGGATAGCGCGGGAGGGCAGGCTCACCCTCCGCGGCGGGTGGAGGCCCGGGGGCGCCGAGCGCCCCCGAGCCACCGTCACCTAGCTGCTGTGGCGGGCAGCCTCAGCGATCCGCATCCCGCGTCGCCAGCCGGGCGTGGGCGGCGGCGAGCCGTGCCACGGGCACCCGGTAGGGCGAGCACGAGACGTAGTTGAGGTTGAGCTTCTCGCAGATGGCGATCGATGCCGGGTCACCGCCATGCTCACCGCAGATGCCCACGGTGAGGTCGGGGCGGGTCTGGCGGCCCTCGATGACCGCAATGTTCATGAGCCGGCCCACCCCACCGCGATCGAGGGTCTCGAAGGGGTTGCTGGGGAGGATCTTCTGCTCGACGTACGGGATGATGATCTTGCCCTCGGCGTCGTCGCGGGAGAAGCCGAAGGTGGTCTGGGTGAGGTCGTTGGTCCCGAAGGAGAAGAACTCGGCCTCGGTCGCGATCTCACCGGCGATGAGCGCCGCCCGCGGCAGCTCGATCATGGTGCCGAACTTATAGGGGACCTTGATCCCGGCCTCTGCGAGGACGGCGTCCACGGTCTTCTGCAGGTACCCCTTGGTCCGCCGCAGCTCCTCGATGGCCCCGACCAGCGGGATCATGATCTCCGGGTGGACGTCGACCCCCTCCTTGGTCAACTGCACCGCGGCTTCCATGATCGCCCGCACCTGCATCTCGATGATCTCGGGGAAGAGGAGACCGAGCCGGCAGCCGCGCAGCCCGAGCATCGGGTTCTGCTCGCGGATTGAGCGCACCGCGGCGAGCATGGTCCGCTTGTCCGCGAAGCTGCCCTCGGGGTCGCCCCTGGTCTCCGCCTGCGTCACCTCGACGAGGAGATCCTCGAACGAGGGCAGGAACTCGTGGAGCGGCGGGTCGATGAGCCGGATGACCACCGGGAGCCCGGCCATCGCCTTGAGGATCCCGTAGAAGTCGCCGCGCTGGAAGGGAAGGAGCTTGTCCAGCTGGCGCTTGCGCTCCTCGGTCGAGCTGGCGAGGATCATCGCCTGGACGATCGGCAG
>PLNE01000045.1 GCA_003141695.1 Candidatus Dormiibacterota bacterium
ACCTCAGTGAAAGATCGAGGCTAAACCACAGGCACCGAGCCGGCCCGCAGGCGCGGGCCAACCCGGAAGGGACTGAGGTCCCGGGCAACCGAGGACCTCAGTCCCCTTCCCTGGCGCGGGCGGGCGCGCGACACTGGAAGGCGCACTCCCCCCCGCGAAAGCGGGGGAGGGGTGCCAGTTCCCCCGGACGACGGTCCCTGCGGGGAACAGAGCCTCTGGAAGAACTTCGAGCGCCTCCGCAGTTGTGGGCGGAGCGCCTCACCTGCAGGGACGCACCGGGTGCCAAGTGCCAGGCCGGGATGATGAGTGGCCACGCCGCGCTCGATGGGGACGTAGCCACGCGCGGCCCCTTTAGGCGCCGCGCCCCATAGTCGTAGAAGTCTTTCAGTGATGACTGTAATAACACTGGAGGTCACTACCACCACTCAAAAGTGGTTCCATGTTGACCTTGTTCGCAGAGCCACCACCAATCAGGCCGAGCCCTTGCAATCTCCGGACAGTTGTGCGATACTCATGGCCGCATCCCCCCCCGCGCTTCGGTGCGGGGGAGGGGTGCCAGTTCTCCGGACGATGGTCCGTGCCGAGGACAAGACCCACAGGCGAGTGAACGCACGCGCGGATCCGGTTGCCGGCGCCGCCACTCCGCGCGCGGAACCCGCTCGCCGCGTCGCTTCATCGGGCACTAACCCGCGCCCTGCCCCTCCCACTCCAGCTCGACGGGAAGCTCGAGGAACCCGCTCATCCGGTCGGCGGCGCGGTCCACGGCGGCCTTCTCAGCCGGGCGAAGCGGGCCGAGCAGGCGCACCTGCACGCGCACGGACTTCGGACCCGCCGCCCGTCGCCACGCTCCTCGAACCTTGCCTCCGATCACCAGGACGTTGCTGAGGATGCTGCCGAAACCGAAAAGACGGGGGTCGAACCGCCCATCGGGATGGCCGGCGTCGGACCGGTCGCGGTACGCAACGGTCAGCTCGTCGAAGTTCGCGAGCAGGTGGGCAATGGGGGCCCCCGACATCCGCGGACGCGGCGGGGCGAGGACAGCGGGGACGGTGACCGAAGAAGCGGCGGCGGCCGTGTCGGCGGCGATATCAGCGAACCAGTACGGCTTCCCGTCGATCACCTCGGATGCCAGGCTCTCACCCGCCGCGGCGACGCCCCTCCGCGCGCCGGCCAGGGTGGTGCCGGCCCACCATGCGAAGTCCTGGAGCTGTGCCGGCCCCCGGCTGCGGAAGTACCCCTCGGCCAGCCGCCGCAGCGCCTCCTCGGGACCGAGCGGCGCCGCGGCGGGCACGCGGTCGTCCATCAGCATGTAGGTGAAGTCTCGCCCCCGGCGCGGACCGCTGACGACCAGCGCGTCCAGCTCCGCCGCGAGGATCAGGTGGGGAAGCCGCTGGCCGTCGGGGGCGATCCCCGACGCGTGCAAGGCGCCGCCAAGCTCGGCGCGGGTGAGCTGACGGCCGCCGGCGAGCGCGGCGCTGAACGCGGCCTCGGCTCGGCCCATCACGCCGTGGTCGATCCCCAGGTCGCGCCAGCGGCCCCCGAGTGCGGTCCGGAGCCGCGGCGCCGTGAGGGCGAGGAGCCAACGGATGTCGGCGGGGAGTGCGAAGTGCCAGGTGGGGCGGAGCACATGGGTGCGCACGATCGCCCCCGCGTCGAAGAGGCGGTGCACATCGGCGGCGGTGGCGTCGCGCGTGCGCTGCCCGAGAGCCCAGGCGGCCGCCGGGTAGTCCTGCGCCTGCACGGCGCCGAGCCAGCCCACCACCTCGTCCGCGGCGTCGAGCGGGTTGCCGGCCAGATGCTGACTCTGGAGGCGCCGGGTGGCGATATCCATCATGGCAACACTATGCAGATGGCGCGCGGGCCGGCTGAGGCGGCATGCTTGGCAGGTGGCCGAGCAGCCTGACACCGCACCTCCGAGCCCCGAGGCAGACGCGGAGCGCCGCCTCCGGCGCAACGTGCGCCTGGTCGGCACCCTGCTGGGAGAGACGCTCGCGGAGCAGGAGGGCGAGCCGCTCCTCGTGCTCGAAGAGGAGGTGCGGGCAAAGACCAAGCAGCTGCGCGACCACCACGACGAGGCGGTCAGCCATGCCCTCGACCGCCAGTTGGGCGAGATCGACGTGGGCACGGCCACCCGGCTGATCCGAGCCTTCTCCCTCTACTTCCAGCTGGTCAACGTGGCGGAGCTGGAGCACCGGGTCCAGGTGATCCGGAGCATCCAGGCGATCCCGGCCGGAGGGGCCGCCTCCCCAGGAACCTTCCACGACCTCTTCACCCGTGCCGCCCATATGGAGGGCGGCAGGGAGCGGCTGCTCGCCGCGCTCGCCGAGCTGGACGTGGTGCCGGTGGTCACCGCCCACCCCACCGAGGCGGTCCGCCGCTCGGTCCTCGACCACGTCAACGGGGTGGCCATGGCCCTGGACGCTCTCGACGGCCCCCCGCCCGGCTCACCCCGCCACGCCACCCTGGTCGCCTCGATGCGCCGCGACATGGAGCTGCTCTGGCAGACCGAGGAGCTGCGCACCGTGCGACCGACCGTCCTGGACGAGGCTCGCGACATCCGCTTCCACCTCGACCTCCTGATGGATGCCATTCCCGCCGTCCACGCCGAGCTGGACCGCCGCTGGATCGAGGTCTTCGGCGGGCCACCGCCGCCCTTCCACCCCTTCCTCCGCCTCGGCTCCTGGGTCGGTGGCGACCAGGACGGCAACCCCCACGCCCGAGCGCGGACCCTCCGGGACGCCCTCCGCGCCCAGAAGCAGATGGT
>PLNE01000169.1 GCA_003141695.1 Candidatus Dormiibacterota bacterium
GGGACCACCCCGGGGGCGCCGGACGGCGACGCGGCGTCGGAGGATGCCCGTCTGCGGCAGCCGGCCGCCAACCTCTTCACCGGGATGCCGCCACTTCTGATGCTGGGGCTGGGTGTGGTGGTGGGCGCCGCCATCAGCTTTGCCCTCGGCGTCGTCTTCTGGTCGGTCTTCGTGTAGGCGATGGACCCTCTTCGCCGGCTCACCCACCGGCTCGCCCCGGTTCTCTCCCTCATCGCGGGGTTGATCCTGGGGGCGGGCATCGGCCTCCCGACCGCCCATTGGGTGGCGGGCTACCTCACCCGCACGCCCGCGGCGGCCGCGGCCTCCGGTTCCGTCGCGCAGCCGTCGCCGACTGCCCAACCCCAACCGTCGAGCGGCTCCTCGCCGGCGCCGGCCACCCCGGTCCCGACGCCCACCCTCGCCGAGACGGCCTGCGCGCCGCTGGCGGCTGGGCAGCAGTCCCTGGACCCCCTCCATCCGCCTCCCTCCGGCTACACCACGGACGCGGTTCTCGACTGGATCGGATGCGGAGCCGAGATTCTCCCGCAGGCCAGCGGGTTCACGGTTGGCGGCACGTGGCTGGTGGCGCTCTCGTACACCTGTCCGGGCGGGACCGCGGCTGCGAGCATCGGGGCGACGCTGACCGTCAGCCAGGCGGCCGCCCCGCCGGGGTCCACCCCGGAGGTGATCGCTCAGGGCCGGGCTGACAGCGCTGACGTGACCGGCGGCGGGACGGCCGGGTCCGCGCTCGGTCCCGGGACCTACCGTCTGAGCGTTGCGGGGCCCACCGCGTGCCTCTGGCATCTGGCCGTGTACCGGGGCTGACGGACCGGGAGTCCGGGCCCGCCCGGGGGTCGCGAATCGCATCTCGCGCGTTTGCGATCTCGTTGTTATGCTCTGTGGTGAGCTGCGGGCTCCGCGCCGCTGGCGCGGATCATGAGCCTAGCGGCGTCCCAGAGCCCCAGAGCCCATGAGCCCCACCCAGCAGTCCGTACCGGACCACGCACCCGTTTCGCGACGCCAGTGGACGCTGCTGTCGAACCACGGCCACGTCCTCGTCTGCCTCGCTCGCGATCCCCACATGCGAATGCGCGACATCGCGCAGAGTGTCGGGATCACCGAGCGCGCCTGCTACCGGATCGTGGGGGACCTCGAGGAGGCGGGATTGGTCCGCCGGAACCGGGTGGGCCGCAACAACCACTACGAGATCGACCTGGCGGCGAGCATGCGCCATCCGGCGTGGCGTGGGGTGCGCGCCGTGGACCTCCTGACCAGCACCTGAGCAGGTCGGCCGCGGCGGATCAGCCGGTGCTGACCCGGTAGAAGGCCTCTGCCGATGCGCCCTCGCCGAGACCGGCACCCTCGGCACCGGTGCGGAGCCAGGCTCGCACGCGCTGCTCCAGTGGCTCCCACTCCTGGTACTGGGACCTGTGACAGCGGAGGGCCTCCAGCTTGCGGTCGGCGGTGGCGGTCACGTCCGTCCACACGTTGACCCGCTCAGGGCTGCCCATCATCCAGAGCTCGCGGACGGTGTGCGGCTCCAGCCCCTCGTGCTCGAGCAACTCCAGGTGGGCAAAGGGATTGCGGGAATCGGGGTAGACGGCGCAGATGGCCGCCTCGGCCGCGGCGAGGTGATCGGGGTGAGACGCGAACAGCCGGCTCCAGCTCCGCTCCGGGGACTGGCTCACCACGCGGTCGGGGCGCTTCTGGCGGATGACGCGACTGATGTCGCGCCGCAGCTCATGGGTCACGCTCAGCTCGCCGTCCGGGTAACCCAGAAAGGTGAGGTCGGTGACCCCGACCACCTTGGCGGCGGCTGTCTGCTCGACACGCCGGATCTGGCCCATGCGCTGGCGTCCGATCGACCGGTCAGAGCCGCCCGCCTGGCCGTCGGTGACGATGCAGTAGCTCACCTCGATGCCCGCGTCGGTCCAGCGCGCGGTGGTGGCGGCGCAGCCGAAGTCGCAGTCATCGGGATGGGCCACGACGATCAGGACCCGCTCGATGCCCTCGGTATCGGGGAGGCTCTCCAGCATGCCTTGGATGGTACGGGGAGAGCCGCGCCGGGCGCGGTCGGGCGGTCGCACCCCGCCATCGGTCTGTGATGCGGACCCGGGTACCTCGGTCTGACCCGCTGCGACGACAGGAAACATCTGGGGAACGGTCCTCTGAATTCCCTCAGACGGTGCCTCCTGCCCCGGACCTCACCCTGTAGCGTGTGGGTCGAGCGCGGAAAACGCTCCAGTCCAGTCATGACCATGCTTGATCTCTCGCACGTGGCCGGCCTCAGGCTGGTCGATCCCGGCCGGGCACCCCAGCCCGCCGGACTCCCGCAGGCCGTATCGGCGCCGGAGCTGGCCCCGGTGCGGGCCGCTCCCGGCGCAGCCGCTCGGCCCGTGCCCGTCGCCGTCCCCTCCGCGGGGCAGGTCCAATCCGATCCGGCCACCCTGCCCGAGCAGGAGCGGGCACCGGCGGCGCCGGCCGTGCTGATCGTGGACGACAACGTCCGGCTGGCCAGCACCGTGGCCGCCTTCATGGAGATGCAGGGGTTCCGGGCCCATCCCGCCCACAGCGCGGAGGAGGCGCTG
>PLNE01000019.1 GCA_003141695.1 Candidatus Dormiibacterota bacterium
ATCGTGGCCCACGCCACCGCCGCCCTACCCGCGCTCCAGTCCAACCAGACCCTGCGGAACCTCCCGCTCGTCCGCGTCTCCGCTACGAAGGTCTACTACCTCAACGGCAACACCGATGTCGACGCGCTCTCACCGGCAGGCACCACGGCGACCGCGACCCAGATCCCCGACGGCACATCCAAGGAGATCGCCTTCGCGGTGGACCCCGAGAACCAGATGATCGCCATCTCCGAGATCAGCGAGGAGTCCGACGCCACCACTGACACAGGCGAGGGATACATCCAGGATCTCTCCAACGGCGCCAACAAGGTCTCCCTCTGGGACAACGACGGGAGCTATGCGCTGCGCTGGCCGGCCGGGTGGGATGGAACCTCGCTGATCGACTACATCTCGGGGATGCAGGAGCAGTGTGGCGGGCCGGGCTGCGGAGTCAGCCCGTCGTACCACGTGGTCGACCCGACCACCGGGGACGCCAGCGCCACGGTGTGTCAGACACCCTCCTCCCAGCCGTCGTATGGGACGCCCAACACGACCTTTACGAGCGCCAGCCTCGACGGCCTGCCCACGGCGGCGGGCACCGCCTGCGATGTCACCCTCGACAGCTTCGACCCGAACGGCAGGGACACGGGGGAGACCGAAAGCATCGTGGCGGTGGACTGGACGGGGACATCAACCACCTTCACCCAGTTCCCGACCAACGAGGGTTACGGGAACACCGAGCTGTACAACTGCTTCCTCTCCCCCGACGGCTCGCGGATGGCCTGCACCGCCGGCTCCAACAACGCGCTGGCACTGCTGAGCGGCGGTGGGACCATCACCAACACCGGCCACGTGTACAACAGCATCCTGGGCTGGATCGACGCGACCCACCTGCTCGTGGAGGTCGACAGCGGCGATCTCGGCGTACTCGACCCGGACACCGGTGTGCTCACCGCCGTCGCGGTCGCCCAGGCCAACGGGGTCTCCATGGCGGCGACGCTCCCGGGCTCGCTCTGACGCCGAAACCGGGACCGCGACTCCGGGTCCGGGAGTGATCGCCCGGATCAGGCTGGATCCAGCCCGCCGCCCGAGACGTCGAAGCCCTCGGGGAGGCGCACCCGGCCGCTCATCTCCTGCCGCCGAATGCGCACCGCGGCGGCCACGTCGGGGTCGCTGAGCGCCAGAATCCGGGCGGCGAGGTGCCCGGCGTTGCGCGCGCCCATCTCGCCGACCGCGACCGTCGCTACCGGGACGCCCGGGGGCATCTGCACGATGCTGAGGAGCGAGTCGATGCCGGAGAGCGGGGTGCCGGCGAGAGGCACGCCGATCACCGGCAGCGGGGTCAATGACGCCAGCACACCCGGGAGATGTGCCGCCGCACCCGCCCCGGCCACGAGCACCCGCAACCCCCGGGCCTCAGCCTGAGAGGCGTAGGAGCGGACCACCTCCGGGGCGCGGTGGGCCGACATCACCGCGATCTCCCAGCCGATGCCGTACTCGTCGAGGACCTCCCCGCAGAGCCGCATGGCGGGGAGATCGGACTCGCTGCCCATCACGATGCCGACACGCGGACTGCTCATCGCCTCACTCCGGCGGGGAGGGTCGCGATGTCCGAGCGTGACCACATCCCCGCGAAGTGGACGCGCTCGAGGTTCTCGTACGCCAGGCGCCTGGCCGTCGCCACGTCGCCGCCCTGGCCGACGATACCGAGCACCCGCCCCCCCGTCGTCACCAGCCGCCCGCGCTGGTCCCGGGCGGTGCCCGCATGGAAGCAGAGGGCATCGCCGTCGAGGTCGCCCAGGCCCGTGATCGGGTCGTCGGTGCGCGGCGCCGCCGGGTATCCCTGCGCTGCGGCCACGACCACCACCGCCGCCCCGGCAACGGGCGCGGGCGCCGGGCCGGCGAGCTCCCCACGCGCAGCCGCGAGGAGGAGGTCGAGAAAGCCCGGTCCCGCCAGGGGGACGACCACCTGGGTCTCGGGGTCGCCGAAACGGGCGTTGAACTCCAGGACGCGGAACCCGTCGGGGCTCACCATCAACCCCACGTAGAGGCAGCCGACGAAGGGGGTCCCCGCCTCTCTGAGTGCGGCCAGCGTGGGCTCGATGACCTGTACGGCCACCTCTCCGAGCGGGGGGCACCCGTCCGTGGCGGGAGCGTACGCCCCCATCCCGCCGGTGTTGGGCCCGTGATCGGAGTCGTGAGCACGTTTGTAGTCGCGTGCCGGCGCGAGGAGCTGGTAGCGGCGTCCGTCGCAGATCGCGAAGACGGAGACCTCTGTCCCGCGCAGCCGCTCCTCGACCACGACGACGCTGCCGGCGTCTCCGAAGCGCCGCTCGTCGAGGCAGGCGGCGAGCGCGGCGAAGGCGTCCTCGCGGGTGTCGCAGACCGCCACCCCCTTCCCGGCGGCGAGCCCGTCCGCCTTGACGACGCAGTGCCCGTCCAGCTCGAGGACGAAGTCGAAGAGATCGCTGCGGCTCTCGCGCGTCCCGGAGCGCCAGCGGGCGGTGGGGACACCGGCTTGGTCCATCACCTGCTTGGCGTGGGTCTTGCTCCACTCGATCTTGGCGGCCGCCGCCGAGGGGCCGAAGACGGTGAGGCCGGCCTCACGGCAGGTGTCGGAGACGCCCGCCGCCAGCGCCGCATCGGGACCGACGACGATGAGGTCGACCTCCCTCTCCCGGGCCAGCCGGGCCACCGCGGGGGCGTCGGTGACCGAGACGGCAACGTTGGTCCCGAGCTGGGCGGTCCCGCCGTTGCCGGGTGCGCAGATGACCTCAGGGCGCGATTCGTGCCGGGCGCAAGCCCAGGCGAGAGCGTGCTCCCGACCCCCGGAGCCGACCACCAGAACCCGCATCGAGGGGGATTGTCGCGGATCGGGGGACGGCGGGGCCACGCGAGTGCCGGGGACCAGTGCATCTGCCCCAGAAGATTTGGATGCACCTGAGTCTGGCGGCTCCGGCACTTGACACCTACGCTGGGCCGTGTTGATCCAATCACCCCGCAAGGAGGACCGATCGTGAGGGCATTGCAGAGTCGCTGGCTCACCGCATTGGCAACCGTCCCGCCGGTCCTTCTCACCCTCGCCATGGCCGGACCGCTGTCGGTCCAGGCTGCGGCCGCCGGCACAGCGCCGACCTCCGCGAGCGGCCTCGACCCGTCGGAGCGGTTTGAGCTGGGCGTCGCCCTGGTCGCACTCGGGATTCTCATCCTGGCCGTCACCGTCGTCCGGCTGCGCATCCAGAACCGTCGGCGGCGGTCGCCGGCGCTCGTGGGGTCCTCGTGGCGGAAGGTCACCGACACCTGGGGTGGGTACCGGGCGGTGCCGTCCTCCCGGAAGTCGGCCTCGCGGGCGACCGTCAGGTCGAGCTGGTAGCCGGCCCGGCTACTCCCACTCGATGGTGGAGGGTGGCTTGCTGCTGATGTCGTAGACGACCCGGTTGACCCCGGCGACCTCGTTGACGATGCGCCTGCTCATCAGGCCGAGCACCTCATAAGGGACCCGGGCCCAGTCGGCGGTCATCGCGTCGTCGGACTCGACGATCCGGATGGCGACGACGTTGGCGTAGGTGCGACCGTCTCCCATCACCCCCACCGAGGAGATGGGGGTGAGGATGGCGAACGACTGCCAAACCTTCCGGTAGAGCCCGCTGCGCTTGATCTCGTCGATGACGACCCAATCAGCCGCCCGCAGCACCTCCAGCCGCTCCCGCGTCACCTCGCCGATCACCCGGATCGCCAGCCCCGGCCCGGGGAAGGGCTGGCGCCAGACCATGTCCTCGGGGAGCCCCAGCTCGATCCCGACCCGGCGGACCTCGTCCTTGAAGAGGTACCGGAGTGGCTCGACCAACTGGAACCGGAGGTCGGCCGGGAGGCCGCCCACGTTGTGGTGGGTCTTGATGGTGCGAGCGTTGGGCGTCTCGCGCGACGTCGACTCGATCACGTCCGGATAGAGAGTGCCCTGGGCGAGGAAGTCGATGTCCCCCAGCCGGCGGGCCTCGGTCTCGAACACCTCGATGAAGGTGCGCCCGATGCGGCGGCGCTTCTCCTCCGGGTCGGTGACCCCGGCGAGGGCGGTGAGGAAGCGGTCGGCCGCGTCGACGTGGACCAGGTTGATGTGGCGCTGGTGGGACATGACCTCGACCACCCGCCGGCCCTCGTCACGCCGGAGCAGCCCGTTGTCCAC
>PLNE01000024.1 GCA_003141695.1 Candidatus Dormiibacterota bacterium
GACGAGAAGATGGTCATGCGCCAGGCGTTCTCCGGGATGCTCTGGGGCAAGCAGTACTACCACTACGACGTCGAACGCTGGCTGGATGGCGACCCCGCCTACCCGCCCCCACCGGCGGCGCACCGAGACGGGCGCAACCGCGACTGGCGGCACCTCGACAACCGCGATGTCATCTCCATGCCCGACAAGTGGGAGTACCCGTGGTATGCCGCGTGGGACCTGGGCTTCCACTGCGTGGCGCTGGCCCATGTGGATCCCGACCTGGCCAAGAGTCAATTGATCCTGATCTGCCGGGAGTGGTACATGCACCCCAACGGCCAGCTGCCGGCCTACGAGTGGGACCTCTCGGACGTCAATCCCCCGGTCCATGCATGGGCGGCGCTGCGCGTGTTCGAGATCGCCGGCGACCGCGACTACGACTTCCTGGAGCGCGTCTTCCACAAGCTGGTCATCAACTTCACGTGGTGGGTCAACCGCAAGGACGCCGAGGGGCGCAACCTCTTCTCCGGCGGGTTCCTCGGGCTGGACAACATCGGCCCCTTTGATCGCTCCTCGCCGCCGCCGGTCGCTGGGCGGCTGGAGCAATCTGACGGCACCGCCTGGATGGCGATGTACTGCCTGGGCCTCCTGGAGATCGCGCTGACCCTGGCGGACCACGACGACACCTACGAGGACATCGCCACCAAGTTCTTTGAGCACTTCACCCTGATCGCGGTGGCGATGAACCGGCAGGGGCTGTGGGACGAGACCGACGGCTTCTACTACGACACCATCCACGAGGACGACGGCACCCACACCCCGCTCCGGGTGCGTTCCATGGTGGGGCTGGTCCCACTGATGGCCGTCACCGTCCTCGAGCCGGCGTTGGTCGCCAAGCTCGGGGACTTCCGGGCGCGGATGGAGTGGTACACCCACAACAAACCCGAGGTTCAGAGCGTGGTCGAGCACTGCCACGTCCCCGGGCACCGCGACCGCCAGCTCCTCTCCATCGTCCAGCCCGAGAAGCTGCGCCGGGTGCTCGGTTACGTCCTCGACGAGAACGAGTTCCTGAGCCCTCACGGGCTGCGGTCGGTCTCCCGCTTCCATGAGCAGCACCCGTTCGTGCTCTCCTTCCCGGGCGGCCACCAGGCGCGGGTCGACTACGAGCCTGGGGAATCCCGGACGGCCCTCTTCGGGGGCAACTCCAACTGGCGCGGACCGGTGTGGTTCCCGCTCAATCACCTGGTCGTCCAGGGACTCCGCCGGTTCCACTCGTACGTGGGCGACGACTTCCAGGTGGAGTTCCCCGTCGGATCCGGACGTCAGCTGACCCTCGGCGCGGTCGCGGACGAGATCTGCACACGGCTCGTCTCCATCTTCCGCGAGGCCGACGGCCGGCGCCCGGTCTTCGGCGAGACGGCGCTGTTCCAGAGCGACCCGGCGTGGCACGGCCTGCTGCCCTTCCACGAGTACTTCCACGGCGACACCGGCGCGGGCCTGGTGGCCTCCCACCAGACCGGGTGGACGGGTCTGGTGGCCGACATCCTGGCGGGCGGGTGAGGCCCGGCTCAGACGGCACTCGCCGGTGCCCGCTAGGATGGCGGCGGTGAGCCGGAAGGCGCTCGTCCTCTTCGCGGTCATGTGCCTGGTGTGGGGCATCCCCTACCTGCTCATCAAGGTCGCCGTCTCCGGGATCACGCCGGCCAGCCTCGTCTTTCTCCGCACCGGAATCGGGGCGCTGCTGCTCGTCCCGGTGGCGATCGCCCGCAAGGAGGTGCGGCCGATCCTCCCGGCCTGGAGGTGGCTCATCGCCTACACGGTGGCCGAGCTGGCGATCCCGTGGTTTCTCCTCTCCAGCGCCGAGACCAAGCTGTCCAGCTCGCTGAGCGGCCTGCTCGTCGCCGCCGTTCCCCTGTTCGGGGCGCTGCTCGCCTGGATCACCCGCAGCGAGCACCAGCTGGATGGCCGGCGCCTGGCCGGTCTCGGGGTCGGCTTCGCCGGGGTGGCCGTCCTGCTCGGCTTCGACATCACCGGGCATGACCTGCTGGCGGTCGCCGAGATCGGGGTGTGCACCGTGGGCTACGCGGTCGGCCCGATGATCATCTCGCGCAAGCTCTCCCACCTCCCGTCCGTCGGCGTGGTGGCGGCGTCGCTCGCCTTGGCGGCGCTGGTGTACGCGCCGGTCGGGATCATCCAGCTGGGGGACAGCCATCCCACCGCAAAGGTGCTCGCCTCCGCGGTGACGCTGGGTGTCGTCTGCACCGCGCTGGCCTTCGTCCTCTTCTTTGCCCTCATCGCCGAGATCGGCCCGGTCCGAGCCACCGTGATCGCCTATTTCAACCCGGCGGTGGCGCTGGTGCTCGGGGTCACGATCCTCGGTGAGCCACTCCGGATCGGGGCCGTGCTCGGGTTTGCGCTGATCCTGTTGGGGTCGGTTCTCGCCACGCGACGGAGGACGGCGAGGACAGAGGGGGGTGCGGCGGGGAGTGCAGGGCGGGCCGGCTCCGTGGAGATCGAATCCGCAGACCTGCGCTGATCGTGTTTGTCACCCGGCGGGGTGCCGGCGCGTAGTAGGGGTGTGACCGGCTCGCCCAGGAAGGACCGCGCCGCGATCACCGGGCCGCGGGCATTGGTGGCCGTGGTCGTGGTCGCTCTCGCCGGCGGGGCCGTGGGGATCGGCCTCGGCCTCCGCGGTCACGCGCGCCCGGTCGTGGGGGCGGCACGGACCGCGGAAGCCGCGACTCCGGCGGCGGGGAGCACCTCGATCCCCATGCCCATCAAACCGCCGGCCGTCGCTGCACCCACTCCGACGCCATGGCAGGCCCCCTCCACGATCGCGTACGTGGAGCCGGGATCAGTCAGCTTCCCCACCGCGTCCGATGGGTGGACCCTTGGGGATGCCTGCGATGCGCAGCANNGCGCAGCAGGATTGCGAGACCGGCGTTGCGCGGACGACTGACGGCGGTGCCACCTGGGCGATGGTCACGCCTCCGGTGGATCCCAACCCGGCGAACGTCTCGCTGATGGGTCTGGCGTCGGCCTCCAGCGACGATGCATGGGTCTGGGGAACCGACTCCGACGGCGACGGGGTGTTCGAGGCGACCCACGACGGCGGGGAGACCTGGCAGCCGGGCGGCGTGAGTGGGCAGGTCGTCGACGTCGCCATC
>PLNE01000159.1 GCA_003141695.1 Candidatus Dormiibacterota bacterium
GTCGACCCGCAGAACCCGACCCGAGCGGCGGTAATGATGGATGTTGCCGACCTGGATGCTCTCATGGCCGCGATGCAGAGCGAGGCG
The DNA here is from genome assembly GCA_003141695.1 of Candidatus Dormiibacterota bacterium. Lineage (GTDB taxonomy): Bacteria > Chloroflexota > Dormibacteria > Aeolococcales > Aeolococcaceae > Changshengia. The sequence goes on from PLNE01000159.1 coordinate 88, forward strand.
ATGGTCGAGGCGATGGCATATGACGGCGTGGTCGGCGACACCCTGGTGATCCTCGTAGAGGCTTAGTTTGCCGGGAAGCTCAGCCCCACGGGAAGCCCGAGCCGCCACCTTTGGGGCTAGCGCGAACGGGACTTCGGTGGTGATCGGCCAGGCTCAGCGCCCGGCTCGCCCTGAACCGGATGGGGAGGCCGGCGGCCCGCAAGGCATCTTCCCGGCGGATCTCCAATGCCGGACGAGCCCGAGTTATAGGCGTGGCCGAGGGACGATGGTCAACGCCTTACACATTACGGATTCGCGGGGACAGCGACGGACTGTTGGAGATGTTTCGCCACAGCTCGTTGGCCACGTCAGGATCACCAAGCCGCCGAGCATGTCAGCGATGCGGTGATCGCCGCCATCTGGTTGTTATCAAGCGGAACGACCTTGCCCCCGACCGCGTTGCTCGGGCTGAATTGGTAACCAAAAAGCGCACGGCCTTGAATACCCGACAAAGACCATGAGGTGGGATGGGTCTGCACCGCAATGCACCCCGTGTTCGGGTCGGTCGTGATCGGCGAGGTGGACTCCGCGTAGGACGCAAGGAAATCGTGGCTGATCACGTAACTGCTGGTGCTGCTGTACCAGGTGAGCGGGATGCAGGCAGACCGGCGTCATTAGCTGCCACGGTTCCCGATACCGCGTAACCGTCCGAGCTCGTGAAGCTGAATGGGATCGTGCTTCTGAGTTGGTCACGATTACTGCCCGAGGAGGCCAAGCGTCCATCGTGCTTCTATACAGCGACGTGACGACTTCGGCCGGTGGTGGTACGCTGCACGTGGAGGGCTCCGTGCGCGTCAAAGATGCGATGTCCACAGACCTGCTTGTGGTCGGGACCGCCGTCACGGTCGCTGAGGCCGCTCGGCTGATGTTGAAGCGCCGCGTGGGCGCCGCGGTCGTGGTCGACGAACGCTTCCCCGGGCCGGGCATCATTACCGAGCGCGACGTGATGCGAGCGCTCGCCGACGGGCGCGACCCCGAAGCAACCCCGGTGGAGGCGTGCATGACCTTCGAGGCGCGCACAGCGACCACGAACTGGGATCTCGACACCGCCGCCGCGGAGATGATCAACGGCCATTTCCGCCACCTTCTCGTTGTCGACGAGCAGGGACTTATGGTCGGCATCGTGTCGATGCGCGACATCGTGGGCGCGCACATCCGTGCCGCGCACGCGTCCGAAGCGCCCACGGCGGCCGATACCCCGCACTCTTAGTGCGCGATGAACCCGGATTATACGAATCCGGGTCGGCCGCTATGGAGTAGCTGGTCCCCTGGATCAGTCGCTGCTATTGATCTGAAAGCGTAGGGTTGGGCTACGGTGTCTATCGCTGGAACAACCGCGCTAGCCCCCGCACGCTCACCCCTTCCCGAAAGTGCCTCCACCGGATAGTCTCGATCTCAGCCATTTTGTTCATGCCTCCGTTCCCGTCGCTGCCGGCCGTCAACACGCCGCCACGTAGAGAAGATCCGGAGCCGATCAAGGTGGTCCCCTTTTAGGTGATCATTCCCGCCCCAATGGGGTCCCTTTTGGATTGCCGTTTACAGACCGCGCCGGGCGTGGAGGATGGCTGGCTGGAGGACTACCGCGAGGGCTGGGACGCTGTCCGGGCGGGGACAGGGCGGGGAGACTGACCTGTGCGCCCCTTGTCGCGGCACTTTCTCGTGAAGAGGGTAGCCGCGCTTGGCTCCGGTCGCTGGTGGTTCAAGGGCCACTGGCAGTCAAATTGGCAGTCAATTTCCGCTGAGTGGCTCAGCGGCCTGTGCGCTAAAGCTCGAATCTGATTTCAAAATGGCGGAGGGACGGGGATTCGAACCCCGGGGAGCCTTGCGGCCCCAGCGGTTTTCAAGAGCGGCACTTGACGTGTTATCTAGTGCCGCTGGGTCTCGTCCTGAATACAAATCACGACACCGCTGTGGTGGCCCCGCGCTACCTGGTGCCTCCTCGTGTCGTCGGGGTGGGGGTATAGGTGGGGTACGCGGCGAGCCCAAACTNNCCACAGGTCTGCTCCAGCGAGATGAGCGTCGCCCATGCGAGGCTGCGCGAATGTCCCCTGACAGGTGCCGAGAATCCTATCGTGCCGGCGGATCGGTCTCAGGGCGGTCCATCAGATCCTCTGGCTGGATACCGCTTAGAGCGTCTCGCACTGCGCGTTTCCACGCGTGCCAGAAGGCCGGATCCCCTGAACGCGGCTCGTCAGCATCCTGCCTCCAAAGCCGGAGGCTGGAATCAGAGAGCAGGTCGCGGAGGACCTCGTCGGCACGCCTGCCCTCCTCCCAGTAGCAGTAGAGGAAGTTGCGCATCGCGAGGTAGGCGTCGCGGACGGAGATTGGATCGCCAGGCCGAGGGTCATCCACGACTGCGATAGTAGCCTTTCCGGATCGCATCGAACGCACGGGGCGGCCCGTGGAGCCGGAAGCCTCGGGCAGGCGAGGGTGCTGTCACCCTCGTCGGTTCAGGCGACTACCCGAAGGGCTAGAGGCCTCGCGCTCGGGGCCTCTCGAGAAGTCGGACAGCCGTCCGCGCTGGCTCAGGAGGTGGGCAACCGTTTGCGACGGCTCACTCAGCGCCGGCGGCGATCGTCCTGCGGATGAGCGGCATCGGCTGCGGGGGGGTGGGCATGACGTCCTCGCCGCGGATCGCCGCGAGCAGCACGCTGATCTCGGACCCCTTGGTGACGAAGGCGGAGATGCCGGCCGCGGCGATCGTCCGGGTCACCAGCGCGTCGTCGAAGGAGGAGAAGGCGACCAGACGGATGTCGGGGCAGACCTCGCGCAGACCGCGCGCGGCCGCCCAGCCGCCCCCGTCCGGCATGTGGACGTCCATGACCGCCACGTCGGGCTGCATGCCCCGTGCCAGGCGGATCGCGTCGGGAACCCGGCTTGCGGTGGCGATGACGACCAGGGTGTCGTCGCTCTCGATGAGTGCTCTGAGAGCCTCCAGCATCACTGTGTGGTCGTCGAGGAGGAGCACGGTCAGAGTGCCCGGATGCTTCCGGGAATGCTGTCCCGCGTGTGCAGTCTCACTCCGATCGGTCACAGATGCGCTCCTGTCTGGTGGGTGGCCGTCTGGAGTATGACGCCGCCACAGCCACTCCGCGACAGTCGGGTGTGCCCTGTGACAGTGATCCAGATTCACTACCCGGCGCCGCGCCGCCGCTCGGCTGACCCGGCTGATCGGAGGGCGGAGGCGCTCGCCCGACGGGAGCTCAAGCCTCCCCTACGTCGCGAACCGTCGCCTGGCGGGAGTAGCGTGGACGGCGCATGAAGCTGGGATTGCTCCTCGGTTTCTGGGGCGAGGCCGGCCCGCCGCCCCGGCTGCTGGAGACGGTGCGCGAGGCGGAGACGCTCGGCTACGACTCGGTGTGGACCTCCGAGGCATCCGGCTCCGACGCCCTGACCCCGCTCGCCTGGGTCGGTGCCCACACCGAGAGGATGCGGCTCGGGACCTCGATCATGCAGATGGCTGCGCGGGCTCCCGCGGCGACGGCGATGGCGGCTCTCAGCCTCGATCACCTCTCCGGCGGGCGCTTTGTCCTCGGGCTCGGCGTGTCCGGCCCCGAGCTCGTGGAGGGCTGGTACGGGCAGGCCTTCGACCCGCCTCTGGGGCGGACCCGCGACTACGTGGAGATCGTCCGCCGCGTGCTCCTCCGGCGCGACCCGGTCGAATACCAGGGCCGCCACCTGTCACTCCCTCTGACGGGGGGTTCCGGACTGGGCCGTCCCTTCCTCTCGATGGTGAGACCGCTTCGTTCCGACCTCCCCATCCTGCTGGCCGCCGAGGGGCCGAGGAACGTCGCCCTCGCCCGGGAGATCGCAGACGGCTGGATTGCCACCTACTACTCGCCGTACCGTGACGCGCACTACCGCGCGGCCCTGGCGGAGGGGGCGGCTCGGCCGGGCGCGCGGGCCGCGGCGGCGGGCTTCGAGATCGTCGCCACCGTGCCGCTCATCGTCGATGACGACGTCGAGGCCGCCGCCGACCGGCTGCGCGGTCTCTTCGCATGCTTCATCGGCGGTATGGGGCCGCGCGGGCGCAACTTCCACTACAACGCCTTTGTGCGGATGGGGTACGAGGAGATCGCCACCCGCGTGCGCGACCTCTGGCTGGAGGGGCGCGCGGAGGAGTCGGCGGCGGCGATCCCCACCGCGATGATCGAGCAGGTCGCCCTCATCGGGCCGGCGCCCAAGATCCGGGACGAGCTCGTCGAATGGAGGCGGTCCCTGCCGACGAGCCTGCTCGTCCATGTGACCCCGGAACCCGCCGTGCTCCGCCAGGTCGCGGAGCTGGTGCTGGGTGGATGACGGTGGTTGACCTCGACGTTCGCCGCTACCAGGACGGCGACCACGACGCGGTGTGGGAACTGCACAACCTCGCCCTGCACGCAGTCGCAGCCCATGCCGGCAACGGTCCGTGGGACGACGATCTGCACCACATCCAGGAGGTGTACCTCGACGCCAGAGCAGAGTTCCTGGTCGGCGTGCTCGCGGGCAGGATCGTGGCCATCGGCGCCCTGCGCCGGCAGGACGAGACCACCGCCGAGCTGAAGCGGATGCGGGTCAACCCCGACGTTCAAGGGCGCGGTTTCGGGCGCATCGTCCTGCGCCGCCTCGAGGAGCGGGCGCGCGAGCTCGGCTACCGCCGCCTGGTTCTGGACACCACCGAGCGCCAGGTCGCGGCGATCGCCCTCTACCGGTCCGAGGGCTTCGCCGAGACGGGTCGCGGCCAGGTGCTGGGGTTCCCATGCATCTTCTTCGCCAAGGAGCTCGCGGCGAAAGCGTGAGCCCGCCCTGCCCCCAGGAGGGCGGCAGAAGCGCGCCGGGCAGCGCCGGGTGGCGACAATGCCCTCCGTGAACACTCTGGATGGTGCATTCCTTCTCGCCGGCCGGGTGCTCTTCGCAGCCCTCTTCGCCTACTCGGCGCGGGGGCACATCCAGCGGCATCCCCAGTACGTCGGCATTGCCACCGGGAAGCTGCCCATCGCCTTCCTCGCCGGGGTGCCGACCGGCCTCTACCTGATCCTGGCGTCCGTATCCCTCATCGCGGGAATCTGGCCGGACATCGGCTCGTTGATGATTGCGGCGTTCCTGCTCCCGGCGACACTGCTCTTCCACCCCTTCTGGACGGTCTCGGACCCGGCTGCCCGTCGCACCCAGGAGGGCGGCTTCTACCGGAACCTGACTCTGATCGGCGCCGCGCTCGCGCTCTTTGCGCTGTTCGCGGCGGCGGGCCACGTCCCCTTCGCGGTCACCGGCCCTGCCTTCAACCTGCGCTAGCGGCGGTCACTTCCCGCCCATCCCCCGGGAAGATTTCACCTGCCCGGGGGATGGGCGCGCGCGCTTCGCGCGCGTAACCTTTGCCCTGAGCCCGGCTATCTCTCTCGACAGCGGTCCGCCGGGCCGTTCGCCGCCGCCGTCGTCTGCCCACCGAACAGGGAAGCCATGAAGCGCCTACACATCGTCGGCATGAGTGCGATCGCCGCCGCCGTCGCCGCCTTCTTCCTCCAGCCGCGAAGGGGGGCCGAGCGCCGCCATGCGGTCCGGCGGGGCGGGGAGAGGCTGGCCCGCCACGGTGCCTCTGCCACCTCTCTGATCGGCACCCGCCGGCNNGCTCGGCGCCGACGGGTTCTCGCTCCGGGTCAGCGCCGGCGACGACGACACCCTGACGGTTCGGGGCGAGGTGGAGTCCCTCGACCTGATCCGCCGTGCCAGCGAGGTGATCGAGAGGGCGCGTGGCGGGGCGGACGTGGTCAACCTGATCCGGCTGCGAGCCCCGTCCGCCGGAGGGGCCCTCGCCACCTGAGGCCACCCCGGCAATTCCGGGAACGGACTGCCATGCTGGCGCGTTGCATGGACGTGCGGAAACGCAGGATCGCGGTCACGGTCGTCGGCTGCGCCATGGCGCTCGCCACCCTACCCGCCGTGCTGGCCGATTCATCCCCGGCGCCGAGCGTGCCGGCCGTCACCTCGACGGCACCGGACTACACCCCCTCCGCCGCGGGCGAGCAGTTCGCCGCCCAGGTGCTCGCGTCGGCCCCGATTCCCCCGGGGGCCCAACCCTGGACCGCCGCCCCGCCCGCGGTCCTCGCCCACCCGATGCAGAGCGTGGGTGTCAGTGGGCTCGTCGACGTTCACGCGCTGTACGTCATCGGCGAACCCGCTGGCCTCTCCGACGCCGATCCCCTCGACAGCTGGGTACTTGCCCACCGGCCGGCCGGCGCCATGATCCAGTCAACCGGCAGCTCCGGCGGGCCGGACGGGGACGCCACCGGGTTCGCGCTGTCCCTCCCCACCTCCGGACCCAACGAGTCGCTGGCGATGCTCCTCTACGCGACCACTGCGACCACCGGTGGAGAGTACGTGCTCCGTGTCGACGCGCAGGTGGTCTGGGTGCCGGATCGGCCGGCGACCGAGGCCATACCACCCCCCGCCGGAGCGGACCTGACCGGGTATGCCACCACCTCGTTCCTGAATGCCTCGGACGGGCCCGTCTCCATTCAGCTTGGCGAGGCGCAGAGCGCCCGGCTCGCCGACGCAATCAACGCACTTCCCCTGGCGCCGGGCTCCATCTGCATGGAGGACGCTCTCCTCTACACGATCACCTTCTACCCGCTGAGCGGCTCCGGCCTTGCCTACGACGTCTCGGGATGGCTGTGTCCCAAGAACGTTGACGTGGGTGTGGGCCCGACCCGGCTGCCCCCTCTGAACGACCAGGGCTGCTCGGTCATCCGTCTCGTCGCCGGTCTCCTTCCCGCGAAAGCCGCGGGGACGGTCGGGGCGGTCGCGGACTGCTGACCCCAGGCGCCATGCCAGGCGCTGCGGGGCCCCTGACGTACGATCGAGCCAATGCCCACACTCCACCCGCCCCTCCAGCCCATGCTCTGCCGCTCGGCAGACGACATCCCTCCGGGCCCCGGTCTCGTCTACGAGCCCAAGTGGGACGGCTTCCGCTGCATCGTCTTCCGCGCGGGCGATTCTCTCCACCTGGAGAGCCGCAACAGCCTGCCCCTGCAGCGCTACTTCCCCGAGCTGCTCGCACCTCTTCGAGCGGCCCTTCCGGAGGAGGCCGTGGTCGACGGGGAGATCGTCATCGCGGGACCGCGCGGCCTCGACTTCGACGCCCTCCAGCTCCGCCTCCATCCTGCCGAATCGCGGGTGCGCATGCTCGCGGCGGAGAGCCCGGCGACCTTCATCGCCTTTGACCTGCTGGCGCAGGGCGGCGAGGACCTGCGCGATCAGCCGCTGCACGAGCGTGCCCGCCGGCTGCGCGCCGCCCTCACCCCCAACCCGCAGGTCGCCCTCACCCCGCAGACCACTGACGCGCAGGAGGCGGCGTCGTGGTTTGTCCGCTACGAGGGGGCCGGGTGCGACGGGGTGGTCGCCAAGCCACAGGACTCCACATACCGGAGCGGCGACCGCGGCTGGATCAAGGTCAAGCATCTCCGCACCGTCGACGCCGTGGTCGGCGGGTATCGCCGGGACCTCAAGGTCGAGGCGGTGGCATCCCTCCTGCTCGGCCTGTACGACGACGACGGCGTCCTCCATCACGTCGGCCACACCTCGTCCTTCTCGGCCGCCGAGCGTCGTGAGCTGCTGGTGCGGCTCCGGCCCCTGGAGGGAGGGACCTCCTTCGGCGCCGGACGCACGCCCGGAGGGCCGTCGCGATGGACGAGGGGACGGGATGCGGACTGGGTGGCCGTGCGTCCCGAGCTGGTCTGCGAGGTGGCATTCGATCACCTCCAGGGCAACCGCTTCCGCCACGCCTCCCGCTTCCTGCGCTGGCGCCCCGACAAGGCCGCAGCCGAATGCGGGTACGATCAGCTCCTGCCGCCCCACCCCTTCGCCCTCTCGCGCATCCTCGCCGGCGGGTCGTAGCCGGAGTAGCGCGCGGTCGGGCCGGCCTCGGTCTCAGCTCTTGCGGGCGCGGGACGGTGCCACCCGGCGTGGCTCGTCGTCGCCCTTGGGGAAGTGGGGCGGCCAGGGGGCGTCGCCCAGTCCCTCGCGCTCGTCGCGGTCGGCCAGCTCCAGCAGGGGGTCTAACCGGAAGGCCACGGTGTCGATGCCGGCGCCCGGGTCACCTCTCTGGGCGAATCGGCGTGGCACCGTCTCCACGGTCAGGTCGGCGGGTTCGACGTCGGCCACCTCTTCCCACTCCAGCGGGCAGGAGACCCGTGCATCGGGCACGGGCCGCACCGAGTAGGCGCTGGCGACGGTGCGATCCCGGGCGTTCTGGTTGTAGTCGATGAAGACGCCGTGGCGCTCCTCCTTCCACCACTTGCTGGTGGCGAGCGCCGGGGCGCGGCGCTCGACCTCGCGGGCGAGCGCGAGGGCGGCTCGCCGGACCGTGGCGAAGCCGTGCTCGGGGACGATCCGAACGTTGATGTGGATGCCCCGCGACCCCGATGTCTTGGGGTAGCCGCGGACTCCCATCTCTTCGAGCACCTCGCGCACCACCAGGGCGACCCGGCGGATGTCGGAGAAGGGGACATCGGGTTGAGGGTCGAGGTCGACGCGCAGCTCGTCCGGATGGTCGGTGTCGCCGCTCCGCACCGGCCACGGATTGATGTCGATGCAGCCCAGGTTGACCGACCAGATGAGCGCCGCCAGCGAGTCGATGACCAGCAGGTCAGCGCTGCGACCGCTCGGGAACTGGACCGTGGTGGTGCGCAGGAAGCCGGCGTTGCCGACGGGAGCGCGCTTCTGGAAGAAGTACGGACCGGCCGCCCCGTTCGGATAGCGCTTGAGGACCGAGGGGCGGTCGAAGCAGCCGGTCAAGGCTCCCTCACCGAGCGCGATGTAGTAGTCGATGAGCTGCCGCTTGGTGATCCCACGCTCGGCGAAGAAGAGCTTGTCGCCGTTGCTGATGGCGAGGTCCCGGCCGTCGACCTCGACGGTCTCCGCGCTCACTCGGCGGCGCGATCCGATGCGCGGCGTCGCATCCCCGCCGCCCCGCCGCGCTGCTCCCACTCGCGGAAGCGGGCGACGACGAGCGGCTCCGCCTCGGCCCAGTTGCGGGCACGGTCCCCGGCGGGCACCTCGAGATGCCGGTTGGCCGCGTGGCTGAAGACGATGACGTCCCGCTGCTCGCGCAGCAGCGCCTCGATGTTGTGCGGACCGTCCTCGAGGTAGAGATCGGCGTTGACGGCCCCCTTCTCCCCCATGAAGCAGAGGTCCCAGTAAGGGATGCCGTGACGGTCCAGCCACTCGACGGTCTGGCCCACCGCCATCCGGTGGAAGTGCTCGATGACCAGTCGGTGGGTGATGATCCGGATCCGGATGCCGAGATTGGAGAGGCGTCGGAGGGCGGGGCCGGCGCCGGCGATCATCCCCATGTCGCGGTAGAGATTGCGCTCCACCACCGCGAAGCGATGCACCTTGTGGAACTCGCCCGGTTCGATGCCCCATTCGGTCATCTCCCAGCCGACGTCGGCGGGGAGCGACTCCAGGTCCCGGCCGAGCCACTCCGCGATCACAGTGCGCATGAAGGGGTAGTAATCGGCGCAGACGCCGTCCAGGTCCACGCCGAGGACGAACTGCCGCGGGCTGTCGGTCACGGGGGAGATTGTGGCCGAATCGGCGGGGCCCGTCACCTCGCGGAACCCGAACCCGTCCGTGCCTGGCGAGCCCCGGTCACCACGGAGACGAGCACGACCAGGACCACCATCCCGATCACGATCGGGAGGCTGTAGGCGGAGAGGGATTTGGCGACGTCCTCGGCCGGCTTGCCGATGAAGTAGCCGAGGGCCTCGATCTCCGCGATGAACGCCAGCTCGCCGGCGGCGTCCAGGAGGATGAACTGCCAGAACGGCATCCGACGGGTCTCTCCCGCCAGGAAGTAGAAGACGGCGTTGGGCAACCAGATCACCGGGGCGAGGAAGACCGCCCAGCCTGCCCAGCGGGCAAAGATCCGCTCCCCCCGGGCCAGCCGCCGNNGTGCGGACTGCGGCACCGGTCAGGATCATCGACGCCGTGGAACCCCGGAGCAGCGCCGCCTTCACCGGCTGGTTGTGCAGGATCAGCCAGGTGCCGAGGGGAATCCCCACGTAGTAGTAGATCGAGCTGGCCACCAGCGGCCCGACGATCAGGACGTCCAGCCATCCCCAGCGTCCTGCAATGAGACGCTGGCGCGGAGGGAGAGCGGCCATCTCGGCCGGGGACCGACCCGCTCCCGTGAGCGGCGAGTCGGCGGGATCGTGGGCCGGGAGGGCCGGCTCAGAGGTCACCCGGCCATTGTGCCCATCGGGCGAGACCGGAGCGGTCCCCCGAGGTCAGGCCACCTCCGGCTGGCCGCCCTCCATGCAGCTGACCTCGGTGGCGGACGCCGAGGAGCGGCGTCCCCCCGCCAGCAGGACGGCCACGGCGATCACGATGAGCGCCCCTGCCACCAGGGTCGTGGCGGTGACGCTCTCACCGAGGAAACCCCACCCGAGGACCACCGCCACGAGCGGGTTGACGTACGCGTAGCTGGACGCCGCCTGGGGCGAGACCTTCCGGTTCAGGTAGACGTAAGCGCTGTAGCCGATGATGGAGCCGGCGATCACCAGGTAGAAGAAGGCGGCCACTGAGAGGCCTGTGATCGGCGCCGGGTGGACCTGGCCCCACTCGCCGAGAACCGAGGCGATGAGGCAGAGCGCTGCCCCTCCGCAGAGCATCTCCATCGAGGTGGCGAGCAGCGGCCGGCGCGGCATGCTCGCGCCCCGGGCGTAGATCGACCCCACCGCCCAGGAGACCGGAGAGATCAGCGTGAAGAGGAGCCAGATGGGTGCGGCGGAGCCGACACTGCCGGGCCGGAGCATCAGGCCGACCCCGACGAGGCCGACGACCAGCCCCGCTGCGCCCAGCCGGCTCACCCTCTGGAGACCGCGGAAGTGGGCGAGGACGACCATCCAGAGCGGCACGGTGGCGACCAGCATCGCGACCACCCCGGAGGAGACGTGCAGCTCTGCGAGGGTGAGCACCCCGTTGCCGCCGGCGACTAGGAGCACGCCGATGATGAGGGCCGAGCGCCAATGGCGAGGAGTCAGCCGGTCCTCCCGGTCACCGGTGAGGAGGGCGATGGGGAAGAGGAGCGCGCCCGCGATGAGGAACCGGACCCCCGCCATGGCGAGCGGAGGGACGGTGTCGATCGCCAGCCGGATCGCGAGATAGGTGGACCCCCAGAGCAGGTAGACGGCTGCGAAGGCGGCGACGAGCAGGGGCGCGGGGCGGGCTCGGGTCACTCCGTCACGCGCCGGCGGGGGTGGGGCCCGGGAACCTCCGCAGGACCTCGGCGACACTCGGGGGCTCGTCGATGCCTTCGACCAGATCGGGGTCCGGACGGGGGGCTCCGGCGACCAGCCGGAGGGGCACCTCACCCGCCCAGACGGGGAGGTCGCGGTCGGAGACCGGGTCGAGGGGCGGGCCGGTGCGGACCTTGGCGGAGCACTCGGCCAGGTCCACGGCGATCACCGCGGTGGTCTCGATCTCCTTGGCGCTCGGCTGGCGCACCTCCGCCCAGCGGCCCGGGAGGCTGTGCTCGACCACGGCCACCAGTCCGGCCCGGCGCTCCTCGGGGTCGGTGACGAGGCGGGCGCGCCCCCGCACCACCACGCTGCGGAAGTTCATCGAGTGGCCAAAGGCCGAGCGGGCCAGCACCAGCCCGTCGACGTGGGTGACGGTGATGCAGACGCCGTCCTGCGCCGCGGCCAGGCTGCGATTGGTCGCCGCCCCGTGGAGGTAGAGGGTGTCGCCAACCCGACCAAACCCAGTGGGCAGCACCAGCGGCTCCCCGTCGACGACCACCCCGAGGTGGCAGATCAGAGCCTCGTCGAGGATGGCGTCGATGGTCTCCCGGTCGTACCGGGCGCGCTCCGGGTGCCGGTGCACTTGGACCCGCGGGCTCGCCGGTCCTGTGCTCTCGGGATCGCGCACCTCAGGCCTGCCTCCCAACGTCTGCATCAATCCTGATTTATGTTATGATACAAACAGGTGAACGTTACCGAACTATTCTACCTGACCGGGCGACGAGCGGTCGACATCGCCGCCGCGGTCGAGGGAGCGGTCAGTGACGGACGGCTCCAGCCGGGGGAGCACCTGCCCACCGTCCGCCGGGTGGCCAGCGAGCTGGGGGTGAGCCCGGCGACCGTCGCGGCAGCCTACCGGGAGCTGGGCCGTCGCGGTCTGGCGGTCGGATCCGGCCGCTCCGGGACCTCGATCGCGCCGCGCCCTCCTCTGCACGCGGGAGTCACCGCTCGGCCGCGCCCAGGTCTTCGCGACCTTGCCCAGGGCCAGCCGGATCCCCAGCTCCTGCCGGACTGGAGCCGGGCCCTGGCCGCCCTGCCTCGCCAGTCCGCCCTCTACGGCTCGCCCATGGTCGACGCCGACCTGGCCGACCTCGCCCGAGAGCGCCTCCGCGCCGACGGGCTCGACGCCTCCCACCTCACCGTGGTGGGCGGCGCCGTCGACGGCATCGAACGGGTCCTCGAGGCCCATCTCCGGCCCGGCGACAGCGTGGCGGTGGAGGACCCCGTCTATCCCCCGATTCTCGACCTTCTCCGGGCGATGTCCCTCCGGGCGCAGGCGGTCCGCGTCGACGCTCGGGGCATGCTCGCCGACGATCTGGAGAGTGCCCTCCGCCGGGGCGCCCGTGCGGTGCTGATGACCCCCCGAAGTCAGAATCCCTTCGGCAGCGCGCTCGACGACCTCCGCCGCACCGAGCTGCGCCGGGTGCTGGCTCGGCACCCGGACGCCCTCGTGCTGGAGGACGACCATGCCGAGGCGGTCGGCGGCGGGTCGGTGGTGGGTGTGGCCATCCCCGGCTCACCCGCCTGGGCCGTGGTGCGGTCCGTCTCCAAGACCCTCGGGCCCGATCTCCGCCTGGCCATCGTCTGCGGTGACCAGGGGACGGTGGCGCGGGTCGAAGGGCGGCTGGCGGTCGGGCCCGGATGGGTGAGCCATCTGCTCCAGCGGCTGGTCCTGAGCCTCTGGTCGCGCCCCGGCCTCGACCTCCTGCTCGCGCATGCAGCCGACACCTACCGGCAGCGGCGGGAGGGGCTCATCGACGCCCTCGAGCGGCGCGGCATCGCCGCCCAGGGGGCCACCGGCTTCAACGTCTGGGTGCCGGTGGAGGCCGAGGCTCCCGTGCTCGATTCGCTCGTCGAGGCGGGCTACGCCGCCCTCCCCGGAGAGCGCTTCCGGATTGCCACCGGTCCGGGGGTGAGGATCACGTGCGCGAGCCTCGACCCGTCGGAGGCCGGGCCGGTGGCCGACGCGGTCGCCGCGGCGGGACGGCCGGCGGGAGCGCGCTTCGCCTGACCGCCAGGTTCTCCGCCCGGCGACGCCGTCTCCTCAGGCGGGAGGCCCTCCGCTACCGGGCCTCGAACCGGGCGGGGTCGCCCCGTGACCGCCCGGCTCAGCAGCCGCTGTACACGAGGATCAGGATCACACCCACGATGTTGATGGTCATGTGGATGATCACCCCCGGCCACACCGACCTAGACTTCGCGTAGACGTAGGCGAGGAGGACGCCGCCCAGGAAGACGGGCAGGAAGAGGCTCGGCTCGGCCCAGCCGGCATGGGCGGCGGAGAAGATGGCGGCGCTCACCAGCACGGCGCCCCAGAGGGGCAGCCGCCCCTGCAGCCAGCGGAATGCGAAGCCGCGGAAGATGATCTCCTCCGAGATGGGCGCGATGACCGCGACCGCCAGCAGGGTCAGGGCCAGCGAGCCCCCGAACTCGCCGCGAATGCCGACGCACTGGTTGGTGGTGTTGGCGGTGGGGAGGAAGATGCGGCCGATCACCCCGCCAACATCCTCGAGGACGTACACCGCGAAGCCCAGCGGGAGACCGGCGGCCAGCCACGGCCACGCCGGCAGCCGGAGGCCGAGCGCCGTCAGCGGGGTATGCCGTCGCCACCGCACCAGCAGCACGATGAGCAGCAGGCTGGCGCCGTACACGGCGATCTCGTCGGCATAGGAGAGCGCCAGAGCTCCGCCTGTACCGGCACTTATCCGCAGCCCTTGGGCCGTGGCCTCGGCGAGCCAATTGGCTCCGAGCAGGATGGGAAAGAAGGTGATCAGCACCGGGACCACGTCGGTCCAGGTCCATGAGGCCCGGGTCGCCTGCGGCTCGGTCACATCGCGCGCGGTGGGGATGAGCGGGGCCGGCTGCGGCGGCCACGCCGGCCCCATGACCCAGCCGTACGGGCCGGGAATCCAGACCAGCGGCAGGGGCCGGATCGCGAGCACCAGGCTGCTGGCCATCCAGTCGGGGAGGCCGCGCCGCCAGCGGCCGGCCAGGATGGGCACAAAGCCGGCGCCGAGCGTCAGCAGGGACCACCACCACCCGGAGGTGCGCAGCAGCGACTGCCCCCAGGTGAGCCGGTCGCCGCTTCGGGCGTCGACCACGCAGAGGCCGAGGGTGCGCATCCCCGGTGTGGCGCCCGAGTGCCAGCCGACGGCCGGGTAGACGAAGGGAGGGGCGATCAGGCTGAGCAGGTCGATCAGCTGGCCCAGTAGGACGAGGGGCAGGTTCTGGTCCGCCGTGGGGATCGAGGCTGTCCCCGGGACGGCTGCCCTGATGAGGCTCGCCCCCACGGCCAGCCCGGCCGCGGCGATCACCGCGATGAGCACCCCGTCCAGCGCAACGGCGCTCAGCCGGCGGCCAAACCCGGCGAGCCGGAGCTCCGCTCCGGGCGGTGCGATCCCTGGGTGTCCTGCGGCCCGCGCCGGCGGGGACCACGGCGGCGTCGCGGCTGCCGGTGGGGACCATGGCGGCGGCGGTGCGACCGTGCTCGGCGGCAGGCCCCACCCGGGCGGTGGCGGAAGCGGTGGCGTCGGCGGTGGAGCGTTGTCCATGGGCCCGGTGGATGCCGGTCGGCGGATTGTAAGCGCCACCCGGCCCGGACCTGGCCAGGCGGACAGTCAGGAGGGGGTGCCGGGGTGGAGGGGTCCCCTTCTGGGGCCCGACCGGCGTCAGTAGGCGGGGGTGCTGACCCCTTCCGCGGGAACCTCGGCAGTGAGCAGGACCTCGCCCGTTTCGCCGCGCCGTAGCGGCCCGGCGGTCCATGCCGAGCCGAGCGGCCAGCCAGGGTCGTCCAGCCACGACAGCCCGTCTCGTGCTCGGAAGCGGAGCTGCGGCCAGCCCTGGCGTGCCGCGGTCGCCCGGAGCCGGCGATCGGGGTTGACAGCGGTTGGATGGCCGACCGCCAGGAGCATCGGGATGTCCCCGGCTCCGTCGCCGTAGGCAAAGGAGCTCTCCAGGTCGACGCGGTGAGCCGCGGCCAGGTGGCGGACCGCCTCCAGCTTGGCCGCGCCGTGACAGAGGGCCACCGTGCCCGTGTAACGGCCGTCGACGATCTCGGCCTCGGAGGCGACCACTCCGTCAGCCCCCACGATGCCGCCGAGCCTGTCGATCAGCTCATGGGTGGAGGCGGAGACGAGGAACACCAGATGGCCGCGAGCGCGGTGCCAGGCGATGAGCTGCAGCGCCTCGGCGTACAGCCGCGGGCCGAGCACGCGGGGGATGGCCCGGTCCGCGACCCGGCGGAGCTGGGCGGCATCCATACCACGGACGGCGACGCCGATGCGGTCCACCGCCCGCTGGACCTCCGCCTCGTCGAAGCCGCGGGTGCTGAACTGCAGGCCCCGGACGGCGGCGCCGAGGAGCGCCCGCCGCGGGAGCAGGCCGGCGCGGCAGAGAGGCCCCGCCAGGGCGACGATCGACGAGCCGCGCACCAGGGTCCGGTCGACGTCGAAGAAGGCGGCGATGCGCCAGGGTCGGGGTTCCACGACTACCATGCCCGCCCATGCAAGCACGAATGAGCCCCGCCGCGCCCAGAGTCGGCCACCTGTTAACCGTTGGTCGCACGCTGTTGAGGAAGTCGACGGCCATCGACCACTGGAGGGCCGCGATCGCCCGGGAGGACGCCGAGGACCTCCTCGCCCTCGCCCTCGGGGTGGCGGCCGACGCGCTGGACCCCGAGGCGATCGTTCCCGCCCGGGAAGCGCGTCGCTACCAGCAGTATCTGGAGCGGCGGGCTGCGGGCGAGCCGGTGGCGCTGATCCGGGGTGTCGTCGAGTTTGCCGGCCTCACCCTGGCCGTCCGCCCCGGCGTCTTCGTTCCCCGTGGGTCCAGCGAGCTCCTCTCCCAGGCTGCGGTCGCGGCTCTCCGGCGCCGCCAGGTCAAGGTTGCCGTGGACGTTGCCTGCGGGGCTGCCCCCGTCGCCTGCGCGGTCGCCGACGCCCTGCCCTCGGCCGAGGTCTGGGGGCTGGACATCGACCCGGCCGCCGTCGCCCTGAGCCGGGCCAATGCTCGGCGCAATCGCCTCGTCAACGCCCACTTCAAGGTGTCCGACCTCCTGGTCGGGCTGCCCCGCCGCCTCCGCGGGGAGGTCGGTGCCTTCACCATGCACCCTCCCTATGTGGCCCGGCGGGAGGTCCGCACCCTGCCCCGCGAGATCCGCGGTTTTGAGCCTCGCCACACCCTGACGGACGGCTCTCCCGACGGGCTGGGCCTGGTCCGCGATCTGGTCGAGGAGGCCCCCGGATGGCTCCGCCGCGGCGGCGTGCTGCTGTTCGAGGTCGCTCCCTACCTCAGCCGGCCGGTCCAGGCTCTGATGCGCCGGGCCGACCTCGAGGTCACGGTCCAGGCGGATCCCGGCGGGATCACCCGCGTCGTCGGCGGCCGGCTGCGAGGCTGAGATTCAGCTGCTCAGATCCACCCCCGCCGCGCTCAGCGCGTCGGTGCCCGACGTCTCCGTGGCCAACCCCTTGCTCTCGAGAGAGCGGCTGCCCGTGGCGACCCCCTTCGAGATCTCGGCACCCGCGTTCGCGTAGTCCTGGAAGGCCGCCTTCAGGCGTGAGCCGGCGGCCCGCTCGCCCGCGGTGACCGGCTTGCGAGCCCCGATATCCTTCAGGGCTGCTTTCGCGGCCTGGTCCAATTGGCGGGCGGCGCTTTCGCAGCCGGCCCCCGGAGTGCCCGCGCAGGCGGGGTCCATGGCCGCGATCGGGATGAGGACCTGGCAGATGTCCTTTACGGCCGCCGCCGTGTAGCTGTCCAGCGAGCCGCCACCGCTGCAATCGACGGCCGGCCGGATTGGCGGCTCACCGGAGGTCGGGACCGTCGATCCGCTGGGCAGGGGCGCGGGTGTCGCCGTGCCCGTGCTGGCGGTGGGTGAGCCGGGAGAGGCGCGACTGACGAGGAGGTAGGAGCCGCCCCCGGCGACGACCGCGATGGCCGCTGCGGCCAGGACCGCCGCCGCGATCTGCCACCGGGACGTTCCCCCGCCCGGCCGCGACGGCGGAGGGAAGGAGGGAGGCGGGGGCGGCGGCGGCTGCGCTCCCCACTCCGGCCACCCCGGGGCGCGTGGCGGCGGCGGAGGTGGCGGACCCCAGGGCGACCATCCCGGCGCGGATTGGGCTGGCGGCGGAGGTGCCTGACCCCGGGGTGACCATCCCGGCGCGGGCGGAGGCGGCTGACCCCCGGACGCCCCCCCGGGTGCGGGGGGAGGAGGCGGCGGTGGGGCGTCGTCGTTCACGGCTTCTTCGGGCAAGTCTGCACAGGCGGGCGGTCCCCTCGCAGGGGCCGTCCGAGGGGACGGACCTGGCAGCCCGTATACTCGATCGCAGCGTGCGCCCGTAGCTCAGTTGGATAGAGCACCGGCCTCCGGAGCCGGGAGCGGGGGTTCAAGTCCCTCCGGGCGTACCACCCGGCGCGGCAGGCCGCGTGGGGGCCCCTGTGTCCGACAGGGGCCTGTGCGGGCCCCCTCGCCCCGTGGCAGAGCCACGTGGGGCTCACCCCCTGGCTCGGCGCGACTCCGCGCCGGATGCGCGCTGCGCGCGCTCGCGGGCCCCTGAGCAGAGCCCCTTTTGGGCTACCACCATTCGAAGGGCCGGCCGTCCCAATCGTCCAGCCGCGGATACCACGGCTGGTCGGCCAGCTCCTCCAACCTCCCCTCGAACGCTTCGACCTCGCTGGCGCTGAGCAGCCGGCGCAGCGCGGCTCGGAGGGCCGTGCGGGACTCTCCATCCCGGAGCCGCCGCACCAGCTCGGCGTCGCCCGGTTCGAGGTCGCTCCCCCCCAGGTCGAGGAGGACCGTCCGCTGGCGTGGATAGGGGAGGAAGGTGAGCGCGTTGTCGATCCCCCAGACGTGTCCCGTCCCGTCCACGAGGAGGTGGGCACGCTTGCGGTCGGCGTTGTTGGCGAGGACGTCGAAGACGGCGAGCCGGTGGAGCTGTGCCTCCAGGTCGGGGGCTGCGCTCTGCGGTAGCGGTTCCTCTCCCGGGTGGATGTAGAGCTGCACGCTCCCCGGTCCGTGCGGTCCGTCGCGCAGCGCCGTGGGAGGCACCACGCCCATGGCACCCGCCGCGCTCAGGAGGTAGGCGGCGCGCTCGCGGAGGTGGAGGGTGTTGCGGGCGAAGTCGTGGAGGGGTCGCTCGCCGCGGGTCGGCTTGTAGATCGCGCGCATCGGCTGTCCCGCGCTGTGAGGGTCGGGAGCGTCCAGCTCGAGCAGGAAGACGGCGTTGCTGGAGTTGACGATCCGGCCCGTGGCCCGGATCGGGGCGGTCGCCAGCTGCTCGACGGCCGCCGCGTCTTCACCGGACGCCACGGCCGCGGTGTCCTCAGCCGCCCTGGTGAACCTGCGCTGCGCCGACAGCGCGTCGGCGTCGGCCGCCAGGCGTCCGAGCCGCATCCCCGGCCCCGGGTCCAGGTGCCGCCGCCCACGCCGCCGACCCTGCGGCTCCACGTCCATGGGGAGATGCTAGTGCCCGGCGCCCTATCACCCCCGGCGGTGCGTGCGGCGGGCCACCTGGACGCCCACCAGCGCCAGAAGTGCCAGGATCCCCAACAGAAGCAGGATTGCGCCAGCCCCCGTCGAAGGGGTGGTGCCGAGGCCCACCGCCAGCAGGAGCACCGCGACGGCGATGAGCGCGACGTTGGTCACCCATGAGCGCCACCTCAGCGCAGAGCGCGGGGCGCTTCCACCCGGAAGACCGTGGATCATCTCCTCCTCCCGGTTCCTCCGGCGGCGAGGGCCGCGGGCGGGTTCGCCGTCGCCCTTGGGGAGATCGTTGCGATCGAGAAGGTCCCACCACTCCGGAGGCACGTTGGTCGGCCGCGAATCCGGAGGGAGCTCGTGGGTCGGACGGTAGTCGTCGTCAGGCATCACGTCCCACTGCGCACGCCATACGGTCCGCCGGCTGGGGTGTGGGCGATGACGGGCGGCCGCCTCTCGATGATACCCCCGGGGGAGCGTGGGGTCGACCGCCCGATCGGCTCCGGCCACCGCCCGCTGAAGCCGGCCGGTCATCGCATCCGAGCGCAGGAGAATGGGCGTGGCCGCCGCTGATCACCCCCGCTCGGGTCTGGCCACCCTGCAGTCCCTGCAGGATGCCCAGCGCCGCTGCACCCGCTGCGTGGATGCCGGCTACCTCGCCGCCTCCAAGCCGGTCTTCAGCGGTCACCCCGGACAGCGCATCCTGCTCGTCGGCCAGGCCCCGGGGCCGGTGGAGAACGACTGCACCCGGCCCTTCGCGGGTCGCGCCGGCCGGCAGCTGATGCGCTGGTTCGAGCGCGGCGGCTTTGCCGGTGAGGCGGATGTGCGGCGGCGCGTCTACATGACGTCGATGACAACCTGCTTCCCCGGGCGCACACCCGACGGCCGCGGGGACCGCCGGCCCAGCTCGCGGGAGGTGGCCCTCTGCTCGTGGTGGCTGGACGCGGTCCTGAGCCTCCTCACACCGCAGCTGGTGATGCCGATCGGCAGCCTCGCCCTGGCTCGCTTCCTTCCGGGCCACCGCCTGGACGACGCGGTGGGCCAGCTCTTCGACGCCTCGGGAGCTGCGGTCGAGGCGCCGGGAGAGGTCCCGGGGGTCCTCCCCCTGCTCCTCCCCCTGCCCCACCCGTCGGGGCAGAGCCGCTGGCTCAACGACCCCGCTCGCGCCCGGCAATTGGACCATGCCCTGTCGCGACTGCCCCATCTGATCGACTGGTCGGAATCCGGATGAGCGGGCGATGCTATCATCGGTCGCTGTTTTTGTTTCCGCATAGTGAGGGCCAGGGCGCACCCGTGCCCGATACCGAATCCACTCCGACGCCGACCGTCAGCGGGGTGGTCAAGGACGCCGAGGACATCCTCGAGCGGATCTTCACACCGCGACCCAAGGCCTCTCCCGCGGAGCAGGCCGAGCGCGTGCTGCGCCGGCCGCGGCGGGTCGTCTATTGCGCCATCAGCAATCGCAACTTCTACTGGCGCCAGCACATCAGTAAGTTCGTGCTCGACGAGGGGGCCGTTCCCCTCGTCCCCTTCATGCTCTTCGACTACTACCTGCTGCACACCGTTCCCAAGGAGACGGTCCGCGAAGCCTTCAACAACCTGATCGTCAAGTCGGATGAGATGTGGGTCTTCGGCAGCATCTCGCTCGGCGTGAAGGTCCAGATCGGGATCGCCAAGCGCCTCCACAAGCAGGTCCGCTACTACGACATCACCGACCTCCCCTATCGGGTGGTCTCCGTCCCTGAGGCGATGGTTCGCGAGGAATGACGGCCAGCGCGGGGGAGTTCGCGCGCCCGCCTCTGCTGGTCGTCATCGAGCATGCCGAGGGCGAGGGGCCGGGTCTGATCGGGGAGATGGCAGCCGGCATCGGTCTGGAGGTGCTCCGGGTCGGGACCGGCGATCCGCTTCCCAACCTCGACCGGATGCCGCTTCTGGTCGCGATGGGCGGTCCCCAGGCCGTGTACGCGCCAGACCAGCGGCTCCGCGACGAGGTTGCGCTGCTCCACGACGCGGTGACCCTCGGACTGCCCATCCTCGGTGTCTGCCTGGGTGCACAGTTGCTCGCCTTCGCCTGCGGAGCCGTGGTGAAGCCGGGGGAGCATGGGCAGGAGCTCGGCCTCGGGGCGGTCACGCTCACGGGGTCGGGGCGCGACGATCCGGTCTTCGCCGGCAGCGGTCCGGTGCTCCCCGTGCTTCACTGGCATGGCGACACCTTTGATCTGCCCCGCGGCTCGTGCCACCTCGCGAGCAGCCACGCATACGTCAACCAAGCCTTCCGGCTGGGACGCGCCTACGGCTTTCAATTCCACATCGAGATGGACGCCCAGCTCCTCGAGGCCTGGTCGCGCCAGATCCCTCTGCCCGAGGATGCGCAGGGGTGGCTGCGACAGAGCGAGCCGCTGCGCCGCGGGGTGATCGCCCGCTGGCTGCAGCAGGCCGTCGACGCCGTCCCCTGACCAGGACGCGCGCGGTGCGCCCGGGTCCTTGCGGTCAGCGCCAGCGGCGCCGCATCTCCTCGCGCCACCCAGGGAAGTAGCGCTCGATCACGCCCAGGTCAAATCGGGGAAGGATCGAGCTGGCCGGCTCCCTCTCCAGCAGGAACTCGAAGGAGCCGCGCACCAGCGACACCGGGTCGGGAGCACCCAGCTCTCCCGGGAGCGCCTCTGCCACGGTCACCGCGAAGGTCCGTCCGTCAACGTGCACGCTGAACGCCGAGCCGCCCTGAGGAGATACCTCGATCAGCGCCACCAGCCCCTCCTACGGCCTGGGCGTCGGGGCCGAGGGCTGCGTCGCGGCGCGGAGCGTCCAGCTCCCCGCCCAGGTCCACGTGTCCGGAGCCGCGCTGCCATTGCAGGTCGAGCAGATGCCGCTGAAGAGCACGACCTGCCCGTCAGCGGCGTCGTAGGCGATCGACGAGTCCCCGTCGACCGGACTCGAAGAGACCTTGCTCCATCGCCCGCCGCTCCCGCCACTCCATAGGTAGGTGCCCTCGGGCGTGACCACCAGCGCTCCAGCGGACGAGGTCGTCAACTCCCACGACCCGGTCAGCTCGGTCTTGCCCGGGGATGCGGCGAAGCTCCAGGTGTTTCCGTCCCACGACCACACCGGCGGCGAGGCGGAGACCGCCTGTTCGACTGCGGCGCACCCACCTGCGGAGGGGAAGAGCTCGAGGCTGTCCGACCGGGGGTCGAAGGCGAGGGCGTCTTCGACCCCCGGAGCGGGGGAGGTCACGGGATTGAGCAGGACCCACGCGTTACCGCCCCATCGCCAGGTGTCGACGCCCGTGCACCCGGCGCGGGTGGTGACGAGGATGAGCTGCCCAGTCGCGTCGTCGGTGGCGAGGTCAGTGGGTACGTCCGATGCGGGGAGGTCGCCGTCCGGCTGCGCCGACCACGCCGAGCCGTCCCAGGTCCAGGTGCCGTCGGCCCCCGCGAGCTTGCCCTCCGCGTTGGCGGTGTCGCCGCCGGTCAGCACCAGGAGCTTGGTGGCGGGGTCGTACCCGAGCAGTGCCCCACTGAGACCAGGCGGCGAGGCCGGGGGATTCAGCTCGGTCCACCGCGAGCCGTCCCAGCTCCAGGTGTCGGAGAGCGTGCTGAGCTGGGTGTTGCCGAGGACGAGGCCGCCGAACAGGATGACGGCGTGCTCAGCCGGGTCATAGGCCAGCGCTGCGTCATCGCGGGCCGAGGGCCGGCTCGGGGCCGCCGCCACCAGGGGCGCGGCCAGGCCGGTGCTCGGGGACGGGCGCCGGCCGGGTGAGAGCACCAGGGTGCCGGCCGCCGCCCCCACCAGCGCGGCGAGGGCCACCGCGGTGACCACCGTCCGGCGGGTGATCCGCCGCGCCCAGCGGGCCTGGAGGGCGGCCGGCGCACTCCCGGAGAGCGTTTCGAACTCGAGCAGCTCCTCCGGTGGCGCCGTCCCGGCGGTCTGCTCCCCACCCTGACCTCGGGTCTCGCCCAGGACCCGGCGAAGCCGCTGGGTCGGGTGGCGTGCTTCGTCGTCCAAGCCGCCGGAGGCGGATCGGTCGAACCGGTGCGGTGGGGGCTCTCCCTCGTTACCGGCGGGGTCGCTGTCGGTCATGGCCTCGGGTCCGTGTTCCCAACGGTACGCCGGCCCAGCCCGCCGGGCACGTCCTGAACCAATCGCGCCGCTCTTGACGGCCTTCAGATCCGGCGGATCATCTCGCGCTCGACCGCCTCGCGAGCCCGCCGGACCCGGGGCGCGAACGGGTGCACGCGCAGAGCCTGCTCCATCTGGCGCAGCAGGGAGTAGAGGTTCTTGACCACCTTCACGACGTCTCCGACGTCGGCGCCCGGGGGGACGTCGATCTCGGCGAGCGCCACCCCGGAGGCCCATTGGTACGCGGCCGCGACGAAGTCGAAGGAGAGCGGCCGGAGGGTGGCGACACCGTGGTGCTCCTCGATCGCGGCGAGCCGCTGAAGATCGGTGCGCAGCAGCCGGTATCCCCGCTCGACGCCGCGGCTCGGCCACTGGCGACGGGCGGGTTGGGGTCGCTCCCTTCCCCTGTCCTCGGCCACCAGCATGGTGAGCGTGCCCACCAGCTCGGGCGGGGTCAGCTCCTCCAGCCAGCCGGCCCGGACCGCGTCGGCGACCAGCAGGGCGCTCTCGCCGAAGAGCGCCTCGGCCAGCAGGCCCAGCTCGGTCGGCCGGTCGTTCTCGAGGAAGCCGCCCTCCCGGAGCACCGCGCGCAGTGCCCGGAACTCGCGACGGTAGCGGCCACGCGCAGACCGCAGCTCCTCCTCGCCGTGCCGGAGCGTCTCCTCGACCTCTTCGCTCTCCCTCCGGTGACTGCGATGCTCGCTCAGGTAGGGGCAGCCTGTGCAGGGACTCTCCTCGAGCCGCGCCCGCGTCCCCTTCAGCGAGCGCCGCATCGTCTCGAACTTCCCCCCCGGGTCGGCGGCCCGCCCTCCGTAGCGTCCCGCCCGGCTGTCCCGCCAGTGCTGGCGCTGGGCGCGCCGCACCTCCGTCTCCATGACCTCCACCTGGGCGGCTACACGCAGATGACGGGTGAGGGTCGTCTCGGTGCACGCCTGCCTGGGATGGCGGAAGGCCCGCCGGCCCAGGTCGATGCGCAGCTCCTCAAGGTTGGACTTGCGGTGCACCCAGTGCTCGCTCCGCTGCAGGGCCTGGTACTGCCCGAAGGATCGGTCGAGCAGCTCCTCGGCTCGCTCCAGGGTGCGCGTCTTGAGCAGTGCGAGAACCATCGTATAGGTGGGCGCGAACTTCGATTCGACGCTCATCTCACCGCCGATGGCGGCGCCATAGATGTCGCGGACATCGACGTCCGACTCCTTGAGGATGACGCCGTGCCCCAGGGTGTCGATGCCGCGTCGCCCGGCTCGCCCCATCAGCTGGGTCAGCTCGGTCGAGGTCAGTGCATGAAACCCGGTGCCGTCGAACTTGGTGAAAGAGGAGACGACACAGGCTCGGGCCGGCATGTTCAAGCCGAGCGAAAGGGTTTCGGTGGCGAACACGACCTTGATCAGCCCCCGCTGGAAGAGGGTCTCAACAGTCTCCTTCGCGTACGGGAGCATGCCCGCATGGTGCATGGCGATCCCGCGGCGCAGGAGTTTGGTGTCGACGGCGTCGACGAACACCCGCCGCTCGTCGTCGTCCGCGATGCCCTGGATGCGACGCGCCATCTCGGTGTCGACGGCCGACTTCTCGGCAGGCTCGGTGAGGTCGAGTCCGTGCACCGCGCAGCGGGAGAGCGCCTCGCGGCAGCCGCGGCGGGAGAAGATGAAGTAGATCGCCGGCAGCATCCCGTTGGCGCGCAGGCGATCGACGACCTGGAGCAGGTCGTTCTCCGGGGCGCGGCGCGCGTAGCGCAGGCGCAGGTCGCCGACGCTCAGGTTCTGGGCTTGCTCCAGAGTCCTGCGGGCCACCTGGCCGCGCTCATCGAAGAGTGGCCAGAGCTGGTTGTCGAGGCAGAGCCACAGCTCNNGCGGAGAGGCCGGTGATCCGGATGTGGCGCGGAGCCTCGATGATCACCTCCTCCCACACCGTGCCCCGCGGGTAGTCGTCGATGTAATGGATCTCGTCGAGGATGAGGTCGCCGACGGTGGCGACACGCTCCGGCTCGTCGTAGAGGATGTTGCGGAGGATCTCGGTCGTCATCACCACCACCGAGGCGGACTCATTGACCGTGTGCTCGCCGGTGACCAGGCCGACGTTCTGCTCGCCATACCGCGCCCCGAGGTCGCGGAACTTCTGGTTGGAGAGTGCCTTCAGTGGGGTGGTGTAGATCACCCGGTGGGGCGCCTCCGCATCCTTGCGGAGGCTAGCCGGCGCGGCCAGGCAGCGCCAGATCGCGTATTCGGCGATGAGCGTCTTGCCGCTCGACGTGGGGGCGCTGACCAGCACACCCCGCGAGCGTTCCAGCTTCTCGATCGCCTCGAGCTGGAAGGGATCGAGGGTGAGGCCCACGTGGGCGCTGAAGGCTGCCGCCAGGGTTGCCGGGCTGGGGCCCGGCGCCGGCATTCTCTCTCCGACGGTCACTCGGGTGCCGCTTCGCTCGCCGGTGCGGGGTGCCGGGGTGGCCGGAGGCCCACGAAGGAGACTGCTCCGCCCAGGAGGCAGAGGACGGCGGAGATCAGCATGGCGTGGTGGAAACCGCTGGTGAACCCGTTTGCCCCCGCGTCGGCCGCCCCGGAGAGCCCGGCCGCGAGGGGCACGGCGGCCACCGCGATGAGACCCGCCACCCGGGTGACCGCGTTGTTGACCCCGGAGGCGATCCCCGCACGCGTCGAGGGCACCGCTCCCAGCAGGGCGGTGGTGAGCGGCGCGGCGGTGAGGGCGAGGCCTGCGCCGAAGATCACGGCGGCGGGGAGCACCACCGTCAGGTAGGAGGCCGGAGCCGACACCCTGAGGAAGAGCAGCAGACCGAGCGCGGCGACGATCGGACCCAGGGTGACCAGCCGGCGGGTGCCCATCTTGCTGACCAGCCCTCCCAGTCGCGGGGAGAGGAGAAACAGCAGCAGCGTGATGGGGAAGATCGCCGCTCCGGAGGCCAGGGCGCTGTAGCCGGTCACCTGCTGCAACTCGAGAACCACCAGGAAGAGGGCGGCGCTCAGGGCGCCGTAGACGAGGAGGGTGGTCAGGTTGGCCACCGCATACCCCCGGACGGCAAAGAGCGAGAGCGGCAGCAGAGGCCGCTCTCGGCGGGACTCGATGACCCCGAAGGTGACGAGCAGCGCGAGACCGAGGACCAGCGCGCCGACTGTGAGCGCCGCTCCGATGTGGTGGGCCTCGATCAGGCCACAGGCGACCAACCCCAGGCCGGCAGTCGCGGTCAGGGCACCGCCCAGGTCCAGGCCGGCCGTGAGCGTCGTGGATCTAACCTCGTGGGGGAGGTGGCGGAGTGCGGCGGCGACCGCGGCGGCTGCCAGCGGGATGTTGATGAGGAAGACCCATCTCCAGCCGGCGTGGTCCACGAGCAGTCCCCCGAGGAGCGGGCCGACGACGGTGGCGAGGCCGGAGATCCCCGACCAGGCCCCGATGGCGCGTCCCCGCTCCTCGCCGGAGAAGCTCGTCGAGACGATGGCGAGTGCCCCGGGAACCAGGAGGCTGGCCGCGGCTCCCTGAAACAGGCGGGCGACCACCAGGACGGCCCCGCTCGGAGCGACTCCACAGACGGCGGAGGTCACCCCGAACGCCACCGCGCCGGTCATGAAGACCCGGCCGTGGCCGGCCACATCACCCAGAGCGCCACCCAGGAGCACCAACCCGGCGAGCGTGATCAGGTAGGCGTCGAGCACCCATTGCTGCGTGGAGAGGCCTCCGCCCAGGGTGCGCGCGATGGCGGGAAGAGCGACGATGACCATCGTCGTGTCGAGGAGGGCCATCCCCGAACCGAGCACGGTCGCGAGCAGGAGCCAGCGGCCTGCCGGGCCGGCGAGGGTCAGCCTCCGGGCCGCCCCGGGTCCCGTGTTCACAGGCGCACGATCTCGAACCTGGAGTCGACGAGGAGCGCCTCCCCGTCCTCGCCGACGAAATTGAGCACCTTCTGGCAGACCTCGTCGGCGTGGCGGGCGTCGTTGGAGACGCAGGCCACCCCCAGCTCCACCGCCTGCCAGAGGTCCTGGTCGCCCACCTCGGCGATCGCGACCTCGAAGGTGCGGCGAACGCGGGCGACCAGCGAGCGCACCACCTGCCGTTTGTCCTTGAGGGATTCGCTCCCCGGGACCTGGAGGCGGATCACGAGGGTTCCGATGACCATCCCCGGCAAGCTAGCAGACCGGCGGGGGCAGCAACCTCTTCCGCCGCCCCTCCGCACCCGGGGGACGGCGGAGGCGGCCGCCGCGAGGGCGGCCGCCCCGGTGCCGTCGAGTACCCGGGTCAGGTCAGAAGTGGCGACCGGCGCTCCGGGCGAGAGCCGGGACGAATCGGGCGGCGTCCACCGTGCCCCAACCGGTTGCGTCGTTGTAGTAGCCGTCGGCGTTGAAGCCGGGGACGGTCACCAGGTCACTGCTGCTCGCGCACGCCCCGTTGCTTTCGACGTCGGCCGCGATGCAGAAGGTGTAGGTGTTGGTGCCCTGCGTGATCGGCACGATCCCGTTGTAGTAGCCGCCCTGCTCGGCGAGGTTGTACAGCTCGGGGTTGAGGTAGCCGAGGCTGTGGCCGGCGTACTGGTCGGCGAGGGCCACGATGCCGGAGAAGAGCGGGGAGGCCTCGCTGGTACCGCCCACGATGCCCCAGCCGCCGCTGTAGGTCACGCCGCCGTAGACCTGCGTCGCCTGGTAGAAGTCGACGGCCCCGTTGACCGCGGCACTCATCGCGATGTCAGGGGTTCCACGGCTATTTCCGACGATGTTGGCGACCCTGTTCTGGAAGTCCGGCCGCGAGAAGACGGTCGAGAGCCCGCCGCCGCTGGCTCCCCAGGTGTAGGCGGGTCCCGGGACTCCGACGGTCGTGCTGGAGTCGTTCCAGACGTTGGCCGGGGCGGTCACGTACCCGTAGTCGCTGATGTGGAGCTGGGTGCCGCCCACGGCGGTCACCAGCGGGTCGGAGCTGGGCCAGTCGATAGCGCGGGTCGAGTAGCAGCAGGTGGAGTTGCCCAGGTAGTCGGTGGCTCCCTGGTCACCGCTCGCGGCCAGCACGGTGATCCCGTTCGCCTCCGCGTTCTCGTAGGCGCTGCGCAGCTGGCTGTACGGGGTGAGCTGGCCCGGGCTGAAGGTCTGCTCGGTGGCGCCGAAGCTCTGGGTGATCACCTGGCCGAGGTGGTGGTCGACCACGTAGTTCTCGGCGGCGACAATGTCAGGGAAGCCCTGCAGCCCCTCGGTCTCCGAGCTGGGGGCCTCGACCAGCAGGATGTTGGCGTCCGGGGCCATGGAGTGCGCCCACTCCACGTCCAGGCTGGTCTCGGTGCCCCACCCGTAGCAGTCGCTGGCGCCGAAGGGGTCGGCGGTGCAAGACGGCACCGGGCCCACCGGCTGGATCACCTGGAACGAGGGTGGCGGTGGCAGGTTGAACGCCTGGTCAAAGGTCGCCAGGTCGCTCTGGATGGTCGGCGAACCGAACGCGTCGACGATGACGATGGTCTCGCCGCGGCCGTTGATGCCCTGGTTGTAGAGCGGCTGGAGGTCGTAGGCGCGCCGCAGCTGGAAGGGCTGGTAGCAGGCGATGCCGAAGTCCGTCTCACACTCGGCGGTGGTCGGCGGCTGGGCGAGATTGCTGGCGAACAGCACATGCCCCGTCGAGTCGGGTATCAGCCGCACCGCGGCCACGGCAGCCGGAACCGCCGCCGCCGCCGCCCCTCCTCCCAACAGGGCCATCCCGCCTGCGGCCACCATCTGGGCAAGCGCAGATCCACGCAAAGGTCTCATGTCTCTTTCTCCCTACCTTCGCCGCCCACCGCATCCGGCGCGGACTCGGAGCAAAAGTACCAGGCGGTACCCCGGCTGGGAAGGGGGTCCGCTCCCGGGGTCAGAGGATCCGGAGCAGTTTCTGCCGCAGGGCCTCGAGGCGCTCGAAGTCGCCGATCGACGGACGAGCGGGCGGCTTTCCCGGGAACTTGAGGTGCTGGACGGCCTCCGCCAGGAGCTGGATGTCCTCCTCGCTCAGGCGAACCGATCGGAGGTTGTGGGTGGGCGCGGTGGGAACCGGGTGGACCGGCGGCTCAGGCAGGGAGGGCACGGCCGGGGCGGGCTCCTCGGTGCTGCGGAACAGTTCGTCCGATCCGCGCAGCTGAGCGCGGCGGAACCCGGGCATCACGGGCGCCCCGCCCGCGCCCTGGGCTGTGCCGGCACCGCCGCCTCCTCCGGGGCGGGCGTCTCGGCACCCTGAGCCATGACGATGCGGGCAAGGGCGCGGTACGCCTTGGCGCCCGGTGACTCGGGGGCGTACTGCAGGATGGAGAGCCCCGCCAGCGGCGTCTCGGCAAAGCGGATGGAGGCGTCCACCCGAACGTCGAAGACCTCGCTGCCGTAGCGCTCCTTGACCAGCTCGAGGACCTCCTGGCTGTGGAGGGTCCGCGGCTTGTAGATGGTCGGCAGGATGCCGGAGATGCTCAACTGAGGGTTGAGCTTTGCCCGGACCCGGTCGATGGTCTTCTGGAGCTGCTGCATCCCCTTCATTCCGAAGTACTCGCACTGGAGGGGGATGATCACCTCGGTGGCGACCACCAGGGCATTGACGCAGAGGAGGCCCAGCGAGGGGGGGCAGTCGATGATCGCGTAGTCGAACTCGGGCAGCAGGGGGGTGAGCTTCTCCTGGAGCACCGACTCCCGGCCAAACTCGGTGACGAGCTGCAGCTCCGCGCCCGAGAGCTCGATGTTGGAGGGCAGGAAGTCCAGACCGATCGGCTCCGAGCGCAGCCGGGCTTCGGCGGCGGTGGTGGCCGGCTCGGTGAGGATGTTGTAGACGGTCACCTCCAGCTCATCTGGCCGGCGCACGCCCATGTTGATGGTCAGGTGGCCCTGGGGATCGAGATCGACAGCCAGCACCCGGGCGCCTGCCTCGGCGAGGGCGGCGGCCAGGTTGACTGCGGTGGTGGTCTTGCCCACGCCGCCCTTCTGGTTGGCGATGGCGATGACCCGCGTCATAGATCGACCTGAGCCGGAGCGGGGGTGGAGAATCCTGTCGAACAGATGCGCCGCACTGAGCCGGTATCATAGCGGACCCCGCCTATCGCCAAAGCCAATCCGGCAGCGGGCTGAATGATCGAGTCGACCCTGAGGGAGTTCGTGAGTGGCTGAAGCCGAACGTGTCAAGCCGCGCACCCTGTACGTGGAAGAGGCCATCCAGGCGGCCCTGGAGAGCAGATGGCAGGACGCCGTCGCCATCAACCGCGCCCTGGTCGAGCGGCACGGAGGCGTCGAGGAGACGTTTAACAGGATCGGCAAGGCGCTGACCGAGCTCGGCGAGCATCAGGCTGCCCTCGATGCGTATTCGCAGGCGCTCCAGATCAACCCGCAGAACGTGATCGCCCAGAAGAACGTGCGCAAGCTGCGGCTTCTGCTCGAAAGCCGCGAGAGGATCGCCGGAGCCAAGGGGGCGATCGACGTCGACCTCTTCGCCGAGGAGCCCGGCAAGAGCGCGCTCACGGTGCTCAACCCGCCCAAGTCCGGAGTGGTGATCATTGTCGCGCCCGGCGAGGTCGTGGAGCTGCACCTCCAGGACGGCGGCCTCCAGGCCCAGACGA
>PLNE01000014.1 GCA_003141695.1 Candidatus Dormiibacterota bacterium
CGCTCAAGTACGCGATCGATGCGGCCGATGGCGTGGTGCTCAAGGCTGGCATGCCCGGAGGCGGTGCTCCTAAGTTGGCGATGGTCAGCTACAAGGGTGACTCCAACCTGGGAGACCCGGTCGTCGCTCCCTTCGTGACCAAGAGCGTCGAGCACCTTTCGATCAAGCCGGCGGGCGGCTCACCGTCCGAAATCACCACAACGCCGGTGACCAACCCCAACTTGTGGGGCAATGTCTACGGAAAAGCTCACGGCGGAGTTTGCGCCGGCCCAGCTTAAGCCGCCAGGCGGCCCCTAACCTTCCGTAGCCTCTGGGCGCGTGAAGTGGGGGCCGGTTAGAGCCAAGCTGGTGGGCCCTCGATCGGGGCCCACCAGCGTTGGCGACAGTTCCACGAGAGCCTCGTCGAACCGGCAGCGCCGGTGAGGGACCGAGAGCAAAGCCAAGATCAGCGGAGGGCAAGAGTCGTGGTCGAGAACCCTGAACAACCGTCAATGGGCTGGGACGTCCCAGCCGCGGAGGCAATCGGCATCGACAAGCAGTTCGGGAGCACGCTGGCGCTCCGCGGGGTCAGCTTGGCACTGCACTCCGGAAGCTGCCTGGGCTTGGTGGGCCGTAACGGAGCGGGTAAGTCGACCCTCGTCTCGATCATGTCGGGGATATACGGGGCCGACAAGGGGCAGGTGCGCTTCGACGGTGAGCGGGCCCCGACCCTCGGGGACGTCCAGGCTTGGCGCAACCGGGTTGCCACCGTCTTCCAGCACTCGATGGTGGTCCCGCAGCTCACCGTGGCGGAGAATGTCTTTTTGAACTGCCAGCCGGGGCGTTCGGGGTTCGTGGACTGGAAGACCATGCGGGTTGAGACTCGCCGGGTGCTCGCCGAGTGGGGCTTCAACGACGTCAACGCCGCCGCGCCGTGCTCGAGCCTCACCGTTGAGCAACGCCAGCTAGTGGAGATCGCGAGGGCGCTGGCCGCGGGGAGGCGTTGCCTGTTCTTGGACGAGCCCACCGCGGCGCTGGAGCGCGCCGAGATCCGTAGGCTGTTCGAGCGGATCCGGGCGCTGGTGGCCAGCGGAGTGGCGGTCCTTTACATATCCCATCACCTGGAGGAAGTCTTCGAGGTGTGCGATGACGTGGCCGTCCTCCGCGACGGCGAGCTGGTCCTCCTGCAAGGAACCGCTGAGCTGTCCAAGGAGGAGCTCGTTGCCGCGATGGTCGGCCCGACCGCGGCTGCTGCGGCCGGCATGTTACAACCGACTCACGGTGGTGACGAAGTCCCCGGGCATCGCGACCAGGGCCAGCCCTGCTTAGTGGTCGAGCACCTCTCGGCGAGCTCTGCCCGGGGTGCCGTCCGCGATGTGTCGCTTGAGGTACGCCACGGCGAGCGGGTCGGCCTGGCGGGCCTTCTCGGCGCCGGCGTGGCAACGCTGGCTCGGGCGGTAGCCGGCGCCCAGGCCTGGGAGTCGGGCAAGATCGAGGTCGAGGGGATCCGTCTCGTACCAGGAAGGCCGGACAAGGCGCTGAAGACGGGCGTCGGCTTCGTTCCCGAGGACCGTCGGGCAGAGGGCTTCGTGCGTCTCCTGAGCGTGGCCGAGAACTCCACTATGACGATCGTCGGCAAGCTGGCGAGCTTCTTGGGGGTGGTCACACCCCGGAGGAAGGCCGCCGCCGCCCGTCCGTTGGCAGAGCGGCTGTCGATCGTTTCGGCTGGGCTATCCCAGCCGGTTGGCGAGCTGTCCGGTGGCAACCAGCAGAAGGTCACGGTGGCACGGGCCCTGGCCACGGCTCCCAAGGTGGTGGTCGCCATCGCACCGACCAGGGGAGTTGACGTCGCCTCCAAGACAGCACTGCTCGAGGCGCTCT
Organism: Candidatus Dormiibacterota bacterium; assembly: GCA_003141695.1. Taxonomy (GTDB): domain Bacteria; phylum Chloroflexota; class Dormibacteria; order Aeolococcales; family Aeolococcaceae; genus Changshengia. Next base: position 1,861 of record PLNE01000014.1, read on the forward strand.
CTTCNNGGACCGCCGTCCTGTTGGCCACCGATGACCTAGACGACCTGGCCATCTGCGATCGAGTGTTGGTGCTTAGCGGTGGCGAGATCGTTGCCGAGTTCACAGAGCCGCCTTTCGACCGGGAAGCCGTTATTGCAGCAATAGAAGGCCTCGTAACAAACGAGAAGGAGACAGCGTGACGCAGGTCAGCAACGTGAAGGAAACCAGCCCGCCTATGGTAGTGGAGCCGGGGGCGGGGGCTAGCGGCAGGGTCGCCGCAGAGGTTGCGCTGCAGCAAATGAGCCGCCAGGCGCGGGCCGTGTCCTTGGTGAGGGAGGTGGCCCTCCTCCCCGTCGTGGTGGTCCTCATCATCGTCGGCAGCGTTGTGAGCCCTGTCTTCCTGTCGGTGTCGAACTTCTCCGGCATTGGCCTGCAGGCCTCGGCTCTCGGCGTCGTCGTGGTCGGGGAGGCCCTCATACTCCTCATAGGCGGGATGGACCTGTCCTTGGAGGGGACCTACGGTCTGGCACCGATGGTGGCAGCCTGGCTGATCGTGCCGGTCTTAGCGTACGGAGCCGGTACCGACTGGAGTCCCTATGTAGGGATCCTGGTGCTTCTTGCTGTGGGCGCCTGCGTCGGTTTAGTTAACGGCCTGCTCATCGTGAAAGCACGTCTCAACGGCTTCATCATCACCCTCGGCATGACCATCGTGTTGGCCGGTTTGCAGAACGGCATCGTCAAGGCGCAGACCGTGTTCGCCCTGCCCCCAGCGTTCTCCTATCTCGGTTCGGCCTACTTCGGCCAGATCCCGGTCTCGCTCATCGTCACTGTGGTGATCTTCGTCGCCGTGGGCCTGTTCCTGCGTTACCACCGGGGTGGCCGAGCCATTTCTGCCGTCGGAGGTAACGCGGAAGCCGCACGGGCCGCCGGGATCAATGTCGACCGCGTCAAAATCGGGGTGTATGTAGCCGGAAGCGTGTTCGCCGCCATAGGAGGGCTCATGGAGGCAGGCCGTGTCTCTGCGGTGACCGGCCAGCAGGGTTACCAAGAGGGGATCATCTTCACCGTCTTTGCCGCCGCGGTGATCGGCGGGGTGAGCCTCCTCGGCGGTAAGGGCAACATGGT
>PLNE01000136.1 GCA_003141695.1 Candidatus Dormiibacterota bacterium
GCGGCGGAGAGGGCGCGGAGGGCGCGGTTCATAAGGTCGTACGCGGTTTCCCGGCGATCCCAAAAGGCGATCCCCACGCTGACCGTGCAGCCGGCGGGGAGGTCGCTCTCCACGTCGCGGATGACGTCGGCGACACCCGTCGTGGTCAGGCGCTCCAGGACGACGGCGAACTCGTCACTGCCGATCCGGGCGAGGAAGGAGAGGCCGGGGGCATCGGGGTCGCCCCGCTGGGTGAAGCGGAGGACGGTGGCCACGTCGGTGAGCAGCCGGTCCCCGGCGGTGTGACCCCAGTCCTCGTTGAAGGAGCCGAACCTATCGAGGTCGATGACGGCGACGGCCAGCGAGGTCTCCCGGCGCTGCGCCGCCTCCAGCCGGTGCGGGAGCTCGGCGTGGAGAGCCCGGAGATTGGGACAGTTGGTGAGGAAATCCGTGTACGCGACCGAGTCGAATCGTGCCCGGTCGGCGCCATGACCGCTCAGTGCCTTGACGATGACGGCGGCGACGATCGCGGCGAGCGTGGCCACCACCATGTAGGGGTCGCGGACGACCGCCAGCGAGATCAAGCCGTCGGCGAGGGCCAGGCCGATGCCGATGCCAAGGTCCCTGCCACCGTGGCGGAGGGCCAGCAAGGCGAGGGGGAGGGTCACCAGGGCGAGGACGTCCACCGCCCGGATCCGGAAGATCAGCTCGACGCTCAGGACTAGGACGATGGCGCAGCACGCCGCCACCGCCTGACCGGTGTGAGGGACGCGCTCCAGAGGCAGCGCGAGTGCGAGGGCGGCTGCTGCGAGGAGGACCAGGGGGACGACCGAGGCGAGGTCCAGCCGGGAGTGCTGGAGCCACATCCCGACGACGATCAGGATGCCGGCGCCGGCTGTCCACGCGGCGGTCACGCCTCGGACGGCGAAGCGGTCAGGCCGCTGCGAAGCAGGCGCGTACCGCGTCGCAAGGTGGAGCGGCCCAGACTCGAACATTGGCGCGATCAGAGTAACCGTGACCCTCGTGTCACAGAGTACGGACAGGTCGCGTCCTGGTCACGTTTCCTGAGCCCATGTGAGAATCCGTCGGTGCGAATCCGACATCGTGCTACGCCAGCCGCCGGAGGATGCAGAAGGGCGTCTGCTCTCCCGTCTGGCCCATCGGGTTGTCGACGAGCACCCGGCTGACCGTGGTGCGGTCGATCCCCGCGCTCGCTCCGAGGACGTCGGCGGCGAGATCGTTGGTGTCGACGACGGCGACGGCGATGTCGACCCCGGCCTTCTCGCTGAGCGTGCGGCTCATCCGCTCGGCGACCCCGTCCGGGTCGCTGGGCGCCTTGCTCGCGTGGGTGTTGTAAGGGGGGAGGGTGTAGGCGGTCGGGCCGTCGATGGCGGACACCCGGGACCCGGCCACCCGATAAAAGACGCCGCGGACCCCGAAGGCGCGGGTGACCGCGGCGCAGGCGGCGGCGAAGAGGATGCGCGGTGCCCCTGCCTCCTCCAGGGCCAGCTGCATGGTCTGGGGCCTGCCCAAGCCGATGCCGATGGGGACCCGGCTGACGAAGCGGGAGAGCCGGCTGGCGAGCGGGGTGACCCGGATCTCGTCCATCGGGAAGGAGCGCCCCTGGGTGATGGCGACCACCTTCTCGCTCATGGCGACCACGTCGCCAGGCTCAAGGGCGATTCCAGAGGCCCGCGCCTTCTCCAGGGCCACCCCCACCGCGTCGCCGAGGTCATCCTGGTTGCGCACCAGCTCGGCGCGGAGCGGGATGCGTGCCCAGGACCGGCCGTCGCGCCGGATGATCAGGTGCCGGCCGGGGTTGGGATGGGCGGTGGCGACGAGTTTCTCGGTGCCGAGTGCCGCTCCCGCCGCCCGGTCGCCATGAGCGGTGAAGGCGTACGAGCTGCCCGGCGTGGCGCCGGACGCGGAGCCGTGGGCGCCGCCCTCGAAGTACACCCGCAGCCAGAGCTCGACGTTGACCGTGCGCCAGAAGAAGAGCGACTCCTCGCTGCCCCCGACGCAGGCGACCCGGAATGCGTCGGCGACCGCGTCCGCGTCCCAATAAAGCCGCGACTGGAAGGAGGGCGACCGCATCAGCGACTGGATCGCCGACCGCTGCTGGCGGAACCAGCGGAACTCCGGCGTGGTGAAACCGATCTTGCGTCGCCGCTGGCGGATCTTCTCGGGCAAGATGCCGCGCATCGCCTCGCGCATGATGCGTCGCGACCACCCCCCGGAGACGATCGCCGAGGCGGGCAGCCGGAGGATCCACTCCACCAGCTCCTGGTCGAGGAAGGGCAGCCGCGACTCCATGGAGTGGGCCATCGAGTTGCGGTCCTCGTAGCGGAGCAGCGAGGGGAGCGAGAAGGTGGTGAGGTCCTGGAGCAGCCGCTTCTTGAGGTCGTCCTGCACGCGGGGGTCGTCGGGCCGCTTCTTGCCCCTCGTCCACCCGGGGCGCAGCAGGGAGCCGATGTCGACCTGGTGCCGACCCTCCCAGAGCCGGCGGCGGGCCAGCCGGCCGACGGTGTCGCGCGCCTTCGCGGACTCGACCGCGAACTCCCGGTAGCGGTGCTCACGGAGCAACTGGCGCAGGTAGACGTACTGGTAGGGAACGTAGCCGCCGAGCAGCTCGTCACCCGCCTGTCCGTCGAGGAGGACGGTGACCTTGTCACTGGCGGCGCGCATCACCGACCACATCGCGTAAGGGGCGGTGGTGATCATCGGCTCCTCGGCGTGCCAGACCCAGGTCTCCAGCTCGGCGAGCCACTCCTCCGAGGTCGGCTGCACCCAGGTGGGGTAGGCGGAGGTGACCGCCAGCACCGCCTCGACGTAGCGCCGCTCGTCGATGGGGTCGCCGGGGAAGACCGCCGAGAAGGTCTTGAGACGGTCGCCCAGCGAGACCGAGTCGGGCACGTGCTGGGCGAGCAGCCGGTCCATCACGCAGACGATGGAGGAGGAATCGAGGCCGCCCGAGAGGCACGTGCCCACCGGCACGTCGGCGACCAGGCGGCGTTCGACCGCGCGGGTGAAGAGGCGGAGAAACTCCTTCGGGTCCGGGTCCGCGTCCTCGCTGATAACCGGCGTCCAGTAGCGCGTCTCCCGGGTGGTGCCGGTGGAGTCCACGGTGACGTAGGCGCCGGCCGCGACCTGACGGATGCCCGAGAAGAAGGTGAGGTCGTTGTGGTCGTAGAGGCCGAAACGGAGGTATTCGTACAGCTGCTGCTCGTCGACCGTGCGCGGGAAGGTCGGGTCCTCGAGGATGGCCTTGATCTCCGAGGCGAAGACCACCCGCTCGTCGTGCTCCGCGTAGAAGAGCGGCTTGATGCCGAAGTGGTCGCGGCAGAGGACGAGCTCAGGCTGCGCGCCGCGGCGGTCGAGGAGCGCGATCGCCCACATGCCGTTGAACCGCTGAAAAGCTGCCGGGCCCCACTGCGCGTAGGCCTGCAGGGCGACCTCGGTGTCGCTCTTGGTGGTGAACCTCCGCCCCTCCGCCTCCAGCTCGGCGCGCAGCTCCCGGTAGTTGTACACCTCGCCGTTGAAGACGATGTGGAGGCGGTCGCCGTCCGTCGACATCGGCTGGGCGCCCGTGTCGAGGTCGATGATGGCCAGCCGGCGAAAGCCGAGCGAGGCGCCATCGGTCTCGAAGAAGCCGTCGTCGTCGGGGCCGCGATGCCGGATCGACGCGGCCATGGCTCGGAGCAGAGCGGGGTCGCGGCGGCCGGTGAAGCCGCAGATGCCGCACATCTAGTGTTCCGCCCCGGGGGTCCGTTGAACAGATCGTGGCAGGGCCCCATCAGGGGGCCGGTCAACCGCCGACGCCCGGGACTCCCAGAGCAGCAGGTCGCCCTCCACGGTGCTGCGCCGGCCCACCCGCTGGAAGCCGCTCTTCTCCAGTACCCGCGCCGAGGCGGGGTTTCTCTGCAGGCATTCGGCGGTCACCCGACGCACCTCCGGCTGGGTCAGAGCCCAGGCCGCGATGGCCTCCACCGTCTCGGTCGCGTAGCCGCGACCCCAGAGGGAGCGGTTGACCGCGTAGCCGATCTCGACGGCGCCGGTCGCGTCCGGGGGCGACTTGAACCCCATGCTCCCCACCGCAAGGCGGTCCTCACGGCGGACGACCACCCCGTCACACCACGGCCCCGGATCGGGGGACCGCTCCCGGCGGGCGACCCAGATGGGGAACATCTGGAGGGCGTCTTCCCCCGGCCACTCCTCGGGGAAGTGGATGGTGAGACGTCCGTCCGGGCCGGCGGTCTCGCAGGGACCGACCACGACCTCGGCCAGGAAGTCCGAGAGGGTGAGCCGCGTGCGGATCACCGAGGTGGGAGTCGAGACGAAGATGAGCCGGGGGGTCTCCAGGGTCAGCACGCGGGCAACTCTACCCGGCAAGCCGCGTGCGCGGGTCGAGCCTCGGCTGATAGCGCGCGTCGATGCGCGGGCGGGCTTCCAGCTTGCGATCCCAGATCCCCGCGCTTGCCAGCCACGGTCGCACGAGGTAGTATTCACAGAGTTATTTGACATACAAACTACTCTGAAGGAGATGGCGTGCTGGTACATGGAGATATTGCGGGGATCGCAGACCCCGAGCCGGACAGGGATCAGGCGAACTCCCCGCAGGCATCGCTCGAGTTGATTCACAGCTGGAGGCGCGAGGCGGCCCGGCGCCTCTTCGGCACCCCCGAGCTTGCCCTAGCAGGCTGGGGCGTGGCATGGCTTCTCGGGTTCGGCGCCTGCTGTCTGGCCTCGTCGTCGACGCCCCGCGCGGCGTTTCCCGCCTGGGTCGCCTATCTCATCCTGGGCGTCGCCTCCGCGGCGGCGGGAGTGATCTCGACGGTCGAGACGGTTCACCCTGGGCGCGGCATCATCGGTCCGTCGCGCCGGGTCGCCCTCTGGTACGGGTGGAGCTGGGGGCTCGTCTACGCCGCGCTCTTTTTCCTCATCCTGGGGCTCGCGGTGCAGGGACTGCCGCCTGCTCTTCTGGCCCGCCTTTGGCCTGGACTCGCGGTCCTCGTGGGCGGCGTGCTGTACGTCGCCGGTGGGGCCCTCTGGCAGGATCGCCTCCTCTACCTGCTCGGCGCCTGGACGGTCATGGTTGGCGCCGCGAGCACCTTCGCCGGCACACCGGGGAATTTTGCGGTGCTCTCCCTCGCCGGTGGCGGCGGCCTGATCGCCGTGGCGATCCTTCTCGTACTGCGGCGGCTGCCGGGACGGTCGGGAGCGTGAGTCCCGATCCGGCTCCCGACGCACTTCGTGACCTGCCCAGCCTCGACCCCGTCATCCATGCTCAGCCCCGCCTGCGCGTGGTCGTCGCGCTGGCTGCACTCGGCGAGGAGGACCAGGTCTCGTTTCCCCGCCTGCAGCAGCTCGTCGGCATGACGGCGGGGAACCTCTCAACCCATCTTCGGAAGCTGGAGGCGGCGGGGTACGTCAGAGTGGAGAAGACCTACCAGCATCGCACACCGGTGACCTACATCTCCCTCGTCCGTACGGGCCGGCGGGCCTTCGAGGATTACACCGCCGCCCTCCAAGCGCTCCTCGCCGACGCTCCGCACCTCACCACCCGGGAGAGGGTTCCATGACTCGCGTGGCGCAGAAGATCTCAGGCCATCGGTGGGTGCCGGGACCGACGGCTAGACTCGCGCTATGTCACTGCGTTGGGAATGTGTCGTCATCGACTGCCGAGACCCCGAGCGAGTTGGCCAGTTCTGGAGCGCCGCACTCGGCCTGCCGCTGCAAGTTGATGAGGACGGCGACCGGTGGCTGGAGGTCAGCGAGGGCTCACCCGACATCCTCTTCGTCCAGGTGCCCGACGCCAAGGTCGAGAAGAACCGGGTCCACCTCGACCTCCGTCCCGACGACCAGCGGCGAGAGGTGGAGCGCCTCATCGGGCTGGGAGCGCGCGAGAAGGACATCGGCCAAGGGGCGGTGACCTGGATGGTGATGGCGGATCCCGAGGACAACGAGTTCTGCGTGCTGCGCGCCACCTCACCGCCGGGCTGAGGATGCGGAGGGCGACGCCGGGCAGTTGAGGCGCTCACCCAACGCCTCCAGCCGGCGAGCGTCGGCTGAGCCGCCCGCGACCAGCCCCGACTCAGAAGTCCATGTCGTCGTCGCCGCCGAAGCCGCCACCGCCGCCGAAGCCGCCGCCACCGAAACCGCCGCCACCACCACCGTGGGAGTGGCCGGATCCCTCCTCGTCCTCGTCCTCGGGCTCGGGGGCATCTGCAACCAGGGCCTCGGTGGTCATGATCATGGTGGCGATCGAGACGGCAGACGTGAGGGCCGCGATCACGACCTTGGTGGGGTCGATGATCCCGCGCTCGACGAGGTTTCCGTACTCCTCGGTCACGACGTCAAAGCCGTCGTCACCGGTCAGCTCGGCGACCTTGTTGACCACGACCGCCCCCTCCAGCCCGCCGTTGGCCGCGATCTGCTTGAGCGGCGCGGAGAGCGCTTGGCGGACGACGCGCGCCCCGGCCAGGGCGTCTCCCTCCAGCGTGAGAGCATCGATGGCGTCGCGTGCCCGGATCAGGGTGACACCGCCGCCGGCGACGCAGCCCTCTTCGAGGGCGGCACGGGTGGCGTGGAGGGCGTCGTCGACACGCCCCTTGCGCTCCTTCATCGCCACCTCCGTGGCGGCCCCCACCTTGATCTGGGCAACCCCTCCGACCAACCGGGCCAGCCGCTCCTGCAGCTTCTCCCGGTCCCAATCGGAGTCGGTCTCCTCGATCTGCTGGCGGATCTCCTCGCAGCGCGCGTCAATGGCCTTGCGATCGCCACCCCCACCCACCACCGTGGTGTCGTCCTTGGTCACGGTCACGCGGTCGGCGGTTCCGAGCTGCTGGGGAGTGACCCCGTCCAGGCGGATTCCCAGCTCTTCGCTGACCAGGCTGGCCCCGGTGAGGACCGCCAGGTCCTGGAGCATCGCCTTGCGCCGGTCGCCGAAGCCGGGGGCCTTGACCGCCACCGCGGTGAGAGTGCCCCGCATGCGGTTGACGACGAGGGTGGCCAGGGCCTCGGCGGTGACGTCCTCGGCCACGATGAGCAGGGGCCGCTTGGCCCCGGCGACCAGCTCGAGCACCGGCAGCAGGTCCCGCACGGCGCTGATCTTCGCGTCCGTGATCAGGATGGCCGGGTGGTCCAGCTCGGCGACCATCTCCTTCTGGTCGGTGACCAGGTACGCGGATACGTAGCCGCGGTCGAGCTGCATCCCCTCGACCACCTCCACGGTGGTCTCGATGCCGTCGGCGGATTCGACGGTGACCACGCCCTCCTTGCCCACCTTGGCGAACGCGTCGGCGAGCATCTCACCGATCTCCGCGTCGTCCGCGCTAAGGGTGGCGACGCGGCGGATGTCCTCATTGGTGTCGACGGGATGGGAGCGCGCCCGCACCGCGCCGGCGGCGGCCGCGGCGGCGGCCAGCATCCCCTGGCGCAGCTCGACCGGGAAGGCCCCGGCGCTGAGCAGGCGCAGTCCCTCATCGATCATCGCCCGGCTCAGCACGGTGGCGGTGGTGGTGCCGTCCCCGGCGAGGTCGTTGGTCTTGACCGCGACCTCGCGGAGGAGCTGGGCCCCCATGTTCTCGAAGTGGTCCTTGAAGTCGAGGTCACGGGCGATCGTGACCCCGTCCGTGGTGACAAGCGGCGGTCCGAACTTCTTGTCGAGGACCACCGAACGCCCGCGCGGGCCAAGCGTCACCGCGACGGCATCGGCCACCGCGTCCACGCCGTGGCGGAGCAGCTGCCTCGCCTCGGTGTCGAATCGAAGTTGCTTAGCAGGCATGCTCTCTCAGCTCCTTTGACGGGCGACGGCGGGGCGACCCTGGGCGGACAGTGCCGCCATCACGCCGGGCGACGGGACGGCCGCTGGCTCAGGCCTTGACCTGGACGACAGCGAGGATGTCCTTCTCAGACAGGATCAGATAGTCGACCTCGTCGATCTTGACCTCGCTGCCGGCGTACTTCGCGTACATCACCCGGTCTCCGACCGCGACATCGAGCTTGATCCGCTCGCCGGTGCGCTCGTTGTACTTGCCGCTGCCGACCGCCTCGATGATCCCCTCCTGGGGCTTCTCCTTGGCGGTGTCGGGGAGGACGATGCCACTCTTGGTCACTTCCTCACGCTCGACGGGTTTGATGACAACGCGATCAGCCAGGGGGCGAAGCTTCAAGGCCACGGTGCGACCTCCACTTTTAGCACTCGGGACGGGTGACTGCTAACACTCTAGCGAATCGAGTGCCAGGACCGCAACTGCCGGCAGGTGCCAATGAGCCGCGACGCGGCCCCGGGCTCCCTGCAGGCTCAGCCGCGCCCACCCTCCGGCTCGGCTGCGGGCACCTCCGGACCGGCGTCTCCGACGGGTGGCCGCAGCCAGCAGTGGACCGGTCCCGCGACCCTGATCGTGACCGTGGCCCCGGGCGCGAGCCGCATGCCACCGACGACCCGGGCGACCATCGGCGAGGCGGCGGCACCCTCCGTGACCAGCCGAACAAGGGAGTCGTGGCCGTGGAAGCCGGTCTCGACCACCCGGGCAGCGACCCCGGGGCCTCCCCCCTCGGACGGGGTCACCCGAAGCTGTTCCGGGCGCACCAGCACGGTGACCTGCTGGCGGGCGGGCCGGTGCCCGTCGCGGAGCTCCAGCCAGCCGAGGGGCGTCTCGGCTGTCGAGCCGTAGGAGATGCCCTCGATCAGGTTGGCCTCGCCCACGAAGCCGGCCAGGTCGGGGTCGGCCGGGGACCCGTAGAGGTCACGGGGCGAGGCCACCTGGGCGACGACGCCGTCCCGGATCACGGCCACCAGATCGGCGATGGAAAGGGCCTCGTCCTGGTCGTGGGTGACCAGCACGGCGGTGGCGCCAGAGCGCTGCACCGCGGCCCGGACGTCGGCCCGGACCGTCGCCCGCAGGCCGGCGTCCAGGGAGGCGAAGGGCTCGTCGAGGAGGACGATGCGCGGCCGGACGGCCAGGGCTCGGGCCAGCGCCACTCGCTGCTGCTGGCCCCCGGAGAGCTGATGGGGGTAGCGATGCCCGAGGCCGGAGAGCCCGACGCGCTCGAGCAGCTCGGCGATCTCCTCCTCTCGGCCCTCCCGCGCCCGCAGTCCGAATCCGACGTTGCCCGCCACCGTCAGGTGCGGGAAGAGGCTCCCCTCCTGGGGGACGTAACCGATGCGGCGGCGCTCGGCGCGGAGGTGGTGATGGTCGTCATCGAGGATGACGCCGCCCACCGCCACCACCCCCCGGTCGGGCCGCTCGAAGCCGGCGAGGATGCGGAGGAGGGTCGTCTTACCACTGCCGGAGGCCCCCAGGACGGCCGCGAAGGCGCCGTCCGGAACGGTGAGGTCGACGCCCCGGAGGACGGCATGGTCTCCGAAGGCCTTGTGCAGGTCGGTGGCGGTGAGGCCCTCGGGAGCCGTGGGACCGTCGAGGGCAGCGGGGCGGGCGGCGGACGCGCCGGCGGCCCCGCCGCGGTCGGTGGCCACGGGAGCGTCGGGCTCGGGCATCACGAGCCGGTGCCGGCCCGGCTGGGCCGGCGGTCGAAGTAACGGGCGAGGACGTAGCTGGGCACGGCGGCGATGGCGATGATCACCAGCGCGAAGGGCGCGGCCTGGCCGTAGGAGAGGTTCTGCTGATACGCCCAGAACTGGGTGGCAAGGGTCTGGACACCGGTCGGCACCAGAACCAGGGTGGCGGTGAGCTCGGTGGCGCAGGCGAGAAAGACGAGACAGAAGGCGGCGGCTAGCCCCGGGCCGATGAGGGGGAGGGTCACCCGCAGGAAGACCTCGTCGGGACGCCTGCCGAGGGACCGGGCGGCCTCCTCGAGGGCCACCGGGGCGTGCGCCACCGATGCCCGGACCCCGACCAGGGCCAGCGGGAAGAAGAGGATCGCGTAGGCGGCGATCAGCAGCGCGGCGCTCTGGTATCCGAACCCTGCCGCGTAGCGCTCGGCGAAGTAGCTGATGGCGAGGGCGATGACGAGGCCGGGCATGGCCAGCACAAGGTACGTGCTCCGCTCGAGCAATCGCCCACCGCGACCGGAGTGGCGGACGGCGAGCAGGGCCACCGGCAGGGCCAGCAGGGTTGCGAGAGCCGCGGCAACGGCGCTGTACAGAGCGGTGTGCCAGCCCGCGTCGAGGACGGAGACACCGGTCAGAAAGGGGACCCCGCCGGCAAACATCCAGTAGACGCTGGCGCCGACTGGGACGCCGAGGGCGAGAGCGACCAGAACGGCGAGCGCGGCGTGGACCGGCAGCGTGGACCGGCCGAGCGGGTGCCGGCGGATCGCCCGCTGGGCCTGCGCACCGGTGCGCACCGCCCGGCCCTTCCCCCGCGCGGCGGGCTCGGCACCGAGGATCACGCCGCCGAGCACGACCAGCACCAGCGAGAGGGCGCAGGCGGTGGGTACGTTGAAGGAGACCTGGAACTCGGTGAAGATCTCCGTGGTGAAGGTCTGGTAGCCGAGGATCTCGAAGGCGCCGTACTCGGCAAGGATCATCAACGCGACCAGGACACAGCCCCCCAGGATGGCACCCCGCGCCTGCCCGACGGTCACGCGCAGGAAGGTGCGCACCCGGCCCAGCCCGAGGCTGCGGGCGGCGTCCTCCAGGCCCGGGTCCGCGCCGCGCAGGCTGGCTGCCACGGGGAGGTAGACCAGCGGATAGACGGCCAGGGTCATGACCAGCACCGCACCCTGGAACCCCTGCACCCAGGTCGAGATCGACGCCCACCCGAAGCTGACCACGAAATCGGGGATGGCGAAGGGGATCACCAGCAGCACCGCCCAGATGCGGCGGCCGGGGAGGTCGGTGCACTCGACCAGCCAGGCGGTCAGGGTGCCGATCACGGCGCAGAGCGCGGTGACCACAACCGTGAGCCGGACGGTGTTCCAGAGCAGGGTGCCGGTCAGCGGCCGCCAGATGAGTTGGGCGATGGTGCCGACCCCGGAGCCGCTCGCCTCGATGAGGAGGAAGAGGAGCGGGGCCAGCAGCACGATGGCGACCGCGCCGCTCGCCCCGACCAGGAGGAGCGAGGGCAGACGTCGGCGTGCCGGGACAAGGGGATTGGCGACCGCCGGACGCTCGGCGACGACCGCGTTCGCGGTCACGGGCGGCTCGGTCCGAGACCGGAGGCCCGAGCCGGCGGCCGCACCGACCGGCTCACAGCAGACCGGCCTGCTGCATCAGCGAGATCGCCTCCGACCCGTCGCCTAGCTCGGGGATGGTGATGGAGTTCGGTTGGAGCTCATCAAAGGGCGTCTCCGGCTGGGCGGTCGTGACCCCCGAGGCGATCGGGTACTCGTAGCTGTTCGACCGGGCGATGATCGCCTGGCCCTGCTCGGAGACCAGGAAGGCGAGGAACATCTGGGCCGCCGCCTGGTGGGTGCTGGACCTCAGCACTGCGGCGCCGGAGACGTCCAGGACGTACCCCGGGTC
>PLNE01000051.1 GCA_003141695.1 Candidatus Dormiibacterota bacterium
TGCGCTGTGCCGACTCGGCGATGCCGCGCCGGGCCTGCTCGCCACCCCCGGCCCACACCGCCAGGTAGCCGAACGAGTACTCGGAGGTGTCGATGCCGAGCCCGGCGCACACGATGTACGCGATCGACTCTGCCTCCAGCTCGGCCTGCTCCCGGCACAGTCCTGCACGATCTGCGTGGAGGATGGCGTGGCCCAGCTCGTGGGCCAGCGTCTTCACCTGGTGGCTCTGCCCGTTCCGCACCTCGATGCGGATGCGCCGCAGCGCGTGGTTGCAGTCGCCGTTCACGCCGTCGGGCAGGTAGTCCTCCTCCACGGTGAACTCCAGGCTGTGGGCGACGTCGCGCAGCTGCGTGTACCAGTCCTTCGGGTCGCTGCCCTCGAGACGGCTCACCGGGGGCGCGGCCAGCTCCTCGCCATCCGTTTGGCTGACGTCGAAGACATGGGCCACCCGGAACGCGTGGGGCCTCCCGGCCACCCATCTCTCATCCCCGGAGTCGCCGTCGACGACCCGCAGCCGCGGGACGACGGGAGCCAGGATGGCGATGCCGTGCTCGCCCTTGCGCACGTGGCGACCGAGGCGGAGCCAGGCGTGGAAGCCGGCGACGCGGGTGGCGTCGGGCCACTGGGCGGCGATGAGGAGGGTGTTTCCCCAGCTGTACCGGTGGAAGCGGCGCTGCACGTCCAGCCAGGCGCGCCAGGCGGTGGAGTTGGTGAGCTCCGCGACGCCGTCGGCGAGGGTGGCGAGCAGCTCGGTTGCGGTGGTGCGCTCCATGGGACGGTCCTCCTGTGGGTGGGGCTGCGATGCGCAGCGACACGGCGGAGGCCGAGCGAGCGGAGGGAGGAGCCGCAGGCTCCAACGCAGTGGTGCCCGGAGCCGAGCAGCGAGGCCGGAGCACGCTGCCCAGCAGAGCAGCCCGTCCGCAGGGGAGGCTGATCCGGCAGGGCGTCGCATCGGGGGCGCGCCATCACCGGACGCGGCAGCCAGACCGCCTCGGCAATACTGGCCGCCGATTATGCAGCGGCACAGCCCTGACCAGCGCCCGCTGGACCCGGTCTCCGCAGAGGCGCGGATCAGGGCCCTGCTGAAGAGGACGCGTTCTCTCGGCCAGGCCGCGAGCCGGCTACCTCCTGACCAGGCTCAGGGGTTGCCCGATGGTCTGGTGGTCTCGCTCGACACCACGATCATCCAAGTCCTGGAGCTGCGGGCCGTCCTCCTCGCCGGGTCAGACCGGGCGCCCGAAGCAGCCCGCAGCGCCCGGAATGCGCTCATGGTCCGCGACTACGCCCGCGGGGATCCCCTGCAGGAGATCGGTGAGCGGCACGGGCTGAGCCATCAGCGGGTTCGCCATCTGATGCTCGCCTTCGGCGCCTGTCGAGTACCGGAGCCGCCCCGGCGATGCAGCATCTGCCCGGAGCCGGTCGAGGCCTTTGACCTCTGCCGTTTCCACTACTACCGCCTCCGAAAGTACGGGGACCCGGAGTTCGTGCCCCGGCGAGGGGTGAACGCGGAGCACGGGACCGTCAGTCGCTACTGGGCTGGATGCCGATGCGCCGCCTGTCGCGCTGCCAACGCCGCGCTGCACCACGAGGGCAGGGAGCATCGCCGCCGGGCGCTTGCCACCGCGACGGTGACCCATGGGTCCGCCTCGACATACCGGAATTGGGGCTGCCGCTGCGAGCCCTGTCATCAAGCGGCACTGGCAGGGGCCGCGCTGGCGAGAGCTGCGCGTCGGGCACGTCGCCAAGCGCAAGCGCCAGACGCCGCGTACGCGACCCTCACAAAGGTCCGGCCCGAGGTCATCCNNCGCGGCGCGAGGATCGCGTCTGTACGCGCACACGCGCCGACCCATCGCATCTGTACGCGCGGTCGCGTCACAGCGCGCTGATCGCGTACGCGGCGTCTGCCGCGTACGCGTCGACATCCCGGCAGGTGCGGGGTCGATTCGTACGCGATTCGTACGCGGCCGCTGGTGGGATGGGGCGCATCCATCCGCCACTCACGAGGCCGCTCACCATGCTCATCCTCCCCAAGCTGATCCCGCTTCTCCATCCCTTTCTGGCGGCGACGGGCACCGGCTCGGACCCCAGCTTTATCAACCCGGCACCCGACCCCACTCAGCTCCCCGGCTCTGACCAGATCCTCGGCCTGGTCGGCGGGCTGCGCTGGGCAGCCCTGGTCTGCTGCCTCGTCGCCCTGATCATCGGTGCCGCCGTCTGGGCCTTCAGCTCCCATAGCGGCAACCCATACCAGACGTCCAAGGCCAAGGTGACTGTCTTCGGCGCCCTCCTGGGCGTCTTCGTCATCGGCGCGGCCCCGGCGCTCATCCAGTGGCTGTATGACCTCGGCACCCAGGTGAGCGGGTGAGCGAGCCCGCGCCGGCCGCAACCGTGAGGGCACTGACGCAGCGGCGGCGCCGACTCCTCCCGCGGGCGGCTGGCGCACTCCTCCTGGTGCTGGCGGCGCTCACCGCAGCGCTGGCCTCGCCGGCGGCGGTCCGGGCCGACCCCGCCTCACCGACACCCGCGCCGACCGCGGGTCCCACCGCCACGCCGCTACCCACCGCCTCGTCCACCACAACGCCCACTGTCACGCCGCTGCCGGCTGCCTCTCCCCGCTACTCGGGCGGCGGCGGCATCATCACGAGCCTCATCTTCGGCCCGGCCATCGACGCGGTGGCGGGCTGGATCACCGGGAGCGCCGTCTCGGCGGCCGACGACGTGATCGGGCTGTTCGTCGTGGACCCGGCTAATCCCGACCTCACCGCTCCCTGGTTCCTCTCCGCCTACTACGGCACTGGTTCCGCCGGCGGGCGTACCGGCCCGCCCGGCGCGGTGGTGATCGCCGCCTGGCTGATGCTGCTGGTGGTCCTCGCGTCGGTGATGTCCGGCGTGATCCGGGGCGACATCGCCGGCATGGTGCGCCTGGTGTGCGTGCGGCTCCCGGTCGCGATCTTCATCACCTACATCGCGATCTGGCTGGTGACCCAGCTCCTGGCTCTGACCAACCTGGCCACCGCATGGGAGGTGGGTGGCAACGCGCAGGCGGGATCGCTGGCGGCGTGGTCGAACATCCTCGGGTCAAACCTCGGGAGCGACTTCCTGACCGTGCTGGCCTGCCTGGTCCTGATCGCCGCGACCGTGGTCTGCTACCTCGAGTTGCTGGCCCGGGACGCCGCCATCTACGTGGTGGCGGCCTTCATCCCCCTGATCGCCCTGACCTCACTGTGGCCCGGCGCGCACAACGCCCTGAAGCGGATCGCCGAGACGCTCTTCGTGCTCTGCATCAGCAAGTTCGTGATGGCCTTCGTTCTGGTCCTGGGGGCGAGCGCGCTCACCCAATCCATCACCCCCAGCGGAAACCTGGGCTCCGTGCTCGCCGCGACACTGATCTTCCTGCTTGCGGCGCTGGCGCCCTTCGCAGTTTTCCGCCTTCTCCCCCTGCTCGAGGCGACCGCCGTCGCCGGCATGGTCGGCCACGCGTCGGGCATCGGCAAGCGGGTCGGCAGCGCCGCCGTCCGCACCGGTGCCCGGGCCGGCGCCGCCGCCGCATCCGGCGGCACCTCGGAGGCGGTCGGCGCCGGTGCCGCCATGAGCAGCGGGGGCTCGTCCGCCTCCCCCACCCCCGGCTCTGGGCCCGGCGGGATGGCGGGACAGGGCGAGCTGAAGATCGCCGGCACGGGCGGTCAGCCCGAGGGCGGCTCCGCAGGGGGTGGCGCGTCGCCCAGTGGATCGCCGGGAGGCGGGGGCCAGCCGCCGGCTCCGCAAGCGGGACCAACGCCCGCGGCGCTCGACGCCTTCCCCGCGGACCCCGGCGGGCACGCGGACGCGGCCGGTGCCGGGCCCGCCATCGCCAGCACAGCCCCCCGCCCGATCACCCCGCAACAGCAAGGGAGCCCCGCATGAGCCAGGACATCCGCTATCACTTCGGCCCGCGCGACCAGCGCGGCCTCCTGCTCGGGGTGCGCCTCGGTCAGATCTCGATCCTCGCCACCGGGGCGTTCGCCGGCATGGTCGTCCTGCTCGGCGCCCGCGGCAGCGCCGCCGGTCTCCTGGCGCTGTTTGTCGTGGTCGGCCTGACCGCCACCTGTGCGTTCATGCCCATCTCGGGACGGGCGCTGGACGAGTGGCTCCCCGCCGTCCTGCACTTCCTCCTCCACGGGAGACGCACCTGGCGCTCGCCGCAGCCACGCCGCGGCCAGGTCCTGCGCACCACCCGGGGCGGCGAGGCCCGGGTGATCGCCGAGCAGCCCGCCTTTCCGCCTGTCCTGCGCGACTGCACCATCCTTGCCGTCCCGGTCCCGCGTGGCGAGCTGGGCGTGGTGAAGGACGCGCGGCGGGGCACCTGGACCGCCGTGGTCCGGGTCCGCGGCACCTCGTTCGCACTGGCGGACTCCGGCGAGAAGGGCCGGCGCATGGGGGCCTGGGGGGCCGTCCAGGCGAGCCTGGCTCGCCGCGGCACCCCGATCTCCGCCCTCCAGCTCGTCGTGCGCACCCTGGCCGAGGATCCCGACGCGCTGGCTCGCCACCTCGCCGAGCAGCGCACCCTCGATCTCCGCAGCCCGATCGTGCGCAGCTACCTNNGCGGGAGGAGGGGACACGGGCGCTGGCGAGGTCCTCAGCCGCCAGCTCCATGCCCTCCAGATGCAGATGCAGGGCGCCGACATCGACGTCGAGGGGGCGCTGCCACCCCGCCTGCTCGCCCAGACCCTCCGGGAGGCCTGGGACCCCGGCGCGACCGACCAGCTTCGTCTCACCGCCCGCCACCACCCCGGGCACGAGGGCGTCCCGGTGTCGGCGAGCGGGCCCCTCTTCGCGCGGCCGTCGTGGAGGGGATACGA
>PLNE01000109.1 GCA_003141695.1 Candidatus Dormiibacterota bacterium
AGGGGCATGCTCGCTCCGACCTGCTGTCGGCCCGTGCCATCACCCTGGTCAGTCCGTCATCCGCCGTCGTCGACGTCGGAGCCTCGAACGGCTGGCGTGCAGCCGCCCTCCAGGAGGCCACGGGAGCCACGGTCATCGCCGTGGAGCCGTCGGCCGCAGCCATCGAGGACGGCAAGGGTAGGTACCCGCGGGTGCGGTTCGTCCAGGGGGTCGCCGGGGAACTGCCCCTTCCGAGCAATTCCGCGGACCTGGTCCTGGTCAGCTTCGTGCTCCACTGGCTTGATCGGTCGCGCCTGCTGGCGGCGGTCGCGGAGATCGACCGGATCCTCCGCGATGGCGGTCATCTGCTACTGAGTGATTTCCTCCCGGAGGTGCCCACCCGCGTGGCCTACCACCATCGCCCGGAGGCGGGAGCGTGGACCTACAAACAGGACTACGCCCAGCTGTTTCTGGCCGGCGGGCTGTACTCGGAGGTTGAGCGCGTCGTCATCGATCACCGGAGCGGGCAACCCGCGGAGCCGGGGTTGGATCCGAAAGAACGCGGCTTCATCAGCCTCTTACGCAAGGACCTTCAGGCACCCTACGCGGCGGACGGATAGACCCGTGCGCGCGGTCAGGACCCGCGCGAGAAGATCGAGCTGACGTTGGGGCCCCTTCCTCCGGTGTCCCGATCGCGCGATTCGATCCGGAGCGAGAGCGATCGCTCTCGTGCAGCGAACGGCGCCAGGACGGTGAGGAGGCCACGCCAGTTGCCGTCGCCGGGGACCAGNNTAGCTCCAGCTGCGAGGCGAAGTGCTCCTCGAGCTCGGCCACGCTGAGGTCCGCATCGATCCTCGCCTCGGATGTCCACCTCCCTTCGCCTCCGCTCGAGCCTTGCATTTCGAGGGCCACCCCGCGCGGGGCGTGCAGCTGGGGCATCCGGCCGGCGCCGGCCATCCGCATCGCACCGCCGCCCCAGTCGCCGACGTGGCGGGGCATCTCCCAATCGAGCCGCACCCGGAGGTCCGTCCTCTCCGTGCCAAGGCTCACCGCGGACACCACGAGGACGGGCCCCTGCTCGCCCTGCCGGAACATCCCCCCGTCGAAGGGGGGGCCCGGGGCGAACCCACCGTGAGGCGGTCGGGGGAAGCCCTCGAAAACGCCCCACCGACGCTCCGCCAGCTCCTTCGCATATGCGGCGGCCACCTCTGCCGGCTCACCGCCCGCGTCGAGCACGGCCTCCAGGTGCAAGGCGCGACCCTGGCGGCTGTTGAGAACGCTGCCCAGCAACCGGGCCCCCGTGGGCAGCGGGGGCAGGTCGGTGAAGGCCGCCGGCACGGCGCCGACGGTCAGCTCGACCGTGATGTCGACCACAGGGTGGCTGAGGAGGCGGCGGGCCAGTTCCAGCGCCGCCGGCTCGTCGGGAGAGGTGGCCATGGGAGCCTCCTGAAGCGGATGACACGTCGGGTGGCGACCGTCAGCCTAGAAGGGCGGGTCCGCCGGCATCGTAGTCTCGTGCATGGCGGCCCGTGTCAGGTGTCGGCTGCTGTCCCTGGTGTCATCCGGGTGTGCTGTTGTCCTGGCGAGCACCGGCGCTCCAGAGATGTTCGAGCATCGCGTTCCGCCAGATCAGTGCCTGGGACATACGGTCGAACGGCGCCGAATAGGGTGAGGTCCCCCTGGTCATCTGCCCCCACGCGCGGTCGCTCATGGGATAGGTTCGAGGGGGTGCGACCGTGGCGTCGTTGGCCTCCATCAGCTCGTGCGCGCGCCGGTTTCGCGTCAGCTGGGCGTACGGGCCCTGGACGTACAGTGGCTTGGCTGCGGCGGAGCTGAGCCCAGCTTCAGCCTGCCAAAGGTGGTGACGAGCAGATCGGGGCCGGCCAGGTCCATGAGGACGGCGCCGTCCCGGTCGCTCAGGCGGACGGACCGCACGTCGATGATGAGCACCCCAAAGCGCAGACCCAGCGGATGGCGCCTTCGGCTCCACGTCACCACCACCGCGAGCCGCTCGAGGGGCGGCCGCTCATCCACGGCGGAAGCTCACCATGTGCCCCTCGAAGCCGCGAGGGGGCACCTCCGGTCCGAGGATGAGGCCCAGGTTCATCCCGTCGTGAGCCTCACGCAGCATCTTGTGGAATATCTCGATGCCCCGGATCCGATGCGCCCGGCCCGAGTGGACCACGACGTCCCCGACCCGCAGCAGACCCTCTCCGTCGAGGTGGCCGGTGACGACCGTTCCTCTGCCCTGCAACTGGATGAAGAAGACGTCTGTGATGCGCATCGACAGCGCCTCAGGCCACTCGCGGCGCCTATGGAACAGAGGCACTCGGATCCCCCACCGTACCGTGGTGCGGAGCGATTCCCCGTACGGGGGAGAGGGGTGCCGCTCGGCATGCAGGCAGGGAATCTATCCCGCCAGGGGATGGCCCGGCAACAGAGCGCGACGTCCGGCTAGGCCGGTCGGCTCAGGGCTCGACGGCGACCTCGCGCAGGTGCTGCCAGAGCAGCTCCACCGCGGGGGTGTGCACGCCCTCGCGGCGGGCGGCGGTGAAGGCCTGCAGGATGGGTG
>PLNE01000162.1 GCA_003141695.1 Candidatus Dormiibacterota bacterium
GGTGCCGGCGAGCGCAGCTCCCAGAGGGTGAAGGCGACTAGCAGGGCGGCTCCGCCCAGCATCGCGCCCAGCACGGTGCTGCTCCCCCAGCCGATGGCGTTGGCCCGGACCAGCCCGTAGACGACGCCGAAGAGGCCGCCGGTGGCGAGCACCAGGCCGGGGATGTCGAACCTGCGGTTGGGGCCGCGGCTCTCGCTGAGGCGCAGGACCGCGAGAGGACCGACCACCAGCCCCACCGGCACGTTGATCCAGAAGATCCAGTGCCAGGAGATGCCGCTGATCACCGCTCCCCCGATGACCGGGCCGAGCGCCACGCCGAGACCGCTGATGCCCGACCAGATGCCGAGCGCCATGCCGCGCCGGCCGGCGGGGAACGCCTCGGAGAGAAGGGTGAGGGTGAGGGGCATGACCACCGCGCCGCCGGCGCCCTGGAAGGCACGGGCGGCGATCAGCGCCCCGGCGCTGGGGGCCAGCGCTGCGGCGGCCGACCCGAGGGTGAAGATGCCGAGCCCGATCACGAACATCCGGCGCCGGCCAAAGCGGTCACCGAGCGCCGCTCCGGAGAGCAGCAGGACGGCGAAGCTCAGGGTGTAAGCGTTGACCGTCCATTCCAGCGAGGCGATGTCGACGTGGAACTGGAGACGGATGCTGGGCAGCGCGAAGACCACCACCAAGTTGTCGAGGGTGACCATGAACAGCGCCAGCGAGACCAGGGCGAGGGTCCATCCGGTGCGGGTGGGAGCGGGGGGCCGGGTGGCTGCGGTGGACATCGTGGCTCTCCTTATTGATACATCCATCAGTTTGCAGGTGAAAAAAAACTCCGCCTTGCCGTCAGGCGGCGGTGTGAGGGTCCGTGGTCGCGAGCTTGGCCTGGAGGTCCGCGCCTCCGTGTTTCTCAACCCAGAGCGGAGCGCAGAGCTCCGGGATCCCGAGGACCGTGGTGACGTTGGCGAGCATCCCGGCGGCGAAGAACTCCGCGACCTGGCGCGGCGTCGCGCCGCTCAGCTCACTGACGTCGTCCGCCAGGGCCCGGAAGCCGCGGGCGCAGTGCGCGTGGATCTCGGGATCAGCCGAGGCCGCATAGGCCTGCAGCTGCATGAGCAGCTCGTAACGGTCCGCGATCAGCTCCGGGTAGGTCATGCCCATCCGCCCCAGGGCCTCCTCCGGGCTGCGGGCGCCGCGGGCGGCCTCCCGGAAGGTGGCGCGGATCCGGCCCTGCACCCGGTCGTGGGCGGCCAGGAAGAGATCGCGCTTGTTGGGGAAGAGCGCGTAGATGTACGGCTGGCTGATGCCGGCGCGCTCGGCGATGGCGGCCGTGCTCGCCGCCTCGTAGCCACGCTCCGCGAACTCGCGGATGGCGGCCTCGACCACCTGCTCGTGGCGTTCCTCCGAGGTCTGGCGCAGCCGGGTGGCGGCCTCACGAGGGGTCATGGCGAGATTATTGATTGGCCTATCAGAAATGTCAAGAGGCTGCGGAGAACGTTCGTGACCCGCTCCCCAAGCACACCTCCGGCCGCCGGATGGCCCTTCCACTGATGGCGGCGGGCATTCAGCCCATTGCGGCGAGCACCGCCACCAGCCGATCGCAGGCGCCCTTGACCCCGTGCCGGGCCGCCAGGGCCGCGACCGCCACGGGGTCCGCGGGGTAGCGGTCGCGCCTACCTGCGGGGAGGGTGATAGGCAGGTCGAGCACGGGCTCGACGACCTGCATCGCCCGGGCCAGATAGTCGCGATCGGCCTCGTCGAGCGGCGCGTCCCGGATGATCTCCGCCACCCCGCTGTGGCGGCGGATCAGCTCGGCCGCCTTCGCGGCCCCCACCCCGCGCAACCCGGGAAGCCCGTCCGAGGGATCGCCGCGGAGCACGGCGAAGTCCGCGTAGCGGCGGCCGGGGACCCCGTAGCGGCGGGTCACCTCCGCCTCGTCGACCACCGCCAGGCCCCCCTTCTCGGGGTACAGCACCCGTACCCGGGGGTCCTCGACCAGGGCGAAAAGATCACGGTCGCCGCTCACCACCTCGACCGTCCCACTGGTGAGCGCGCTCCAGGTGGCGATGACGTCCTCGGCCTCGTGGTCGGCGACCCCGACCTGGTCGACGCCCACCGCCCGGAGGATCTCCGCGATCACGACCATCTGCGGGGCGAGTCCGGGAGGCATCGGCTCGGCCACCCGGTGGGCCTTGTAGGCGGGGATGAGGGCGACCCGCCACGCGGGGCGCCAGTCCTCATCGCTCGCCACCGCGAGCTGGCGGGGGCGCCGCTGGACGATCAGCCGGGCCAGGGCGTCGACGAAGCCGCGGACCGCGTTGATGGGCTGCCCGTCGGGCCCGCTGACGCTCGCGGGCACACCGTAGAAGGCGCGGAAGATCATGCTCGAACCGTCGATCAGGAGCCAGTCGCAGCTCACAGGCCGACCATCGCACCCAGGGCCTCCACACCCGGCAGCGTAGCCAGGCGAGCGCCCGCGGCGCAGCCGCTCGCCGACGGGCTTCCGCGGGAGCGGAGCACGCGGGTATCGTGGGGCGGAAGAAGTGATGGAGGGCACGGCGATGCAGCAGCGCAAGTTGGGGTCCCAGGGGCTGGAGGTCTCGGCCGAGGGACTCGGCTGCATGGGCATGAGCCAGTCGTACGGCCCCGCCGACGAGGCCGAGGCGATCGCGACCATCCACCGCGCCATCGAGCTGGGGGTCTCCTTCCTCGACACCGCCGACATGTACGGGCCCTTCACCAACGAGCGGCTGGTCGGCCGAGCCATCGCCGGCCGCCGAGAGCAGGTGATGCTCGCGACCAAGTTCGGCAACGAGCGGCGCGAGGACGGCTCCTGGGTCGGGATCAACGGCCATCCGGAGTACGTGAGACGCTGCTGCGACGCCTCCCTGGAGCGCCTGGGCGTCGACCACATCGACCTCTACTACCAGCACCGGGTCGACACCACCGTGCCGGTCGAGGAGACCTGGGGGGCGATGGCCGAGCTGGTCGCCGCGGGCAAGGTCCGCTTCCTGGGCATCTCGGAGGCTGCCCCAGCCACCATCCGGCGGGCCCACGCGACCCATCCGATGAGCGCCGTCCAGAGCGAGTACTCGCTCTTCACCCGGGACCCCGAGAAGGATGTCCTGGCCACCTGCCGCGAGCTGGGCATCGGTTTCGTCCCCTACAGCCCGCTCGGTCGGGGCGTTCTCTCCGGAACCATCAGCAGCACGGCGCAGTTCGGTGCCAACGACTTCCGGGCGCACACGCCCCGCTTCCAGGACGAGAACCTGGCCCGCAACCTCGAGCTGGTGACGGCCCTCCGCGAGGTGGCAGGGAGGAAGGGGTGCACGGTCGGGCAGTTGGCCCTCGCCTGGGTGCTGGCCCAGGGCGACGACATCGTCCCCATCCCCGGCACCAAGCGACGCCGCTACCTCGAGGAGAACGTGGCCGCGCTCGCGGTCGACCTGACCCCGGAGGACCTCGCGGCCATCGAAGCGATCGCCCCCGCTGGAGCGGCGGCCGGCGACCGTTACCCCGCCGAGCACATGGCCCGGGTCAACGTCTGAGGGTCAGGAGGCCCGCGGCGTCAGCGGCAGCCGGATCACCCGGTCGCCGATGGCCCACGCCGCGTCGACCCTCGGTGCATCGAGCAGCTTCAGCATGGCATCGGCGTCCAGGGGGCGCGAGAGGTGGAACCCCTGGGCCCACTGCCGGGGGAAATCGTCGAGCGCACGGAGGTCCCTGAGCTCCTCAACCCCCTCGGCGACCACTGTCACCCCCAGGCTGTGGCCGAACGCGAAGACGGCGTGCGACAGTCCGCCACCGTCGCGCGACGAGCAGAGCGTGGTGGTGAACGCCCGGTCGATCTTGATGATGTCGACCGGGAAGTCGCGGAGGCGGCTGAGCGACGAGTGCCCGGTGCCGAAGTCGTCGAGGGCAATGCGGATGCCCAGATCCCGCAGCTCTTGGAGGCGGCCGGTGGCACCCTCCGCCTCCTCGATTGCCAGGCTCTCAGTCACCTCCAGGACCAGGCTCCAGGGCGACAGGCCGGTCTGGGAGAGGACGCGCTGGACCTCCTCGACGAAGGCCCCCCTCTGCAACTGCCTCGGGGAGACGTTGACGGCGACTGCGATCTCATGGTCCAGGCCGCACTCTCGCCAGCGAGTCGCCTGGAGGCAGGCCTGCTCGAGCACCCAGATGCCGATGGGGGTGATCAACCCGGTCTCCTCGGCCAGGGGGATGAACTCGGCGGGCATCACCAGCCCACGGCGTGGGTGCCGCCAGCGCAGCAGCGCCTCGGCGGCCACCACCTCTCCGGACGGGACCTCGAAGATGGGCTGGTACAGGACGACCAGCTCCTGACGCTCCAGGGCGCGGTGGAGATCGGCCTTGAACTCGTGCCGGCTGCGCACCGCGGCGTGCATGCTCGGGGCGAAGATCTCCCAGCGGCCCTTGCCCAGGCCCTTGGCCGTGTACATGGCCTCGTCGGCGTTGCGGAGGATCTCGTCCGCGTCGAACCCCCCGCCTTCCCCGGTGGCGATGCCGATGCTGGCCCGGACTATGACCTCGGCGCCCATGACCTGGAACGGCTGACGCAGCTGGTCAACGATGCGGCTGGCCACCGAGGTTGCCGCGAAGCCGTCGGCCATCCCCTGCACGAGCACCGCGAACTCGTCGCCTCCCAGCCGGGCGGCGAGGTCCCCGGGCCGAAGGCAGTCGGCCAGCCGGCCGGCCACCGCGCGGAGGAGCTCGTCACCGACCACGTGCCCCAGGCTGTCGTTGACGGTCTTGAAGTCGTCGAGGTCGATGAAGAGCACGCCGACCCCCTCCCTGCGGTCGGCGAGTGCGTCGCGGACCTTGGCCTGGAAGAGGGTGCGGTTGGCCATCCCGGTCAGAGGATCGTGGAGAGCCTGTTGCCGGAGCTTGTGTTGGAGGTCGGTGAGCTGGCGGAGGGAGTGCTCCAGACGGCCGTTCTCCAGGGTGCTGCCGGTGAGCGCGGCGAGTGTCTCGAAGAGGTGCAGGTCCTCGGCCTCGAAGGTGCTCACCTCGCCGAGCCGGTTCCCGACCACCATCAGGCCGATGGGTCGGGTCTCCCCGCGGAGCACGGCAACCATCCCGTCGCGCATCGCCTCCCGGGTGAGGAAGCGCACCGCGTCGCCATCGGACGTCTCCGCGTCGAGGATGGCGGGGGCGGTCGCGCCCATCCCGCTGATGAACCGCTGCTCCGCCGGGTCGACGTCCATCGGGCGCATCGGTTCGACACCACCGGTGCCGACCCCGGTGCGGACCATCTCCTCCCCCTCCCGGGTGGGGAAGATGATCATCGACGCCATCTCGACGCGGAACGTCTCGCAGGAGTCCTTGAGGACGTCGAGGAGGGCCTGGTCGAGGTCCTCTGCGTCCTGCAGGTGCCGGCTTGACGTGTAGAGGAAGTCGACCTGCTGGCGGTTCTCGCGCTCCGCCACGTAGGCGCGGTAGGCGAGCGCGACACCGCCGGCGGGGATCACCAGGAGCCAGGCAACCTGAGGGTGGAACCACATCAAGTTGACGGTGATCAGGCCCAGGCAGACGTTGATCACCGTGCCGAGCATGGCCAGACCGTAGTTGCCGAATACGCCGCTACGGTCGGCGCGTCCCTCGGAGAGGAAGAGGGCCACCACGAACATCGCCGCCTGGAGCGAGCCGGCCAGGGTGACCGCGACCAGCGCCGCCAGGCTGGCCATGTTGCCGATGGGGTCGCCGTGGGGAGCCAGCCGGGTGAAGAGCGCCACCGCCACCGCAGCGCCGAGAGTGAAGTTCCCGAGGTTGAAGGCGAGCTTCAACGGGGACTGCCGGCGATGCAGCGTCAGGGCCACGGCGGAGCCGAGGAGGCAGGCCAGGACCACCGTCACCGGACGGTCGAAGAAGAGGCCGACGACCAGGGCGACCTCGCTGAGCGAGAAGGACTCGGCCTCGCGCCGAAACTGGACGTGGACGACGCAGATCTCGGCGACGCAGAAGAGCGCGGCGAGGAGCCACCACGGGATCGTGTACGGCGACGAGCGTTGCGGAAGCGGGACGACGGCCGTTGTGGCGAGGGCGGCCGCCCCGGCGAGGACGGCGGCGAGCAGGGGCACCCGCCCCACCCGAGCGGTGAGCCGGCGGGCTTGGCGCACCATCATGGCCGCCGGCGCGGTCGCGACCCCGAGCTCACGGCTCCGGATCCGTCAGACGCTCACGACCAGGAGACCCCGTCCGGCTGGAGCCATCCCGTGATGGGCGGCTGCGCGGGCGTCGCCGACCAGGAGACTCCGTCCAGGAAGATCCGTGACGGGACGACGGTCTGCACCTGCGCGACCGGGGTCGCCGCCCGAGCCGCGGGGAGGAGAGCGGCCGAGATCGACAGTCCGCTTGACGCAGTGACGGCAGCCGCCGTGAGAAGGCCGGCCAGGGCGACGCGGGCCCGCTTCCTGTCTGACCAGCTGAGCATCGAAGTGCTAGGCATTTCGGCAATTCCTCCAGGTCCACCTGCGCTGGAGCCCCCCCAAGGGCCCCCCCGACCCCATCAGACTATGCGTCGCACGTCACAAACCATCCAATCATTGTGTGACAGCGCGCCGACATTCGACGAGTCGCCGATGATCCGGTCACGAATCGCCTGATCAGATGACGGATCACCGACGGCGGTGACGAGCCGGAGGAGTGCGGACGCGGGCCCCCCGGCGGGCCGGGACCACTCCCAGGGGCCGTGCCGCCGGCGCCGCGGACGGCTCTCCGCCGCTGTGGCCGGGGAGGCGCCCGACGCTATCCTCTTGCGCGTGAGCGCCACACCACCCGCGGGCCCCGCCCCGGTCGCCATCCACGCCCCCCGCCCGGTGAGGAGAAACCTCGGGCTGGCGGTGGTGATGACCGGTGTGCTCATCACCGCGGTCGACACCACCATCGTGATCCTGGCCCTGCCCGAGATCGAACGCGGGCTGAGGGTCGACCTCTCCTCGGTGATCTGGGTCGTGATCGGCTATCTGCTGGTGATCACCCTGCTCGCCACCCAGGTGGGCCGGCTCGGTGACATGTTCGGCCGGGTGCGGATGTACGAGGCCGGCTTCGTCGTCTTCATCATCGGATCGGCTCTCTGCGCCCTCGCCTGGGACGGCTCGTCGATGATCGGCTTCCGCGTCCTCCAGGGCATCGGCGGCGCCCTGGTAACGGCCAACAGCGGAGCCGTCATCGCCGACCTCTTCCCCCCTCAGGAACGCGGCAAGGCGTACGGCTTCAACGGCATCGGCTGGAGCGCGGGGGCGGTGCTCGGCATCGTCCTCGGCGGCCTGATCGTCACCTACCTCTCCTGGCGGTGGATCTTCTGGATCAACGTGCCCATCGGGCTCGCCGCGGTGCTCCTCGCCGTGCGCGTCCTCCACGACGTCGGCGAGCGGCGGACCCACCGCATCGACTTCGCCGGCATGCTGACCCTCGGGCTGGGGCTCTTCGGGGTGCTCTGGGCGATGACGTCGCTCGCCTCCTCCCCGTTCGACGCCACGATCCTCGCCTACCTCGTCGGCGGCCTGGTCTTCATCGGCATCTTCACGGTGGTCGAGTGGAAGCAGGCGGAGCCGATGCTCAAGCTGTCGCTGCTCAAAATCCCGACCATGGCGCCGTCGCTGCTCGCCTCCTTCTTCCAGGGGCTCGCCAACTACGCGGTCCTCTTCCTCGTGATCATGTACCTGCAGGGGACGCGGGGCCTCTCCGCTCTCGACGCCTCGCTCCTGCTCGTGCCGGGGTACCTGGTGGGCGGCGCCATCGGCCCCTTCGCCGGGCGCCTCGCCGACCG
Source organism: Candidatus Dormiibacterota bacterium (assembly GCA_003141695.1). Classification (GTDB taxonomy): domain Bacteria; phylum Chloroflexota; class Dormibacteria; order Aeolococcales; family Aeolococcaceae; genus Changshengia. The sequence continues at coordinate 7,775 of PLNE01000162.1, forward strand.
CGTCGGACCGGTGATCCCGGCCACCTTCGGCCTGGCCGTCCAGGTGATCGCGCTCTTCATCTACGCACAGCTCACGGCGGGCACCGGACTCTGGGTGGTCGTCGTCGGCAGCCTGGTCAACGGCCTGGGTGCCAGCTCGTTCTTCCCCGCCAACACATCTGCGGTGATGAAGGCGTCACCGCCCCAGCTCTTTGGCATCTCGTCGGGGATGCTGCGCACCTTCGCCAACGTGGGCATGGTGTTCTCGTTCTCGATGGCCATCGTCCTCGCCTCGCGGAGCATCCCCCGCCAGCTCGCCTTCGCCATCTTCGTGGGCTCCACCTCCCTGCACGGCCAGCTCGCCACGGCCTTCGCCAGCGGGCTGCATTCGGCCTTCTACGGGTCGATGGTCCTGATGGCGGTGGCCGCCATCCTCTCGGCCAGCCGGGGCAGCGCCAAGAGCCTGCGCACCCACTCCCATGCCGGTGCGTACCCGGCTCCGGCGGGGGCACGGCCGGTCAGCGACGCACCTCCGAGCCGCGCGGGAGACTGAGCCGCAGGGTTTGACGGCGACCGAGCCGCCGGCCCTAATTGGGCAGGGGGCTGACGGCGACCCGCGTCGGCTTCGGCAACGCGACGTTGATCCGGCCGCCGCCGGCCGCCGGTGCCGACCCGCGCGCTGCGGGCACCACCTCCGGCAGACGGCGCACCCGCTTCAGCATCCGCGAGAGGCTCTCGGCGTCGATCGGCCGCGCGAAGAAGAAGCCCTGGCAGAGGTTGACGTCGAGGTTGTGCAGCACGTCCGCCTGCTCCACCGTCTCCACTCCCTCGGCCACGGTGGCGATGGAGAGAGCCCGGCTCAACTGGGTCACCGTGCGCATCAGCTCCTGGCTCTTCACCGATTCGGTGATGTTGTCGGTGAAGCTCTTGTCCAGCTTGAGGAAGTCGACGGGAAGGTCCTGGAGGTGGCCGAGCGAGGAGTAGCCGGTGCCGAAGTCGTCGATGGCGATCCGGACCCCGATCTCCTTGAGGGCGGCGAACTGGCGGAGTGCCCCGTGAACGTCGGTCATGACCTGCGACTCGACGATCTCCAGCACGAGGTGGCGCGGGTCCAGACCCGACTCGTTGAGGGCGGTGACCACGTCGTTCTGGAGTTGGGTGCCGAAGAGCTGCCGCGCCGAGACGTTGACGCTCAGCAGGAAGTCCTTGAAGAGGCTGGGGTGGTTGGTCCGCCACTTCTGGGTCTGGATGCAGGCCTCGCGCAGCACCCACGCGCCGAGCGGCACGATCAGCCCGGTCGCCTCGGCAAGCGGGATGAAGTCCAGCGGCGGCACCAGGCCGCGCTCGGGATGCTGCCACCGCACCAGGGCCTCGACGCCCAGGATGCGCCGGTCCTTCGAGTCCACGATCGGCTGGTAGTGGAGGATGAATTGGTCCCGCTCCAGAGCCGTGCGCAGATCTCGCTCAAACGCGATGCGCTCGACCTCGCTGGAGTGGATCTCGGCACGGTAGAGGACGTACCGGCTCTTGCCCTGCCGCTTTGCGCACATGAGAGCAACGTCGGCGTTGCGCAGCAGCTCCCCGGGCCCGGTCTCGCCCTCCATCATCACCACCCCCGCACTCGCGCTGATCGTGCAGCTGAGCAGATCGGCGGGGTACGGCCGCTGCACGGCCTCGACGATGCGCCGGGCGATCACCTCAAGATCGTCGCCATCTCCCGCCCGCGGCAGCAACACCGCGAACTCGTCGCCACTCAGCCGGGAGACGACGTCGGTGGTGCGCAGGCAGCTCTGGATGCGCTGAACGGTGCCGCGAAGCACCGCGTCGCCGACGCTGTGACCAACCGAGTCGTTGATGGACTTGAGGTTGTCGAGATCGATCAGGAGGAGGGCCAGCTCGGCCCCCGGCCGGACATGGCGCTCCAGCTGACACTCGAAGGCTCGCCGGCTGGCTGCCCCGGTCAGAGCGTCGACGCTCGCCATGCCCTCGATCTCGGCATGGCGCCGGGCCAGCTCGGTCCGGGCCCGGTAGAGGTAGAGGCTCAACACCACCTGGACAGCGGCCAGGACCGCGGTGCCAGCAACCACCAGGCTGGCCGGCACAGCCCGTCCGCCCGTAGAACCGCCGGCAAAGATGGCGACCACACCCAGGGCCACGGTGGCCAGAGCGGCCAACGCCACCGTGACCGCCAGCCGGAGCGCCGCCGAGCCGGCAGGCCGAGAGACGGGCTTGAACAGATCGGTGGGGTTGAGCATCGAATAGAGCATATGCACTACTCGCGACCCCTCCGATGACGGTATCCCGTCCCCCCTGTGACAGATTGACATCGCGTTCGGTCACGCTCGGAAGGCGCCTGCCGGGATCGCATATCCGCGTCAAGAAGCGGTTCCATGGCCTGCGCGAGCCCCGGTCCCGCCGCCACATCCAGTGCGCGGCGGCGAGCCCCAGGACCCCGAACCCGTCCCACTGGGATATGGGCGGAGCGCTCCCGTCTCGGGCCGCGACCTACGCCGATGGCGGAGTCCTGACCCGGTGAGCCGCTAGCCGTCCACCCGGGCAAAGGCGAGGCAGGCATTGTGCCCACCGAAGCCGAAGCTGGTGCTGATCGCCAGATCCACGCGTGCGCTCCGCCCGACGTTGGGAACGTAGTCGAGGTCGCACTCGGGGTCGGGCTCGTCCAGGTTGATCGTCGGTGGGACGAAGTTGTCGCGGATCGCCAGGATCGAGAAGATCGCCTCCACACCACCGGCCGCGCCCAGCAGGTGGCCGGTCATCGACTTGGTGGAGCTGATCGGAACGGTGGCCGCCCTCGGCCCGAGTGCAGCCTTGACGGCCCGGGTCTCCGCGGCGTCGTTGAGCTGCGTGGAGGTCCCGTGGGCGTTCACGTAGTCGACCTGGTCGGGCCCCACGCCGGCGCGGTGCAGGGCGCGCCGGACGCTGCGGCAGGCGCCGGTGCCCGCCGGGTCGGGCTGCACCACGTCGATGGCGTCGTCGGTGGCGCCGTAGCCGACCACCTCGGCGTAGATGCGGGCCCCGCGGCGGCGGGCGTGCTCGTACTCCTCGAGGATGAGAATCCCGGCGCCCTCGCCCATCACGAACCCATCGCGGTCCTTGTCGAAGGGCCGAGACGCCCTCTCGGGCTCGTCGTTGCGGGTGGACATCGCCTGCATGGCGTTGAAGGTGGCGATCCCGATCCGGCAGATCGTCGCCTCGGTGCCGCCGGCGATCACCGCCACCGCGTCGCCTCGCCGGATCCATTCGGCCGCCTCGCCGATGGCGTTGCCCGAGGAGGCACAGGCCGACACCACGGCGAAGTTGGGCCCGCGAGCGCCGAACTCGATCGCCACCCGGCCCGCGGTCATATCCGGGATCATCGCCGGGATGGTGAACGGCGAGACCCGCCGCGGCCCCATCGCGTTGAGCCGTACGACCGCGTTCTCCAGCCACTCCAGCCCACCGATTCCGGAGGCGACCAGCACCCCGACGTCGTCACCGATCGAGCCCACGTCCAGCCCGGAGTCGATGACGGCGGCCCGGGCGGCCGCGACGCCGAGGGCGACGCAGCGCGAGGTTCGGCGAGCCTCCTTGAGCCCGAGGTGGTCGGCTGGATCGAAGCCCTTGACCTCTCCGGCGATCCGGGTGGGGAGGTCCGATGCCTCGCACTGCGAGATCGGGACGACCCCCGAGCGGCCGCCTCTGCAGGCAGCCCAGCTCGACTCGACATCGAGACCGAGGGGTGTGACCGCACCGAGACCGGTGACGGCGACCCGCACCCGGCCGCCCTGCTCCGCGCTCACTCGCCCGGCCCCTCCTGCGGGCGGAGCTGCGCCGGAGCTCCCCCCTGGCTGTGGAAGCCACCGTCCACGTGCAGCATCTCCCCGGTCACTGCCCGGGAGAGGTCGCTGAGCAGGAAGACGGCCGCGTCCGCGACCGGGGTGGCGTCCGTGCTGTCCCATTTGAGCGGTGCCACATGACTCCACGCGTCCTTTAGTCCCTGGAAGGACGAGACGGCCCTGGCGGCGATCGTCTCCAGGGGGCCCGCGGCCAGTGAGTTGACCCGGATGCGCCGGGCGCCGAGGTCGCGGGCGAGGTAGCGGACGATCGACTCGAGGGCCGCCTTGGTGGGGCCCATCCAGTCGTAGAGCGGCCAGGCCACGGTGGCGTCGAAGGTGAGGGTGACCAGGGAGCCTCCCCGGTCGGGCATGAGGGGGGCGAGCTCGGCGGCCATCGTCTTGAGGCTAAAGGCGGAGACCTGCATCGCGATGGCGACCGACTCCCAGGGCGTGGTCATGAACTTGCCGCCGAGAGCATCCTCGGGCGCATAGCCGATGGCGTGGACGGCACCGTCCAGCCCACCCCAGGTCTCGCGCAGGACCGAGGCGACGGTCGCCACCTGGTCGGGCCGGGAGGCGTCCATCTCCAGCACCGGTCCCTCGAGGCCGAGGCGGCGGGCGCTGCGCTCGGTGAGGCTCATAGCCCGTCCGAACGACGTGAGGATCACCTCCGCCCCGTGGTCGAGACAGGCATCGGCGATCGCGTAGGCGATGCTCTTGGGGGTGAGCACGCCGGTCACCAGGATGCGCCGGCCTGCGAGCAGGCCGCCGGGCGCAGCGGTGCTGCGGGAAGTGGCGCTGGCGAAGCGCTCAGCGGTCACGGAGGCAGATCTCCCTCATGGCACGTGAAGGTGGAATCGGAGGAGGCGGCGCAGGTTACGGACTCTCACCTTCCCTCCACCTGGCGGACCAGTTGCAGCATGCGCTGATGCCAGATAGGGCCGCCGGCCAGGATGTCGCCGCTCCGGAAGACGGCGGTCTCATCGCCGGCCCAGTCGGTGACCACGCCCCCCGCCTCGCGGACGAGAAGTGCGCCGGCAGCGATGTCCCAGAGCCCGAGCCCGAGCTCAAAGAAACCACTCCACACCCCGGCCGCGCAGTAGGCCAGGTCGAGGGAGGCGGCTCCCACCCGGCGGAGGTCCTCGAACTCGCCGAGGGCAGCGTTCATGACCGCCAGGTAGCGCACATGCCACTCCGGATGACGGAAGGGGAATCCGGTGGCGGTCACCCCGGCCGCCGGGCTCTCGGTCAGATTCAGGCGGCGACCGGCACGGTCAAAGGCACCGGCCCCCCGCATCGCAACCCACCGGCTGCCCAGCTCCGGAGCGCTGACCACCCCGACGGTCGGCTGGCCCGCCTCGACGAGGGCGATGCTCACTCCCACCATGGGGAACCCGAGCACGAAGTTGGTGGTCCCGTCGAGGGGGTCCACCACCCAGAAGCGATCCGCCCAGGAGCCTCCCGCCTCCTCGGCGAGGATGGGGATCTCGGGGGTGGCGGTGCGCAGGATGGCCGTCGCCGCGGCCTCGGCGTCGCGGTCGACGCTCGTCACCCAGTCCCCCCGGCCCTTGGATTCGGGGACGGCGCGAAGGCCGGCGGCACGCGCGGCGGTGATCACCCGCCCTCCCGCCTCGGCCGCGGCGGTGGCGAGGTGGAGGAGGTCGGTGGGACGTCGGGCCAGCGGGGGAGCGGCGGCGCTCATCCAGCTCATGATCGCCGATGGACGCGCCGGGTCGTCGCCATGGCCAGTCGGGCGGCTCGGATTGGGACGCAGCGGCCAGAATCCGATCGTCGCCTGGCCCGAGAGGCGCGGGGTCATTAGTGTTGGAGGGGATGGAGGAACGGCGGGGGCAGCCCCCGATCCTGGTCGGCACCTGCAATTGGGTCGACCACGAGGAGTTCTACCCCGACGAGCTCCGTGGCCGGCGGCAGCGCGAGCGTCTCGCCTTCTACGCCCGGTACTTCCAGCTGGTCGAGATCGACTCCAGCTTCTACGGGATCCCGACCCCGGACCGCGTCGCCGACTGGGTGGCCCGTACCCCGGATGACTTCCTCTTCAACATCAAGGCCTACCGGAGCCTGACCGGCCACGAGCGCGAGCAGGGCCGGCCCCGGCCTCCCACCGACGATGAGGAGCGCGCCTTCCTGGAAGCGCTGGCACCGCTGCGCCAGTCCGGGAAACTGGGTGCGATCCACTACCAGTACCCACCCTGGATGGTGAGCGGCCCGGCGGGGCGCGAGGCCCTCCTGCGCGCCCGCGACCGGCACCCCGGCGACGTCATCGCCGTCGAGTTCCGCCACCGCTCCTGGTTCGAGGGGGAGCGGCTCGCCGAGACCGAGGACCTGCTGCGAGAGCTGGACTGCACCCTGGTGGGCGTCGACGCCCCCCAGCTGGGGAGCGGGACGGCGCCGCCCCATCTGGCCGTCACCTCCGACCGGCTGGTCCTGGTGCGCTTCCACGGCCGCAACTACCAGACCTGGTACCGCAAGGTGGCGACGACCGGCGAGCGCTTCGACTACCTCTATCGGCCGTCTGAGCTGGAGCAGTGGGTGCCGGCGATCCAGGCCGCCGCGGACCGCGGCATCCCGGTGCATGTGCTGATGAACAACAACCGGAGCAACTACGCGGTGGTCAACGGCTTCGACATGGCCAACCTTCTCGGCGTCCGCACGCCCCGCCCTCCCGAGCCGATCCTGCGGCGGATGGAGGAGCGGGACGGGGACCTCCCGGGCTGGGTGAGGGGTGCCGTGGAGCCGCCGGCCCCGCCGGCCGCGGAAGGGTCGAGGCAGCAGGCGGCGGATCCGGTTGTGGCACAATCAGAGCAGCTTCATCTCGACGTCTGATTCCGCGGTCACGTCCCGGGCCGGCTCGCATTGCCGTTGTCGCCGGGCTTCTCTATACCGCGAGAATGCGCGAGAATAACCTGTGCGGGATCTCCGGTACCCAGCAGGCTGCGCTGCTCGGTGTCGCTCCCCGGTTTTCCAAGAGCACCGAGGTCTCGCTGCCCGGGTTGCGGGTCTCCCGATCGACCGTGGAGGTAATTGTGATGGCCATGGCGTCCCCCCACCGCACCGAAAGAACTCAGCGCCGGCCGGCCCCCAGCGGGCTGGTAGTGCGGAATGACGCCGCGACCTACGAGGTCGAGGTCGCCAAGGCGCTCAACCAGTGGGCGGTGACGGTGACCGGCGTGGCCGACGGTCGAATGATCTGCCAGGACTTCTTCAGCCGCCGCTGGGAGGCGGTCGCCCGGGCGGAGGACTTCATTCGGCTGCTGAACCGCTCCGAACCCCCCCCAGGATGGTGACGTCGCTCTAGGCCGACGGGGTCGGCTCGGCCTCGGGCTCGGCCGGGAACTGCACCGCCAGCTCCTCCGACACGCCCTCTCGCCAGATGGTGATCGCCATGGAGTCGCCCGGGTGACGGGCTGACACCGCGGTCCGGAACTGGGACTCGCCGCCGGTGAGGGTGTACGCGCCGATGGCCGTGATGACGTCCCCGGGGCGGACGCCCGCGACCGCGGCCGGGGACCCGTCCCGTACCGGGCCGACCTCGACGCCGTAGGCGGCCGGCAGCCCGTGGGCGGCGGCGATCACGGCCGTCACCGTGCGCACCCCGGCACCGAAGCTGACGCCCGGCCCGGCGTCCCCCTCGCGGGGGAGCAAGCGGCTGAGCTGGATGGGATCGAATCCGACCACCAGGCGGTCGCCGATCTGGAAGGCCGGGACGGTGACCCTGCCCAGGCGCGCCAGCAGGATGGCGCTGGCCGACGGGTCGGTGAGGATGTCCCGCACCCGGTGCTCCACGCCCCGCTGAGCGAGGTACTGGAGCGCCGCGGCGCAGGTGGGATCTCCGGCCCGGACGTAGACGGTGACCTGCTCGCTCATCTCGCGGAGGAAGGCTAACGGAAGCCGGGCCGGCTCAGGCGGGCGGTGGCGGAGCGGGCGGGCCGCTGCCCGCACCATCGCCGCCGGCATGACCCGATGGCCCGGAGGTGTCGGCACCTCCGTCGGTGCCCGGTGCATCTGCGGGGCGTGGACCATGACGGTGGCGACGGCGGCGGCGCGCCCGCGAGCTCGGCAGCCCGCCCGCGGTGGGCGCCCCCCCGGTCCCGGCCTGGGGCTGCTCACCGTCCGGCGCCGGACCGGCCCCGGAAACGGCCTGCGGCGCCCCCCCACGGCGGCGGCGACGGCGACGGCGGCGGACCGCCTGGCCCGTCTCCTGCTCCGCGCCCGAGGTCCCCGCGGCGGGGGCGAGCGGCAGGGCCTCAGGGCCGAGCGCCGGCTGCACTATTCCGGTGGCTCCTCCCCGGCGACGGCGACGACGCCGGCGCGGCTGGCCTCCGCCCTCCAGGGAACTCGACTCTCCGTCCACCCCGAACGGGCGGTCCTGCCGGCGCCGCGGCGAGACCACCTCGGCGGCCGGGACGTAGCCGCCGGACTCGCGCGCGGCCTCGACGAGCACCCCGTACATCGACTCCTCGCCGGACCTCAGGGTGGCGGCGTCGCCGATGCAGACCACAAGCCGCCGGGCCCGGGAGACGGCGACATTGAGCCGGTTGGGCACGCGCAGGAAGCCGATCCGGCCCCGCTCGTTGGAGCGGACCAGGGAGATGACGACCATGTCCTCCTCGCGCCCCTCGAAGGAGTCGACGGTGTCGATCTTCACGGAGCGCTTGAACTTGCGGTGTCCCAGCGCCTGGCGCAGGCGCTCCACCTGCTCGGCGTACATGGCGATGACGGCCATGCTCAGCTCGCGGGGGCAGCGCTCGTCCAGCAGCCGGACCACGTGGGCCGCCACCCGCACCTCGGTCTCGTTGCGCAGCGCGCCGCCGGGGCCGCGGCGCTCCCGGCTTCCCCGCATGCCGTCGGTGTCCACGAAGTGGAGGGCGACCGGCAGCGGCTTGCGGGTTACGAATTCGTAGGCCTGAACCTCCGGGGCGTCTTGGAGCTGCCCCTCGTACGAGGCGCGCGAGATGTAGGCGGAGATCTGCGGATGCATCCGGTGCTGAATGGTCAGCAGGCACCGGGCCTCGGCGGGAAGGCCGCCGTCCCAGGCCATCTCGAAGAGCGAGGTGTTGATCAGCTCCTCCAGGAAGGGATCGGTCTCGACGATGCCGTAGAGGGAGTCGTCCTCGACCGGGGGCAGCTGCTTGTGGTCACCGACCAGGGCCAGCGCCGAGCCGAGGCGCAGTGCCGGGAGGGACTCGTCGGCGCGTGCCTTGTTGGCCTCGTCCAGGATGACCACGTCGAAGTTCATGTCGGTGATCGCCGAGGTGGCCGCGGTCGCGCAGGTGGCGAAGTAGCAGTTGGCCTCCATCAGCCGCGGGTCGTCCTCGTCGTCGCAGCGGAAGCGCTCCACCGCGGGGTGGACGCGCTCGGCCCGGGCGACTCGCACGGCTCGCATTCCGGGGGTGCCGGCGAGCCGCTCCAGGGCGTTGTCGACGGCCAGGTTGGAGTGGGAGGTGACCAGGATCCGCTCATCTGGATCGGCGGCGAGTCGCCGCTTGACGGCCTCGACGATGACGGTGGTCTTGCCGGTGCCCGGCGGGCCCTGGATGAAGACGGCCTGTCCGGCCTGGAGCCCGGAGAGGAGGGCGACCGCCCGGTCCTGAGGCGGGTTGGCCTGCATCCCCTCGGTGAGCCACCCGCCGGCCTGGATGTTCGGGACGTACGCGGGGGAGCGCACGGTGTCAGCGGCGACCAGGAGCTGGGCGAGCAGGCCCACCCCGAAGTCCCGGGTCGCGATCGCGGCCAGCACCGAGCGCTTGGCCTGGTACAGCGACCGGTTGAAGGAGGGGGTGATGTAGCCCTCCGTCCCGGCGTGCTCGAAGGTGCGGGTCGAGACTTCGACGGTGTGCCGCCGGTGGTCGATCCGGGAGACCCGACCCACGAAGTTGGGCTCGTCCTCCGGCTCCACCAGCACGGCGGCATCGGGCGCCAGGTTGATCGTCTCCCCCTCGGGGACGGAGAACTCGACCTTGGCGATCTCCGGCTGCCGGCGGTCCATCTCGCCGAACTCGCGCCCGCAGGACGGGCACCGGATGTGCTCCCCGGGCCGCCAGAGTGCCCGGCAGGTCTTGCAGCGCCAGAATTCGCGGGTGGCGACGTAGCGCGTGCGCTGGGTCTGGGCGCGGCCCTTCTCCGCCCCCTCGAGGCGCTCGACCAGCTTCAGGGTGGCGTAGAGGCGCTCGCTCTTCGCAGCCTTGGCGCCGGCCAAGCGCCAATCCAGGATCCGGAAGGTGTCGCTGGCCACCCCATTGGCGGCGGTCACCACCGGGTGTCGGGCGGTCAGGGTGAGGATCTTGGCTCCCTCGGGATGGTCGCTCACCGGCTTGAGGGAGATGACCCGCAGAGCCAGATGGGCGGGGTCCCCGCCCGGATCGGGCTGGGGGACGCACTGGAGGGTCAGGTCGGGGAGTGCCAGCCGGAGCTGTGGGGGATCCTCGTCGGTGAAGGAGACGGTCAGATGGCCGAGCTCCGACAGCCGTTCGGCGAAGAGGGCGCGTGGATCAGAGCCGGCGGCGCCGCCGTTTGCAAGTGTCGTGAGCACGACCATGGCGTCGCTCCCATCGGGCACGATGAGATGAAGCCGGTCGAGCGCGAGGTCCGGTGCGATCAGCGGACTGTCAACCTCGATGCGCCGCAGGCTGTGGCTGTGCGGCGTCAGCAGACGTATTCCGGGAAACTTCGGAGGCCCGCGCTCGCGGCTACGACGCGGCAACTGGCCGGTTCCGGCCGGGGCAGCGGCTCTCGAAAGCTCCCGCCTCCCGCGACTATACCCGAACCGGTGCCAGTTGCAACAGCCGGGCAGAATCGTGGCAGAGGTGTGGCGGCCCCTGGCAAGGGTCCGGAGCAGGCCGCGTTGCGACAAACTGTGGCGCCATGACCGCAGTGACGCCATGACCGAGTCCGCGCCGCCCTCCCCCGCGAGGCCCCTGTGACCGTCTCCCCCACCCCGGCGGGTGAGGCCGCCCGGCCTGGCCGGTCGAACCCGCTCCCCCCAGGAGCCCTGGTCATCGGCCTGGCTCTCGCGGTCCAGGGCGTCACGACCTATGCCTTCGTGGTCATCGCCAACCACGCGCTCCTGCCCAAGTCCTACTCGGCGTTCAGCGCGCTGTGGGCCCTCACCTTCGTTGCCGCCCCGGGCCTCTTCCTCCCCCTGGAGCAGGAGGTGGGCCGGGCCGCCTCGGCGCGGCGGGTGGCCGGGCTCGGGGCCGGGCCGGTGGTGCGACGGGCCCTGCTGCTCGGGATCGGCATCGCCATCGCCGTGATGGTGCTCGCCACCGCCGGTGAGAGCCCGCTAGTAGGCACGTTCTTCAACGGTCAGGGCCTGATGCTGGTGGGGTTCCTGGTCGCCATGGCCGTCTACACCTTCTACTACCTCGCGCGGGGGACGCTGGCGGGGTCGGCCCGGTTTGGCGGCTACGCCACCGTCCTCATGGTCGAGGGGGCGGTCCGGATCGCGGCGGCGCTGGTGCTGCTGAAGGCCGGGGTCACCAACGGCGGTGCCTTTGGGCTGGCCATCAGCCTTCCGTGCCTCATCGGCCTCGCGGTCGTGCTGCCGCGCCAGCGGGGCATCGCCCCCCCGGGACCACCCGCCCGCTGGAGCGAGCTCTCCTCCGCCCTCGGCTGGCTGCTCACGGGATCGCTGCTGGCCCAGGCTCTGATGAACGTCGCTCCTCTCGCCACCAAGGCCCTCTTCAGCGGCGGGGACCCGACAGCGGCCGGGCGCGTCCTCAACGGGCTGATCGTCGCCCGCATCCCCCTCTTCTTCTTCCAGGCGATCCAGGCCTCGCTCATGCCCAAGCTCTCGGCCGACGCGGCCGCCGGTCGATTCCACGAATTCCGCCTGCTGCTCCGCCGCATCCTGCTGCTGGCCGCGCTGGTGATCGTGGTCTCGGTCGCGGGCATGGCCCTGCTCGGGCCGCCGATCCTCCAGATCCTCTTCCACAGCAGCCGCCCCCTGGGGCGTGGCGACCTGGCCCTGCTCGCGCTGGGCAGCGAAGGGATGATGGCCGCCCTTGCGCTCGCCTACGCCTGCATCGCGCTGCGCGGGTACCGGGGAGCCACCGCAGGCTGGGTCTCGGGAAGCGTCGCCCTGGTCCTCGCCCTGGTGGTGCTGCCGGGGACGCTGCTCCGTGTGGAGATCGCTTTCTGCGTCGCGGTCGCGGTCGCCTGCGCGGTCATGGGCGTCGCCCTCACCGCGCGCCTCCGGCGCGCCGAGGCGGCGTCCCTCACGTCCCCGGCCGGCTGACCCCTCAGGCGGGGGCGGCCACCCCTACCGCGGTGTCGCCGCGGAGGTTGTGGGGAGATCGGCGGCGACCGCGCGGAGGTCGGACTCCACCATCATCGCGATCAGCTCGGTGAAGGAGACGGTGGGCTGCCAGCCGAGGACGCGGCGGGCCTTGCCGGCGTCGCCGACCAGCATGGCGACGTCCGCGGGCCGGAGGAATCGCTCGTCGACCACGACGTGGTCCTGCCAGCGCAGCCCGACGTGGCCAAAGGCAAGCTCCAGCAGCTCCCCGACCGAGTGGGTCTCCCCGGTCGCGACCACGAAATCGTCGGGCTCGTCCTGCTGCAGCATCAGGTGCATGGCCCGCACATAGTCGCCGGCGAATCCCCAATCGCGCTGGGAGTCGATGTTGCCGAGGCGAAGCTCCGTCTCGAGCCCCAGCTTGATCCGCGCCACGCCGTCGGTGATCTTGCGGGTGACGAACTCGAGCCCGCGCCGTGGCGACTCGTGGTTGAACAGGATGCCGCTCGCCGCGAACATCCCGTAGCTCTCCCGGTAATTGACGGTGATGTAGTGGCCGTAGACCTTGGCAACGCCGTACGGAGAGCGGGGGTGGAAGGGAGTCAACTCGGTCTGCGGCGTCTCCCGCACCTTGCCGAACATCTCGCTGCTCGAGGCCTGGTAGAAGCGGATCGCGGGATTGACCAGCCGGATGGCGTCCAGCATGCGGGTAACCCCCAGGCCGGTGATCTCACCGGTGTTGATCGCCTGCTTGAAGGAGAGGGCGACGAAGCTGATCGCCCCCAGGTTGTACACCTCGTCAGGATGGGTCGCCTCGAGGACATTGATCAGCGACGACTGGTCGTGGAGGTCGCCCTCGACCAGGCGCAGCTCGGGAACGATTCGCCGAACGGTGGCGGCGCGGGGATTGTTCTGCCCACGGATCAGACCGTGCACCTCGTAGCCGAGCGACACCAGATGCTCGGCGAGGTAGCTCCCGTCCTGCCCCGTGATGCCGGTGATCAGCGCGGACTTGCTCATGGCATGGATCCTCTCATCCCGGTGGGTCGTGGCGGGGGGCGGCCAGCTGGGCGGAGGCCGGCCGAGCAGGGGGAACCGCCTGATTGACCCTGTCGAGATCGGCGGCCACCATCTCGCGGACGATCGCGGCGAAATCGCGAGTGGGAGCCCAGCCGAGGCGTGTGCGCGCCCGGGAGGCGTCCCCGCAGAGCCGGACGGGCTCGGCCGGCCGGAGCAGCCCGGGGTCGGTGACCACGTGCCGGTTCCAGTCGAGCCCGACCGAGGAGAAGGCGATCTCGAGCAGCTCGCGCAGGGTGTGGGTCTCGCCGGTCGCCACCACGTAGTCGTCCGCCGCCTCCTGCTGGAGCGCCAGATGCATGGCGCGGACGTAGTCGGGGGCGTAGCCCCAATCGCGGACGACGTCCAGGTTCCCGAGCCGCAGCTCACCCTCCAGGCCGCGGGAGATCCGCGCGGCGGCGGTGGTGATCTTGCGGGTCACGAACCCCGGGCCTCGGCGCGGCGACTCGTGGTTGTAGAGGATGACCGTGGCGGCGAAGACCCCGTGGCTGCGTCGATACAGCTGAACCGTCTGGTGGGCAAAAGCCTTGGCCACGCCATAGGGGGAGATCGGGCAGAGCGAAGTCGTCTCGTCCTGGGGCGAGGTCACCGCTCCCCCGAAGATCTCGGAGCTCGACGCCTGGAGCAGGCGGATGGGCGCCCCGCTGCCGCGGACTGCTTCGAGCAGGCGGAGGACTCCGAGCCCGGTCACGTCGGCAACGGCCACGGGATCGTCGAAGGACGCTGCGACCGATGTGGCCGCGGCCAGGTTGTAGATCTCAAGGGGCCGTGCGGCGGCGATGGCGGCCTGGAGCGAGGCGCTGTCGGTGAGGAGCCCCTCATGGAGCCGGACGGCGGCCGGGACCTCTGCCGGCACGAGTTCCTCCGGCATGACCAGCCCGTGAACCTCGTACCCCTCCGCGAGGAGCAGCTCGCAGAGGTAGGGGCCGTCCTGGCCGGTGACCCCAGTGACCAGGGCGCGACGGCTGCTGGCAGACATGGGCCGACTGTAGCGGCCGGACCGGCCACACCGTCTGCGCCGTGCCGCAGGCGCCCGGCGTCGCAGCGCCGGCGTCGGCGGCACGCAGGGTTCCGGGAAGCGCGGGACCGTATGGCGCGTAGGATCGACGCATGGCCGATCCACAACCGGGAGTAGACCTCTCGGGCATCCACCGCGAACTGGATTCGCTCAAGTCACAGCTCTGCCGCTGCCAGCACCAGGGCACCTGCCTGAGCTGCAAGGGCTTCGAAGTGGTCCGCCAGCAGGCGCAGGCGGTGGCCGCCGCCGCCTCTCAGCCGGTGCTGATGCAGGTCGCCCAGGAGGCGGCCATGCGCGACCTCTTCTCCCAGCTCGGCGGCCTCCAGGACAAGCTGACCGGCGACCCCCAGCTCTCCGACCTCCTCTCCCGTTTTGCCGAGCGTGTCCAGGAGGACCTCGGCGGCCCCGAGGAGCTGGAGAAGCTCCTTCGCAGCCTCGGTTTCGCCGGTCCGGGCGCGCCCGGGGCCCCCGCCAGGGGAACCACCTCCTTCGACGACCGTCCCTCCCCCGCCGGCGATCGACCGGCGCCGCCCGACGAGGGTCTCTGGCCACGC
>PLNE01000040.1 GCA_003141695.1 Candidatus Dormiibacterota bacterium
TATCTCCGGTACAGGACACTAGCTAGGGGAAGCGCAAGATCGGACGGTGAGCCCCGTCGACACCGACGTGGTGATCGTCGGTGGCCGCCCCCCCATTCAAACCGTAGGTTGGGAGTTCGAATCTCCCCGTCGGCTCCGGTCCCCGTGTCGGTGGTGATGGTGGCCGCCGGCGGCAAACCGGCGAACGGCGCACATCTCGTCCGAGGGTTTCCCCCGATTCCGAACCGCTCTCGGGGGCCTCCGCTTTGGACGACCTCGGCCCGGCTGCCGCCCCGGAGGCGCCTCCCCAGGGCTCAGGCTCGGGGCTGGTCGCCCCGACCTCCCGGAGGGAGAATGGGAGCAGGCGAATCAGGCGCCTCGCTGGCGGTGGCCATCGGGTACCATCTTCCGGTTCGGTGACCCGGCCCAAGTGGCTCAGAGGTAGAGCAACGCCTTGGTAAGGCGTAGGTCGTGGGTTCGATTCCCACCTTGGGCTCCATTTCCCTTACTGCGTATGGACTTTTGCCGACCGATGGTCGCCCACCGAGAGGTCGGGTCTGATCTGCCGGGGGCCGAGTCCCAGAGTTAAAGAGATAGCGCTTGGCCGCCACCTCTCACTGCCAGATCGATCTCAGCCTCTCCGGCGCGGCAATCGCCGCAAACACAGCCGTACGGGTGGGCACATCGGGTCCGGCCTTTCGCGCTCGAGTGTGGTCAGCGTCGCCCATCCCAGTGTCCGATCACCTCATTTGAACTGATGGAGCGCACCGGCCATTCCGGGCTCAGCGCGGGTCAGAGCCACGGCCTGGTCGGGTTACCGTGGAGGTGAAACCGCTCTTCCAGATGTATCAGCAGTCGCCCGAACGCCCCGTCGTCGGCGCTCCTGGCGACGTTGGCATGCCTCCCCTAGGCTCCGTCGCGCGTGGTCCCTCGGATGCCACGGCTCGCAACTCAACGAGCGCCTCGGCGACGAGCTGGCGCAGGGGCTTCGTCTTGGTATCCGCAACCCAGCGGTCGGATGCCACACGCAAGGTGGTGATGCCCGACTCCGCGGCGAGGATCGCGGCGGGGTCGCCGACCCCCCTGCCTCGGAGTGCTCGTGCAACCGCTTCGGCCAGGGACGCGAACTTGATCAACTGACGCTCCCACAGCTGCGGGCTGGCGCGCACAATCCGAAAGCGCCGGGCGGCCTGCTCGCCCTCCTCGTCGAATCGGGCGGCTAGCGCATTGAGCCCATAACTCACTGCATCGAGCGCACCAGCGGCCGCCGGTGCCGCTCGGACGCTGGTCACGAACGGCTCATCGGCCTTGTCGCCACCCCCAAACAGCACCTCGCGTTTGTCCGAGAAGTGGCGGAAGAAGGTGCGCTTGGTCAGCCCGGCGCGATCGGCGATCTCCTCGACGCTGGTGTGGTCAAAGCCCCACTCGTCGAAGAGCGCGAGGGCCGCCTCCTGGAGTCTGGCCCGGGCGTCCGGCTTCCACCTCGGCACGAGCGCCAGTGTACCCGGTCTTGACACTTGGTGACATCAACGGTATCTTGACGCCACTGAGTGTCATCACTGATCGCGGGAAGTACACCCTATGCGCATATTCGTGACCGGTGCGTCCGGTTGGATCGGCTCGGCACTGGTTCCGGAGCTTCTGAGCGCCGGACATGGGGTCGTTGGACTCGCCCGCTCTGACGCGTCCGCGGCGACGTTGGAGGGTGCCGGAACCGAGGTGCTCCGCGGCGCCCTGGACGACCTGGACACCCTGCGCGCCGCGGCCGCCGGCTCCGACGGGGTGATCCACCTCGCCTACAACCACTCCACTGATCTCGACGCCGCGGCGAAGACCGACTCGCGCGTCATCGAGGTGCTCGGCGAGGCCCTGGAGGGCTCCGGCAGACCCCTGGTCATCGCTTCAGGAACGCCCAATCTGAACGGCCGCGTTGCCACAGAGCGTGACGAGCCCGGAGCCGTCGGAGTCGCGGCGGCCCGGGGTGCGAACGCCAGGGCGGTCATCGCCATGGCTGGCCGCGGAGTCCGCTCGTGCGTGGTGCGGCTGCCCCGGTCGGTGCATGGGGAAGGGGATCTCCACGGTTTCGTTCCCCGGCTGATTGCCACCGCCCACAAGAAAGGCGTCTCTGGCTATGTCGGCGATGGGTCCAGCCGCTGGCCCGCCGTGCACGTGCTTGACGCCGCGCGCCTGTTTCGCCTCGCCGTGGAGGAGGCTCCGGGCGGGTCGGTGCTGCACGCCGTCGGCGACGAGGGCGTACCGACCTACGAAATCGCTGGGTGCATCGGCCGGCACCTGAACCTGCCGACGGCTTCCGTCCCGGCCGAGGACTTCGGTTTTCTCGGCTTGGTGCTCGCGGGGGACCAGCCGGCATCAAGCGCCCTGACCCGCGAGCTGTTCGGGTGGCGGCCGGTCCAACCGGGGCTCATCGAGGACCTGAACCAAGGCCACTACTTCGTAGAGCCGGCCTCATCGCAGGCGCGTGGCCGTCACCTGCCCGGTCAAGTGTCATTCCCCAACACTGGGCCAGGCGAGGCTGCTTCAATCTACCCAGAAGGCCCCTAGCTAGTGCATCCCGGCTGAAATA
>PLNE01000059.1 GCA_003141695.1 Candidatus Dormiibacterota bacterium
GTGGTGAGCGCCCGATCGCCCAGGAAGGCCTGGATGATCCGGAGCCGGATCGGGTGGAGGAGCAGATCGGCCTTGGCCACGGCCGAATCTTACCAACTTCTACCATATATGGTAGCGTTACCGATTATGGTAATGGCCGCCCAGCAGGGTGGGGTCACGGAGATCCGACCGCTGACCCCAACGGCGCACATCACTCATGGAGGACGTGAACGATGACCGCTCCTGCCTCGTTCGGCGAGAGCTCGGAGGTGAGCTGGCCCCTGGGCACGACCACCGTCTACGGCACGGTGGTGCGGCCGCCCGGTCCCGGTCCTTTCCCCGGCGTCGTGCTGGTGGCGGGAAGCGGCCCCACGGACCGGGAGTGGAACTCGCCCCTGCTCCCAGGGACCAACGGCAGCGGCCGCCTGTTGGCGGAGATGCTGGGAAGAGCCGGCATCGCATCGCTGCGCTACGACAAGCGCGCCTCTGGCCCCCACGTTCGCGAAACCATCCCCCAGCTGATCGGAAAGATCACGATGCAGAGCCACGTCGACGAGCTGGCCGGCGCCGTTCGCACGCTCGCAGCCGAGGGCTGGGTTCGGGACGACCGGATCTTCGCGCTGGGCAACAGCGAGGGCACCCTCCACGCCTTGAAGTACCAGCTGGAGAACCCAGACCTTCCCTTGGCCGGTCTCATCCTCACCGGTCCGCCCGGCCGCGCCGTGGGCGTCGTCGCGCGCTCCCAGCTCGCGGCTCAGGCTGCGGCGATCCCGAACGGTGAGGCGCTTCTCGCCCTCTACGACGCGGCCATCGCCCGGTTCCTCGCCGGCGAGCCCATCGACCCGGATCCTGCCCTCCCCGAGGGCGTCAGGCTCCTCCTGAAGGCGCTGGAGACGCCGGCCAACCTGCCCTTCGCACGGGAGCTCTGGATCGCGGACGCAGACACCCTGCTGGCTCGGACGACGGTTCCTGTCCTCGTCATCATCGGCAAGAAGGACCTCCAGGTGGACTGGCAGGCGGACGGCGAGCCGCTTCAGCGCGCGGCCACGGGTCGAGCGGACATCACCTTCCTGTTCCCCGACAACGCGAACCACGTGCTCAAACTTGAGCCGAGGCCGCGCCACCAGCTGGCGCAGGCCGAGGCCATGCCCAGGTACAACGCGCCGGATGCCTACTTGGACCCGGACGTCGCAACCGCCATCATGGCTTGGCTAACCGCCCACGCGTAGTCACCGAGCGGACGCTCCCACTGCGGCTCGGCCGGAGCGTTCGGCCTGGGATTCGCTCTCGTCAACCCCTCGCTCGTTTCCGCGGTGATGGGGTCGATACCCTCCGAGCACAGAGGAATTGGTTCGGCCACCAATAGCACCTTCTTCCAGGTAGGAGGGGCCCTGGGGGTCGCCGTGATCGGCAGCCTGCTCTCGACACGCTATCAGAGCCAGATGACCGCGTCGCTGCTGCCGTACCAGCAGTACCTGGTCGGCCACCATCCTCACCCCGGGGATCCGGGACCAGATCATGGGATCGGTGGGGGGCGCTCTCGGGGTCGCCGCAAGGGCGGCGCCTACCATCGGACAGGTGCTTGCCAGCATGGCCCGCTCGGCCTTCGTGAGCGGTATGGTCCTGTCGCTGTTCGCCGGCGCCATGGTCGCGGTCGCCGCGGGACTTCTCGCACTGCTGGCGCTACCCGCCCGAGCTGCCTCGAGCTAGGGGCGCCGCCCGCCATCCCATCCCTGATCCCCGAAGTTCGCTCCGATGCGGCCGTGGGGATCCTGCGGGTCGCATTGCTCGCGTGCCGTTGAGGGCAGGCTCGGACGTCGTGAAGGCGGGGGTGGATCGGAGCGGAGCGGGAGACGAGACTCGAACTCGCGACATCCAGCTTGGAAGGAATGTGCTCGGATTCGTATTCACAAACGGCCGAAAGCCCCGGATGAGCACAATCCTTGCGCTTCTGAGGTCACGGGGTGTCGCGCAGCTGATGCAGGAGGTTGTCGAGCACCTGACCGGGTGGGTCGGTGGATATGGGCGACGGTTGTCGGTGCAGGGTTGCAGAAGGCGCGGGTGTAACTGCCCGAAGGCTCGTCTTTGAGCCAAACGAGCTAATCACACCAGTCGAATTCTAAGCGGAGTAACTGCTCGCAATCGTGCCGACCTTCTGACAACCACAGGCCGGGGCCAGAAGTCCGGGTGGGTACACTCCCTCCGTGCCACTCACCCGAGAGCTCGTCGAGGACCTGGCGGCCTGGGCCGGCGAGTGGCTGGGCCACCGCCAGCGCACCCTTCGGATCCCGGGCGTGCAATTCGCGATCGCCCATGAGGGGACGATCGTGGCCTCGGGTGCCCACGGGATGGCCGACCTTGGCGCCGGGGAGGCACTCACCACTCGCCACGCCTTCCACATCGCCTCTCACTCGAAGACGTTCACGGCCACGGCGATCCTCCAGCTCACCGAAACGGACCCTCCGTCGCTCCGGCTGGACGATCCCCTGGTCGGATACCTCCCGGCCTCCCGCGCCGGCTTGTCCCAGCTCGCCGGACTCACAATCACCGACCTTCTCCATCACGGCTCGGGGATGACCCGCGATGGCGCGGATGGCGACTACTGGCAGCTCCAGCACCCCTTCCCCGACCCCGACGAGCTGCTCGACCTTCTGGAGCGAAGCCCATCGCCCTACCCCGCCAACGATCGCTTCCACTACTCCAACGTCGCGTACTCGCTGCTCGGCCGTGTGATAGAGCAGGCGGCGGGTTGCAGATACGGTGAGTTCGTACGACGGTCGATCATCGACCGGCTAGGGCTCGTGGACACCGCCCCCGACTTCGACCCGCGCGGCTCGGATCGCAGCTTCGCCATGGGCTACACCAGCGCCGAGGACGGGCGAGAGCGGGTCCCCATCGAACACCTGGTCGCCAACGCGATGGCCCCGGCCACGGGCTTCACCAGCACCGCTCGCGACCTCTGCCTGTACTTCAGCGCCCACTGTTTCGGGGACCGGCGCCTCCTCAGCGATGACGCCAAGCGCCGCATGCAGCACGGTTGGTGGGCACCGCGGACGCAGGAGCAGTACGGCCTCGGTCTGCAGATCATAGACATCGGCACACGCCGCCTAATCGGGCACTCCGGCGGCTACCCTGGACACACCACCCGTACCTGGTGCGACCCGAAGGACCAGCTGGTCATCTCCGTGCTGTGCAACGCATCGGATGCGGCGGCGACCCCGCTGTGCAACGGCATCTTTCGCCTGCTGGAGCATCTGTCGCACCCTGACGACAGGGTTCCCAGCCACGCGGACGCCGTCGACCTGCGAAGCTTCACGGGCCACTTCAACACCCTCTCAGGCGCCCACGATATTGCCTCCTTCGGCCCGCGGCTGCTGGCCATTCCCACCGACGATGATGACCCGACGGAGGTACTCGGCGAGCTGGTCGCTGAGGATCCGGACACAGCCATGCTGGTGCGTGCTCACGACGGCTACACCAGTGAGGGAGAGCGGTTTCACTTCACCCGCGACGCGACCGGGAAGGTACTCTCGGTGCGCGCATTCTCGGGGATGACCGCGTACCCAGACGACGAGTACGTGCGTCGGTTCCTCGCCAGTGGAAGGGTGCGGCCCGCGGCGCCCCTGAGTACCGAGCAAGACATTGCCCCCGACCGATAGCTGCTCCCTCCACACTAGTGAACTCAGGGGGACAGGGAGCGGGAGACGGGACTCGAACCCGCGACATCCA
>PLNE01000111.1 GCA_003141695.1 Candidatus Dormiibacterota bacterium
GGCAAGGCCACCGCGATCGGGCTCGCCACCCTGGGCGCCCGGGTCGGCATCACGTGGCAGGTGAGCGCGGGTCTCGCCGGTATCACGTAAGCGCTGGTTCGGTCAGGGTGGCCAACCAGCGAGTGAGTTGGATCCGTGAGCTCAATCCGAGCTTGTTGAACATGTGAGTGATGTGCGTCTCCACGGTTCGCTCGGAGAGGAAGAGCTTCGTCGCGATCTCGCGGTTGCTCATGTCGGTTGCTATCAGCCGGGCGATCTCCAACTCCCTCTTCGTGATGGAAGTCCGAACCTCTGGGTGGACGGTGGTCTGCCGCTGAGGCAGCCTCCGCTCCGTCGCAAACGCTATCGCCTCATCGGTCGGCATCCCGAGACCCCGCTCGTACGCCGCGTCAAACAATCTCTGGTCGAGCCTGTCTCGGGCCAGCACCGTAGCCCGGTCGTGCTGCTGGCGGAACCCCTCCTGGAACTGGACGGAGCTCGAGCGGCGCACGGCCTCGGCACAGCCGAGGAGCGTGGCGGCTCGCTGATGCGCCCCCCGCTCTGCTGCCATCCAGGCCAGGGCTTCAAGGAGCCCTTGGAGCCCGGCGCGATCGTCGAGAGCACGCTTGCATTCGACACCCTCGAGAGCCTGAGCCTCTGCGAGCTGTCTCTGTCCCTCTGCCCAGTGTGCCTGGCAGGTGGCCATGAGCAAGTAGCCGCGGCTCCACAGCTCGCCGCACTCGCGACTGATGGTCAGGCCTTGTTCACCGAGGGCAATGGCTCTCTCCGGCTGGCCGGCCACGGGCAGGATGTTGCAGAGAACCGCGGTCGCCACCAGTTCGATCGACCGAGCCTCCATGCGCCGGGCCAGGGACATGGCGGACTCGGCTGCCTCGATCGCCTCGGCGATACGGCCTTCGACCGCCAGCGGAATTCCAAGCCAGGCGAGAGACAACGCCATGATCGTGGAATCTTTCAAGTCTGTTCCGATGCGAAGGCTCTCACGGCAGAGCGAAGCGCTGGCATCGAAGTCGTTTTGGCTGTTGGCGATGACGCCCGCGGCCCGGAGAAGGTGGGCTCGGGAGGCAGAATCCTCGGGTGCGCGCTCCGCCAGAGAGGTCAATATCCGACGCAAGTCAGTGAACGGTCCGCGACACGTCCAATACGCGAGGAGGTGCTGGGCGAGGTCGGCCGCACGCGCAGGGGTCGTGGGCTCGCGGAGGCAGAACTCCAAGGCCGCCCACAGATTGTCCCGCTCCAGGTCCATCCGTCGGAAGAGCTCGACCTGGCGACCGTCCGAGAGTCCAAGCGGTGCGGCAAGGCCAGCGATCCACTCCAGGTGACGGTTCTGAGTGGTGCGGTCCTCGTGGAGTTCGCCCAGGCGCTGCCTCCCATACCCGCGAATCGTGTCGAGAAGCCAGTATCGGGACGTGATTGCGCTCCTCAGCTCACGTTTGAGAATGGACTTGTCGACCAGGGCCCCGAGCAACTCCACAATCCTTTCTGACGGCACCCGCTTGTCAGCGCACACCTGGATAGCAGCGTCAGCGTCAAACCCTCCGGAAAAGACCGAGAGTCGGGCCCAGAGCAGCCGCTCATCCTCCTGAAGCAGGCCATAGCTCCAGGCGATGGTTGCCTCCAGCGTCTGCTGGCGGGCCTCGGCGCCGCGATTGCCGCTCCCAAGGATGGACAGCTCGGTGGCCAGCCCCTGATTGAGCTGGTCGAGGCTCAAGGCGCCGAGGCGAACCGCCGCCAGTTCGAGGGCCAGAGGGATGCCGTCCAGCCGCCGACAGAGCTGCAAGACCGGGAGGGCGTTCTCTGCGTCCACGACAAAGTCGGGCAGGACAGCCGTTGCGCGCTCACTGAGCAATCTGACAGCCTCAGAGTTGATGAGGCGCCCGAGCAGCGCCTCGTCACCCTCGCCGGGCAGCGACATCGGCGGGACTGCCATCCTGACCTCGCCGGCAACTGCCAGGGCCTGTCGGCTGGTGGCTACGAGCTGCAGGTCCGGGCATCCCCTGAGGAGCGTGCTGGCCAGGGTGGCACAGGCGTCCAGGAGGTGTTCGCAGTTGTCCAGCACCATCAGCAGCCGTTTGCCGGCCAGGTAGTCGGTCAGCGTGGAGAGCGACCAGTCGGTTGAATGGTCCTGGGCACCGAGTGCGGCAAAGACCGCTTGACTGACGAGCAGCGGGTCCTGGATCGAGCCGAGTGAGACGAACCACGCGCCATCAGGAAAGCCGCGCGCCATGTCGGCGGCGGCCCGGAGCGCCAGTCGGGTCTTCCCGGCGCCTCCGCTGCCGGTGAGGGTCAGCAGCCGTGTGGTGGTGAGCAGTCGCTTGAGCTCGTGCAGCTCCTGCCGGCGTCCGACGAAGCTGGTCACCTCGATCGGGAGGTTCGACGGCCGAGCCTTGGTGGCTCCAGTCCTCACAGCAACGGCAGATTACTCCGGCGCCGAGTCGCTCGGGTAGGGGAGGTCGAAGACCGGCTCTATACAGATGAAGGGGGCAAGAGCAGCTTCGTTGACCGCCCGAACGAGCTCGAGGCTCCCGCTGGCGAAGAGCGAGAGCAGCCGCTGCTGGCGAGGCATGAAGGTCGAGCGCATATACAGGACCGGCTCGCCACGTGCGGCGAAGCGCCGGCTGGCCTCCGCAAGTGCCACCTGCAGGATCTCCAGCGTGCGCTCGGTGATACCCGGTAGCCGACGCTCGACGAGAAAGAGGCCGATGTGACCGTCGGCAGCCCTCTCGCCGGCGCGCGGCGGCGAGGGCTGAGCATCCCGGCGCGGTGAATCGGAGTTCATCAGATCAGCTCGGTCAGCTGCGCGTCCAGGGGGGCGACTGACGGGAACTCGTGACCTTCCATCTCGCCTTCTCGGCTCAACCCGTTCATGTCGTTTCGCTCCTAGGTAGCCACCTTCGGCGGCGTCAAGGTCAGGCTAGGAGGCGAGCGCAGCCGAGGAATCGTCGCTGCCACGTAGAGAAGTACGTAATTCCTGACCTGACCAGTCTCGTTTGGAGCGTTCCTTCACGGCAGGAGGCGGGTCACCCGCGGGAGGCGAGGCACAACCCGGGAGTCGCCAGCCCTTCGCCGAAAGATACGTACTCGACTACGAGTTGGGGCTGATGGCGGCCGAGCCGCCGCTCCTCAGGCTGTGGTTTGCCGCACATCCGCGGAGAGCCGAAGTCAAGGAGAACACCATGTCGACACTAGAGCAGACCGCAAGCGGGCGAGGCAGCATTCAGACAGGCGCCCCCTCCAACCACCGATCGGCGGACGTCGCACAGAACGAGCGTCGAACCACTCCCTCCAAGCGTCTCGCGAGGATCTCCGGCTTCCTCTACCTTCTGGTCGGCATAACCGGCGGCTTTGCCGAAGGTTACCTGGAGCCCCGAATGTACGTTGCCGGCCACGCCGCGGCCACAGCTGGGAACGTGGTCGCGAACTCCGGACTTGTGCGCATGGGCGTCGTGGCCGATCTGCTGGATGGAACCTTTTTCGTCTTCTTGGCCCTGGGCCTCTACCTCCTTCTCAAGGACGTGCACAAGAGCGTGGCGAGGGGCATGCTGGTGCTAGTGGCACTCGCTGCGGGCATCACCTGCATGAGCGCGCTGTTCGAGTTCGAAGGCCTTCGGGTCGCAACTGGTGCTGTAAATCTGGCCTCTCTCGGCACCAAGGGGTCCGATGCCGTGGTGCTTCTCCTGCTCGACTCCCAGCACTACGGGTTGCTGATCGCGCAGATCTTCTTTGGCCTCTGGTTGGCGCCACTCGGCTACCTCGCCTACAGGTCGGGGTGGTTTCCCAAGCCGTTGGGCGTCATGCTGATCGTCGCCACCGTCGCCTACCTGGTGGACATGCTCGCAGCCTTTCTGGCGCCCAGCTTTGACAGCCACATCCACACCGTTGTCAGCATCGTGCCCGCCATCGCCGAGACCTGGATGGTCGGTTACCTGCTCGTGGTCGGCGTGAGGACCGTCAAGGGCCCCAAGAACATCTTGCCCGCTGAAGTGCACAGCTAAAGCGGCCTCCCCAACTCGAGGGTGGCCGACGGACGGTCACCGCACCAGCCCGGCCGGGTTTCCCGGCCGGGCTCTTCTTGTACCCCCTTGCGGCTGCCGCTCGAGTGCCTTATTGCTTCCGGAACTGCTCCTGACCCTCAAAGCAAGTGCTGGCCTGAAGCACAGGTGGCGAAGCAAGTGGACCAAGCGAATTCAAGAAGGCCTATGCGAGCGACGAAAGGTGAAAGCACTTGCTTTGGGAGCATGAGGTCGTGGGTTCGAGTCCCGCCGCCCCGACCAGCGGGTCAGCTAACGGTCAGTTTTGAATTCACCGGAAGAACTTGCTTTGGATCTGGCCGGGCCCGGCCGGGGACCGGGAGTGCAGAAGCAAGTGCTGCTCCATACCACGACGCGCGAAGCAAGTCCTCTATCACCACGGCATCGGCTGGCCAGGGGTCCCATCGCGATCATGGAGCGGTCCCTCAAGCGCGCGGCGGCGGTCAGAGAAGGTCCAAGAACGCCGCCGGTGACAGCACCGGCGGTGACACCGTCACGAGGCTGGTGAGGTCCTTGTCCCCGGACACGAGGTGGTCGACATTGGCGGCCTGGGCCAAGGCGATGGGTAGTCGTCGCCGGGATCACGGTTGATTGCCTCGGCGATCACCGGGTTCTCTGCCCAGACGGCACCCTGGCGGATGACGTCGACGAACTCGCCGACCTCGTCCGGCGCCACCAGGTCACGGAACCTCGGGCGCCGGAGGACGCCTTCCAGCTCCGCGAGCAGATGCGGGCAGACCACCAGCTCGAATTCGCCCCCGAGCCAGAGGAGGTAGAGGCGAGCTGGAGCGCCGCGGGGGGAGAGGAGGGCGCAAATGAGCACGCCGGGATCGAGGACGACCCGGAGAGCCCTACCCGGCGGTGCCGCCACCAGCCTCCCGACGCATCGCCTGCAGCTCACCGTAGGCGAGTGTCGTTGCCTCCTCGTGTGTGAGCTCGCTCCGCTGGACGGTGCTGGCCGCCATTGACCAGGGCGTCCCCGCGCACGTGCTGACCGCCTCCCTCTACGAGCGCTTCAGTTCGCGCGGCGAGGTCGACTTCGCCCACCGGCTGCTCTCGGCAAGGCGCCGCGAGTTCGGCGGCCACGCGGAGCTCCCCGCCGAGAAGTAGCGGCATCCCGGCGTCTGTAACGGCTTTGCAGATGTTGCGGTGACGCCCGGCATGGATTCACGTAACACCCGCAACGCGTGTCGGCGCGGGTTGCTACCAACCCGTCTCTCTGACCGGGCTGCGCCTACCTTGCTGGCGATGTCGATTCACCACGCGCGAAAGTTCTCGAAGTGTGGCCGTTGGTCCCAGTCTCAGCGGGTCTTTCGGCTCATCAGCGGCCTGGCGACCGCCGCCATTCTGGCTGCAGGATTTGTCACCCTCACCCCGGACTTGGCCCTTGCCGCCGGGGTGGTTCTCGTCAACGAGCCGTTCACCGGCACCACCACGTCGTCGTCCGAGTGGGTGCTTCCGGGCGCTCCGGCGGGCACCAACGTCGCCTGCATGACGGCCAGCACTAATGGGTCGCAGACCCCGATCCCCGGATGCGGATCCCCCGCCGACAGTTCCGGAAGCGGGGCCCTCCGCCTCACCGCGGACAGTGGTGGCGAGGAAGGTGGCGTCGCCTATGGACTCAGCGTGCCGACCTCCGACGGCATCGACGCCATCTTCGACAGCTATCAATATGGAACAACCAATGGGGCCGACGGCATCGGCTTCTTCCTGGCGGCGGCCAATCCATCGAACCCGCAGCCGCCGACCTCGATCGGGCAACCGGGTGGGGCCCTCGGATACTCGGCCGACTACGGCAGCGGTGACCCGGGGATGACCTACGGCTACCTGGGGGTCGGGCTGGACGTCTACGGCAACTACGCCACCACAGGGGACCAGGGGAGCGGGTGCCCCATCCTCAGCTGGGTCACCAGTGGCACCCACTCGTCCCCCAAGAGCGGGGTCACCGTGCGCGGGCCAGGCAATGGCACCACCGGCTACTGCGCCCTGACCAGCACCTACTCGACACCTACGACCGTGGACCTGGACGGAGGCGGCAGCGGCACGCGTTCCACCTCCGCGGTGCCGGTTCAGGTCGTCATCAACACGTCGAGCTCCAGCGTCACGACAACAGCGACGACCACCTTCTCCTCTCTCACTGTCGATGCCGACTCCTACGAGGTGGCGTTCATCCCCATCGGCAGCTCCAGCACACAGGTACTGACCGGTCCGCTCCCCAACGCCTCCAGCATCCTGCCGTCGGGCTGGTACAACGCCAGCGGCATCCCCTACCAGATGACGTTCGGGTGGGTGGGCTCGACCGGCGGCGACGACGACGTCCACGAGGTCAACCTGGTCCAGAGCAGCACCGTGAGCGGTGACCCGCCGCAGCTGAGCGCAACGGTGACCGACAACGCGTCGGGTGCCCCGCAGCACGACTCGACCATGGACTACACCGTTGACGTCGCGAACGCGAGTGGCGCCGGCACCGAGAGCGACACCATCACCGCCACCGACACCATCCCGACCGGTGAGACGCCGGTCAACACCGGCAGCGGGTGGTCGGGAGGCACGGGCTGGAGCTGTTCCACCGCCGGCCTGACGGTGACCTGCACCGATTCGGGAGGGCTGGCGGCCGGAGCCGAGACCAGCATCACGATCCCCGTGGACGTCACGGCCGCCGGGGGATCCCACCTCACCGACTCCGTCACCGTCTCCTCTAACGACGCCAACCCGGCCTCGGCGAGCGACGCCGTGGTCGTCGCCAAGGTCGCGACCTCCTTCACCGCCTCGGCGAACCCGACCAGCACCACCTATGGCAACACCGTCCAGCTCTCGGCGGCGGGGCTCCCGTCGGACGCGGGTGGCACGGTCAGTTTCACCTCCGGCGGGTCGACGCTCTGCACGACCGGCACGGTCAGCGCCGGCTCGGCGTCGTGCACCACCGCGGTCCTCGGCGCGGGGACCTACCCGGTGACGGCGACGTACTCGGGAGACTCCAGCTACCTGGGCTCCACCGCCACCACCAGCTTCGTCATCAACCAGGCCGGAAGCTCGTTCACCGCCTCACCGAACCCGAGCAGCACCACCTATGGCAACACCGTCCAGCTCGGGGCCACGGGGCTTCCGTCCAACGCTGCCGGCCACGTCACGTTCACCTCCGGTGGATCCACCCTGTGCACCACGGGAACCGTGAGTGCGGGCTCAGCCACGTGCACGACGGCCGAGCTCACCCCGGCGACCTATCCGGTGACGGCGACGTACTCGGGTGACTCCAACTACCTGGGCTCCACCGCCACCACCAGCTTCACCATCACTCAGGCCTCCACCTCGTTCACGGCCTCGGCGAACCCGACCAGCACCGCCTATGGCAACACGGTGGGCCTCTCGGTTTCGGGGCTGCCGTCGGGCGCCACCGGAACCGTGACCTTCACCTCGGGAGGGTCGACGCTCTGCACAGCGGGCTCCATCAGCCTGGGCACGGCCGCGTGCAGCACGGCTGCTCTGGCGGCGAACACGTACCCGGTGACCGCAACGTACTCGGGCGACTCCAACTACCAGGGCTCGCACGCGACGACGAGCTTCACCGTCACGCCCGACCCGGTCCTCCACCTCTCCACCTCGGGCACGCCGTCGGGTGCCGCGGCGGGGACCACGTACCCCCTGACCTTGGTCCCGTCGCTGGGCGGTTCGCCGGCCGGCCCCGCGTACCACGACCCGGTCCTCACGGCCACCCTGCCATCGGGGGAGACCTTCGCCGCCGCGCCGACCGCGACCGGGTGGAGCTGCGCGCTGAGCGGGGGCAGCACGGTGCTGACCTGCACCTCGACACTGGCGCCGATCACAGCGGGGACGCCGCTCGCCGACGTGACCGCCACGGTCGATATCTCGTCCTCGGCGTCCGGGACCCTGCAGACATCGGCATCGTTCGCGGACAGCGCCGACCAGGCGACGACGGCCAGCGCCACCGCGACGGTCGGCGTGACCGCGCCTCCCGCACTCAGCCTCAGCATCTCGGGAACGCCCTCGGGTGCCGCCGCCGGCTCGCACTACAACCTGACCCTCAGCCCCGCCGTCGGTTTTGGGGGGGGTACGGCATACACGGACCCGACCCTCACCGCCACTCTGCCGTCGGGTGAGACGTTCACGGCCGCGCCGACCCCGAGCGGGTGGAGCTGCGCGCTGAACGGTGGCAGCACGGTGCTGACCTGCACCTCGACGCTGGCGCCGATCACGGCGGGGACGCCCCTCGCCACGGTCACCGCGACCGTCGACATCTCGTCCTCGGCGTCGGGATCGCTCCAGACCACGGCTTCCCTCGTTGACAGTACCGATCTGGCGACGACGGCGAGTGTCACCGCCACGGTGGGCGTGACAGCACCGCCAGCTCTCCAGGTCACCACCTCGGGCACCCCGTCGGGCGCCGCCGCGGGAACCACCTACAGCCTGACCCTCCACCCGTCCGTCGGATCCTCTGGGGGCGCGGCGTACAACGACCCGACCCTCTACGCCACCCTGCCGGCGGGTGAGACCTTCGCCGCTGCGCCGTCCGTCTCCGGATGGAGCTGCGCGCTGAGCGGCGGCGGGACGGTGCTGACCTGCACCTCCACAGCAGCACCGATCTCGGCGGGGACCGCGCTCGCCGCCGTGACCGCGACCGTCGACATCGCCGCCTCGGCCTCGGGATCGCTGCAGACCACGGCGGCGCTCGCCGACAGCGCCGACGCGGCCACGACGGCGAGCACCACCGCGACGGTGACCGTCACCGCACATCCGGTGCTCCACGTCGCCACCTCCGGCACACCCTCGGGTGCCGCCGCGGGGACCACCTACGGACTGACCCTCGTCCCGTCGCTGGGCGGCTCGCCGGCCGGCCCCGCCTACAACGACCCGATCCTCACCACCACCCTGCCCACCGGTGAGACGTTCGCCGCCGCGCCGACCGTGACCGGGTGGACCTGCGCTCTGAGCGGAGGCGGCACGGTGCTGACCTGTACCTCCACCGCGGCGCCGATCCCGGCCGGGACGTCGCTCGCGGACATGACCGCGACCGTTGACATCGCCTCCTCGGCCGCGGGGTCGCTGCAGACGTCAGCGACGCTCGTGGACAGCGCCGACCTGGCGACCGCCGGAGGCGCCACCGCCACGGTGGACGTCACCGCCACCCCTGGGCTCCACCTCGCCATCTCCGGCACGCCGTCGAGCGCCGCCTCCGGCACGCACTACGGCCTGACCCTCAGCCCGTCGCTGGGGGGCTCGCCCGCCGGCCCGGCCTACAACGACCCGACTCTCACTGCCACGCTGCCCTCCGGTGAGACCTTCGCCGCCGCTCCCACGACGACCGGGTGGAGCTGCGCGCTGAGCGGTGGCAGCACGGTGCTCACCTGCACCTCGACGCTCGGGTCGATTCCGGCGGGGACGCCCCTCGCCCCGGTCACCGCGACCGTCGACATCGCCCCTTCGGCGACCGGATCCCTACAGACCGCGGCATCCCTCGCCGACAGTGCCGACCTGGCCACGGCGGCAACCACCACTGCGACGGTGGACGTGACCCCGGACCCGGTCCTTGACCTCTCCTCCTCGGGCACGCCCTCGGACGCCGCCGCGGGGAGCAGCTACGGTCTGACTCTCAGCTCATCGCTGGCGGGCTCCCCGGCCGGGCCGGCCTACCACGACCCCGCCCTCACCGCGACCCTGCCATCGGGGGAGACGTTCGCCGCCGCTCCCGTCGCGACCGGGTGGAGCTGCGCTCTGAGTGCCGGCGGTACGGTGCTGACCTGCACCTCCACCCTGGCGCCGATCCCGGCCGGTACGTCCCTCCCGGCCGTGACCGCGACCGTCGACGTGGGGTCCTCGGCATCCGGATCCCTGCAGACCACGGCCTCGCTCGCCGACAGCTCCGACGCGGCGACGACGGCGAGCACCACCGCCACCGTGGACGTGACCGCCACCCCGGTGCTCGACATCGCCACCTCGGGCACCCCGTCCGGAGCCGCCGCGGGGACCAGCTACAGCCTCACCGTCAGCGCCTCGCTGGCCGCCTCTCCGGCTGGTCCCGCCTACGCTGACCCCACCCTCACGGTGATCCTGCCGTCGGGTGAGACGTTTGCCGCAGTCCCGACTCCCTCCGGATGGAGCTGCGGGTTGAGCTCTGACCACACCTACCTCAGCTGCACCTCATCCGCCGCGCCCATCTCGGCGGGCGCGGCCCTCGCCGTGGTGATCGGGACGGTCGATATCGCCTCTTCGGCGAGCGGCACGCTGGTGAGCGACGCGTACCTCGCCGACAGTGCCGACGCAGCCACTCCGGTGTCCACCAGCGCGTCGGTGGACGTCACCGGTCCTCCGATCCTCGACCTCTCGACATCAGGCACGCCCGCGGGCGCGGCCGCTGGGACCAACTACAGCCTGACCCTCAGCTCCTCGCTGGGAGCGGGGGGTGGGCCCGCCTACAACGACCCGATCCTCTCCGCCACCCTGCCGTCCGGTGGGACGTTCGCCGCCGCGCCGACCGTGACCGGGTGGAGCTGCGCTCTGAGCGGAGGCGGCACGGTCCTGACCTGTACCTCCACCGCGGCACCGATCCCGGCCGGGACAGCGCTCGCGGATGTGACCGCGACCGTTGACATCGCCTCCTCGGCCGCGGGGTCGCTGCAGACGTCGGCGACGCTCGTGGACAGTGCGGACCTGGCGACGGCCGGAGGTGCCACCGCTACGGTGGACGTGACCGCCGCCCCTGTGCTCCACATCGCCACCTCTGGCACGCCGTCGAGCGCCGCCTCTGGCACGCACTACGGCCTGACCCTCAGCCCGTCGCTGGGGGGCTCGCCCGCCGGCCCGGCCTACAACGACCCGACTCTCACCGCCACGCTGCCCTCCGGTGAGACCTTCGCCGCGGCTCCGACCGCGACCGGGTGGAGCTGCGCCCTGAGCGCTGGCAGCACGGTGCTCACCTGCATCTCGACGCTCGGGTCGATCCCGGCGGGGACGACCCTTGCCCCGGTCACCGCGACCGTCGACATCGCCCCCTCGGCGACGGGATCCCTGGAGACCGCGGGATCCCTGGTCGACAGTGCCGACCTGGCCACGGCGGCATCCGCCACGGCGACGGTGGACGTCACCCCCGACCCGGTCCTTGACATCTCCTCCTCGGGCACCCCGCCGGACGCCGCGGCGGGGAGCAGCTACGCGCTCACCCTCAGCTCTTCCCTGGGAGCCTCCGGCGGCCCCGCGTACCACGGCCCGACCCTCGCCGCCACCCTCCCGTCGGGGGAGACGTTCGCTGCCGTGCCGAACTCCACCGGCTGGAGCTGCTCGCTGAGCGTCGGCGACACCGTGCTCACCTGCACCTCGAACCTGGCACCGATCGCGTCGGGCACGGCTCTGCCCGACGTGACCGCCACCGTCGACATCGCGTCCACGTCGCGGGGGACGCTCCAGACCACGGCATCACTTGCCGACCTCGCTGACGCGGCTGCGACGGCCACCACCACGGCGTCGGTGGACGCGACCGCAACCCCGGTGCTCGTGGTCTCGACCTCCGGGACGCCCACCACTGCCCCCGCGGGTAGCGTCTACACCCTGAACGTGGACGTCGCGCTCTCGCCGGGAGGTGGTCCCGCGTACAACGAGCCGACCGTGACCCTGGTGCTGCCCACCGGGGAGACGTTTGCTGCCGCGCCGAGCATCTCCGGGTGGGACTGCGTCCTGAGCGCGGACAGCACAACGCTGACCTGCACCCGCGTGGCGGCTACCCCCATCGATCCGGGCACGCAGCTCCTCAGCCTGAGCGTCCAAGTGCAGGTCAGCTCCGGCGCGACGGGGGAGCTCATCACGACGGTGTCCGCCGGTGACACGGTGGACGGCGCCACCCTGGCTGTCACCGCCGCGCGGGTGGGGATACCCGTCGCGACCCCGGCCACGGGGGCGATGCCCCGGGCCGCATCCCCGTGGGGGCTCGGCGTCCTGCTGGCGATCGCCGGATTCCTCCTTATCCTCGGCGAGGAGGTCGAGCGCCGCTTCCGGTCATCGGCGGGGCGGGGCTAGGGAGTCCCGGCGCCGGAGCCGGATCGGCCGGGACGGCAGCACACCGGAGGGTCGGCGCCGCCGCCCCTCGGACATAGCACTCGGCCACCACCGCCACCAAGGCCCGCTCCGATCGGCGGCGCTGCTCCAGCAGCCAGTCCGGGAAGTAGCTGCCCGAGCGCAGCTTGGGGATGGCCAGGTCGATCGTGCCCGTCCGCGTGTCCAGGTCCGCTCCCGGTAGCCGTTGCGGGAGTTCACCCACTCCGGGGTCCTCTCCCCGTAGCCGGCCCCGCAGAGGGCGTCCGCCTTGGCGCTCATCAGCGTGCCGGCGAAGGTCGTGACCATCTCCCGCAACAGGTCGGCGTCAGCCGCTTCCACCTGCTTGCGGAACCAGGTCAGCGCATCCATGCTGGGTGTGGACACCGTCATCTCCTCGAGGTTGGTGATGCTTCCTCAAAGGATTGCAGTGGTCACTATCTTGTGGAGGCCGTTAGGCTCCTCGTACGCCAGTCCCGCTGGACGCTAACGGTGGTTAAGCGAGGGGAAGTGGCTCGTTGGCGGCAGGGGAGGGGAGACGTGGATCACCCCCGCGCCTTATTGCTTCCGGAACTGCTCCTGACCCTCGAAGCAAGTGCTGGCCTGAAGCACATATGGCGAAGCAAGTGGTCCAAGCGAATTCAAGAAGGCCTATGCGGGCGACGAAAGTCTACAGCACTTGCTTTGGGAGCAAGAGGTCCCCAGTTCGAGTCTGGGCGCCCCGACCAAACGGCCGATTCTGAGTTCAGCAGCAGCGCTTTGTTGGTCTCGACGGCCCTTAAGCAGACGCTACGAATGTGGTACCCCTCGCAACGAGTAGACGCTCCATGAGCGCGCCGGCCAGGATGCTCTCATGTCATCAGAGCCAGGCGCCAGGGCCACCTCCGTCGTTGGGGAAGCGGCCCGGGGTCGGCTCCCTACATTCCGCCCGCTGTTGAGATCAGGCTAACGTCCCGTCTGGCCGCCGCTCGGTATCCGACCTGCTGCCGCGGCTCACGCCCGTGGTCTCGATGCTTGACGTCGGCGACGAGACACTGCCCCAGCTCTCCGCGAAACTGCTCCTGAAGGGCGCCCTGCCAGCGCTGGAGAAGCTCGTCCGCCAGCTTTTCAGCGAACAGCCGCATCTCCCGCGAGCCAAAGGCCACCCCCCCGACGCCGGGCGATGCCACCACGGCCGCCGGGACGACCGTTTGCGTCGTCGACGTCTGCCCCCGCGCTTGGGCGGTGTCCTCCGCGGGCGAGGTAAGCGAGGAGGAAAGACGGGCAACCGCCGTGGCGCTGTCTGCCGCCGCGGACCTGAGCTCCTCGGTAGCCGCACTGGCCGCCGGCTGCGCATCCACTATCCCCCCGGCCTGGACGGGTGCGCGCTCCGATAGTCGCAACCACTCACGTAGCTCTGTCAGCTGCCGCTCCGTCTCGGCCAGCTCGGCGCCCTGGCGCCGGAGCGTCTGCTCCATCTCCCACCTGGCGGTATCAGTGGTCAATCCGCGCGGATGCTCCGTGGACCACATGCCATGCCACATTGCACGTCTCTCTCGGACTTCCTCGTGGAGGTCGCGACCCGCATGATCGCGCTGCTCCAGCTCGGCCCTGAGGCGGAGCCCCAGCTCCGTCTGAAGCTGGCCCTGCAAGGTCAGCTCCCAGGGACGTGCTCCGAGGTCACGGGAAATGGCCCCGGCGAAGTCGCGGACGGACAGAACCAGGCCCTGGCGTGGCTCGCCCGCCCTACAGAGTCGGCCGACGGGGGCCGAGAGCGAGAGGGCGCCGACGGTCGTGCCGCGGCGGTCTCTGATCGGCGCGGCCAGCGAGGCCACACCCTCGACGAACTCCTCGATGCTCGATGCCCAGCCCCGTTCCCGGACGTCCTCGAGGCCGCTCGCCAACCTGTCGGGGTCGGTGGTCGTCGCAGCCGTGAACGGTGTCAGCTCCGAGGCGGCCAGTTGCTCGCTCGCGTCCTGGCTTGTCGCAAGAAGGATCTTGCCCATCGCGGTCGCGTGCAGAGGCAGCATGGCACCTGTCGGGAACGCCTCACGGCCGCCAGCCCGTCGGAAGACGTGGTGGAGAACGAGCACCTGGCGGTCGTGCAGGATGCCGACCCGCACCGTCTCGTTGCTCCGACTCGCCAGCGCATCCGACCATCGGAGAGCGTGACGGTGCAACTCGCTGGTGTCGAGGTACCTCATCCCGAGTCGGACAAGCCCGGGCCCTAGCTGGTACTTGCGGGACTCGGGATCCTTCTCGACCAAAGACAGCAGCTGCAGCGTCCTGAGGATCCCGAAGACGGTTCCCTTGGGCAAGCCCAACTCTCCGGAAAGTTCCGCCAGCCCGAGGCGGGGGCTCGGACCGGAGAGCAAGTGCAAGACCTGATCGGCCCGCTCGATGGATTGGATGGGGTGGTCGATTCCCGGATCCTACCACCACCGTTTGTTCGACATTGTCGAACAGGAGCTGGCGATGACCGACCCGGATGAGAATCTCGGGCTATTCGGGCCGGCTGGCCCGCACCCAGATCCTCTGGCCGTCTGATTGCCCGCCGGCCACGATCTAACCGTCGACCAGGTTAGCGGGAGACGGCCCATGCCCAGGGAGGATCTGCCCTCGGAGATCATCCAGCGTCAGGAGGCGTTGGGTGATGCGCCCTGTGGACTCCGTTCCCGCCGACCCGGTGATGGCATCAGTGGCATGGAGGTGATGTGATGGCCGATGGGACCACGACCACTCTGGGGGGAGGCCCCGCCTCTGAGCCGACGGCTACGCCAGCTTCGCCCGCCTCCTCGGGGGAGGGAGCCACCCACCCCGATCCAGTCCCAGCAGGGGAGTCGGCTCCCTCGTCCGCCCTGGTGGTGTCGCCCGGGGTGGAGGCCCTCACTCTTGGCTCCGGCGAGATCCGGCAGTTCGCCACGGAGCTCGCGACCCAGCTGTTCCAGCGCTGGGAGCTTGCTGTGCAAGAGCAGTTCCGTGCGGAGCTGGGGCGACGCCTCGAGGCCGAACTGGAGAACCGGGAGCACGAGGCCCGTCAGCTGCGCGAGGAGGTCCAGGAAAGACAGCAAAGGTTTGACAACCCGTGGCCCACCCGCCATGGCGCTTGGGGACACGCGACGTGGGAGATGGAGAACACCATCCGGCGCCAGAGCTCGGAGCTGGCGGAGACGGAGCGGCAGATGACGTTGCTTCGCCAGCGCTTGCAAGAGTTGGGACGCGCACCCGAGGAGATGACGGTGACCGTCTACGAGCACGCCGAGTCCCAGGCTCTCGATGGGTCGGCGGCCCAGCCGCCTGGTGAGGGAGTGGGCGATCCTCCCGGGAGCTCGGCGGGGGCGGGCCCCCAGGGAGAGGCGCTATGACGGCGGAGGCGATGGGGTCCGCAGTGGAGGACGCCGACGCGGCGATGGCCCCTCTTCCCACAAATGGCCGACCCCCCAAGGATGACAGACCGCGACACGGGGAGATCGGAGGCCAGTCGGCTGGGAGCGCGGTCGCAGAGGCGATGAGGGTCCCGGCGGCGGATGCAGCCTCAGCTCGGATGCTCTCACCTCCCTCGTGGACGCCTTCCCGGCGGGTAGTCTGGGTCGAGGAGCCGATCTCAGCCGGAGGGCGTCGCCTTCGCCAGGCGGGTGCGTCGTCCAAGCCGGGGCCCGCACCCTGCGCTCCCGCCGAGACCCGAAAGTCCGCACCCGGCCTCGTGCTCTGCGGCAGCGGGACCTGCCGCTGGCACAACGCGAACGCCACCGGGTTCGCGGTGATCCATCCCCGTACCTGCTCCATCCGCCATCGGTGGCCGCTGAGTCAGGCAGCGCAGCACCAGGCGGGGTTAGACCGGTTCATCAGAGGAGATAGACAGTGCAGATCGACGACGTGCGCCGCGTACTCGTGATCGGAAGCGGAACAATGGGCTTGCAGATCGGGCTGCAGGCCGCAACCCATGGCTACGACGTCGTCATGTACGACGTGAGCCAAGACGCGCTCGAAGCAGTGCCGCGACGCCTTCGCTCCCACGGGGAGGATCAGGTCGCGGCTGGGGCGATCGACGCGGCGCGGCTGGAGCGAGCGCTGGCAGGCATCAGGCTAACCACCGACCCGGCGTCCGCCGCGGTCGAGGTCGACCTGGTCAGCGAATCGCTGCCTGAGGACCCCGCGCTCAAGGGTTCGGTGCTCGGTGAATTCGACGAGCTGTGCCCTCCGCGGGCCGTCTTTACCACCAACACCTCGACGTTGCTGCCATCAATGTACGCCGCCGCGACGGGACGGGCCGACCGCTTCGCGGCGCTGCACTTCCACACTCCGGTTTGGCAGTCGAATGTGGTGGACATCATGCCCCATTCGGGCACCTCAACCGAGACGACGGAGCTGCTACTCGCCTTCGCGCGGCGCATCGGGCAGATCCCGATACGTCTTCGCAAGGAGAGCTCCGGCTACGTCTTCAACGCGATGTACAACGCCATCAACCATGCTGCCATCACGCTGGTCGCGAACCGAGTAACCTCAGTCGAGGATGCCGATCGCGCCTGGATGGGCATCTTCAAGATGCCCATCGGTCCCTTCGGGATGTTGGATGGCGTCGGGCTCGACACTGTGTGGCACATCACCGACTACTGGGCGACGCGGACAGGTGACGCACAAACGCGGACGAATGCCGACTTCATCAAAGCGTACGTCGACCGTGGATGCTCCGGCACCAAGAGCGGCGAGGGCTTCTACCGTTATCCAAACCCAGCCTGGGCAGCATCGGGCTTCGTGGAGGGTGACGCTCGGGCTTAGGAGCCACGCGCCGTGCATGTTCTGTCGCACCGCCAACCCATCCTCCGCCCGAGTGGCGCCACGAGCCCGTCGGACAGATCGGAGGCGTTGGAGCTCAGGTGACCTCATCCCCTTCTCTTATGCTCCCTGGGTGGGCGGCCCACACCGGGGAGGCCCTCCTACCGCGACTCAACCTGGAGAAACGATGGAACCCACTGTGAAAAGGCCCCAGATGACCAAACCTGACTTGGCGGGGGCGTTCACCATGCCAGTCAGAGCTTCAATGAGGCCCGATCCGTTACGCGGCGCGGCCGCCGCCTGGCAGGTCGATGGGTACCACCTGGTCAGGGAACACAGCCGTCAGCTCCAGGCGACCGCCGAGCGCCTCAACGTATCGGGAGAGTGTCGACAGGTAAAGGTCCTCTGAGCGCTCGAGGCGGGAGACGTTGCCCTGCGTGACCTCGAGCGCCGCGGCCACCTCCACCTGAGTCAGGCCTCGTTCCTCCCGGAGTCGGTGCAGGGTCATCACCGCGTCCATGAGGCGGCGGTAGGTCTCGACTCGCTCTCGCCCCTCCGGGGTGGCAGTCACTCGGTCGGCCAGAGCCTGAAACGGCTTGTGGCCACTCATCTCAGCTCTCCCTCCCGCCGCAGCTCGGCGAGATGCTCGTCATACAGACTGTCGGCCACCGGGATGAACTCCACGTACCACTCCCGCCAACGGTGCTGCTTGTTGCCCCCGATTAGGAGGATGGCGGTCCCCCGAGGGTCGAAGGCGAAGAGCACCCGCAGCGCGGTTGCCGGGGGCCGAAGCTCCTTCATGTTCCGATGGCGAGAGCCCTTGATCGTATCCGCCAGAGGCCGCCCCAAGGCCGGGCCATCGCGCTCCAGGAGCTGGACGGCGGCAGTGAGAGCCCGTTGCTCGTCGCCGCGGAGCGTCTCCCACCACTCCTCGAACTGGTCCGTGAACTCGACGTTCCACAAGGTCATTATGACCCTTGAATCATATTAGTCAAGGGTCATAGTCTAGCGGGGCTAGTGTCCTGTACCGGAGAT
>PLNE01000157.1 GCA_003141695.1 Candidatus Dormiibacterota bacterium
GCTGTCGGTGAATCTGCCCGGGACGGTGGGCGCGGCGGTGGGGGCGCGAATCAGCGCCGCCGACCTGCCCGGGGTCATCCTGGACCCGTCGTACCAGATGGTCTACCCGGAGGGGAGCCTCCTGGCTTCGCTGCTCGGCTCCACCGGCGCCGAGTGGTCCGACCAGGTCGCGCAGCTCGGCCTCCTGCCCGCCGGAGACGTGGTCGGCCACTCGGGCCTGGAGGAGGAGTACGACAGCCACCTCCGGGGCCAGGACGGCGACCAGCGGGTCCTCGTCAACCCCTTCGGCAGCGCGGTCGCGACGAGCAGCGAGACGGCCCCGGTCGTCGGTGGCACCCTCCAGCTCAGCATCGATCTCGGCCTCCAGGAGGAGGCGGCGGCTCTTCTTCAGAAGTCGATGGCCGGCGCCTACCCGCAGAGCCAATCGGGGGACTGGGGCTNNTGGACGGTGCCGCCAACGCCGCCGATGCGGAGATGCCGCCGGGATCGACCTTCAAGCTGGTCACCGCGGCGGCGGACGCTGTCTTCGACGCGATCCCATCCTCCACGGTGATCACGACCGGATGCTCCTACACCTACGACGGCATCCAGTACGCGAACTGGGAGTGCCTGCCGCCGCAGGATCTGCCCGAGGCCATCGCCTGGTCGAACGACGTCTACTTCTACCAGCTGGCGCTTGCCCTCGGTCCGCAGCGAATCGCCCAGGTCGCCACCGAGCTCGGGGTCGGAGAGCTGACCGGCATCGACCTGCCGGAGAGCGCGCAGAGCGCGGGCGAGTTCTTCTACCCGGGGCACATGCCCGCGGGCGATACCTGGTACCCGGGGGTGACCCCGATGATGGGGATCGGCCAGGGCTACACCGCGGTGACCCCGCTGCAGGACATCCGCTGGCTCGACGCGGTCGCGACCGGCACCCTCGTCACACCCTACCTCGGGCTGGACGTGTCCGGGACGGGCGGCCCGACGGTGCTCAGCCACGCGACGCCCGCGGACCTTTCCTTCGCCGGACAGCTCGGTCCGGTGGACGAGGGGCTTGGGCTGGAGGTCAGCCAGGGCACCGGGACCATGCTCCAGAACCTCCCGGAGCCGGCCGGGGGGAAGACCGGCACGGCCCAGGACCCCTCCGCTCCCCATGGCGGGCCCGACGCCTGGTACGACGCCGTCTACCCGCTCCAGGACCCCCAGGTCGTGGTGCTCTGCGCCGTGCACGGAGGGGGCCAGGGCTACTACGACTGCGAGCCCTCGGTGGACCAGCTGCTCCAGTACTTCGCGGCCAACGAGGCCGGGATCATGTCCACGCCTCCGGTCCCGCCCACCGGGGCGCTCGAACTGGGTCACTCAGCGCCGGCGTTCTCGGCCCCGGCGGCCTCCCCCACAGCCGCCGCCGCTGCCTCGGCCTCGCCCAGCCCGAGCGGGGCGCCGGCGAGCCCCGCCGCCGCGGGAGCCGCCGATACGGCTAGCGGGCGGAGAACGCGGCGATGACCGCCGGCATGGAGATCACCAGGGCCGCCCCCTCGGCAACGCAGGTCAGCGGCCGCTCGGCGTGCTGGACGGAGAAGCCGAACTCCTCCTCCAGCCGCTGCTCGAAGCCGGCGAGGAGCGACCCGCCCNNCCGCCTGGGGGGGAAGGTCCTCGAGACA
This sequence comes from Candidatus Dormiibacterota bacterium, assembly GCA_003141695.1. Lineage (GTDB taxonomy): Bacteria > Chloroflexota > Dormibacteria > Aeolococcales > Aeolococcaceae > Changshengia. Next base: position 1,641 of record PLNE01000157.1, read on the forward strand.
GCCGGTCAGCGCGTCGATGATGCCGTCGACGGTCGGACGGAGGGCGTCGGCGACGTCCTTCGGGTCGAGCGTGATCAGGCGAGGGCGCGAGCTCAGCACGTCCCGACCCTCGACCACCAAGGGCTGGCCCTCGGCGACAGCGTCGCGGAGGCGGATCTTGATGTCCTCGGCGGTCAGCTCGCCGACCACGAGCTGGTGCTCCTGGCGCAGGTACTGGTGGAGCGCCATAGTCATCTCGTCGCCTGCGACGCGGCAGGAGCGCGTGGTCAGGATGCCGCCGAAGCAGAAGGCGGAGACCTCGGCGGTACCGCCGCCGACGTCGACGACCATGTGGGCACGCGGCTGGAGGGGGTCGATGCCGCAGCCGATGGCGCCCGCGACGGGCTCGGGCACTAGCTCGACGCGGCTGACCCCGGCCTCCTCTACCGCCTCTGTGAGTGCCCGCCGCTCCAGGGACGTGGCACCCGCCGGCACCCCGACCGCCGCGCAGGGCCGGATCCGTTCCCAGGGGTATCGCAGAACCTGGTGGAGGATGGCGGCGATGAAGGTGCGGGCGGACTGCAGGTCGGTGATGACGCCGTCGCGGATGGGGCGGACGGTCATCAGGCCGACCGGTGTGCGGCCGACCAGCTCGCGGGCGTCGTGCCCGATCCGGACCGGGGGGCCGGAATGGCCATTGACCCGGACGGCCATCACCGACGGCTCGTTGAGAACGATCCGCCGGCCCGGCCGGCAGACCACGGTGTTGGCCGTCCCGAGGTCGATCCCGAAGCGCGGCGAGAAAAACATCTTCAGCCGCTCCGGCTCCGCCATCTCCTGCTGCGCGCCGCCGCCGGCTGCCGGGACGGCGCAGGTCTCGATCATCCCCCATCTGGGCTCCGGAGGAAAGACCCCATGAGCGACGGGCTGCGCGAGCGTGACCAGCTCGAGGTCGATGGTCATGGGCTGGTTCTCCTCGGCCTGCTCGGATCGACGGCGACGTCCCGCACCTGGCTGGCGGCGGACGC
>PLNE01000176.1 GCA_003141695.1 Candidatus Dormiibacterota bacterium
CCAGCTCGCCTACGACGCCCACCACCGCACAGCCTGCCAGCGTGCCGGCATCGTCCGACTCGACGGCTGCACCCGCGGATCCACTCGCCGCGATTCGTCAGGCCATCAAAGACAACGAGCAGCTCAGGCGCCGTGCGGTCGTGAGGCGCCAGGGCGACCATCCCGACACAGGACCGTCCCCCACCCCCACGCCCACACCTCAGCCGCGCGGTCCGCAGTTCTGAGGCACAGTCTCAACCGGCAGCCGGGCCGCTCGCCGTCNNTCGCATTCATGACGCAGGAGTGATTCCTGCTCGCTGTGGGCGACCGCCGGCCAGCCCGCAGGCTCCAGGGCGATCCCGGCTCCTGGTTTGGGCAGGACGCCGGGGCGAGGGCAGGGATTGACCTCTAGTAGAGGGCTAGGCGGGCGTATCGTCTCGGGCGATGCGTCACACCGGACTTCAGGGCACGGCGAGGCCCGTGACGAGTCGGGGAAGCCGATGACAGTCACCACGTCGGGTGGAGAGGGGATCAACAACCACGCCGGCTTCATATTGTCGGTGGCGGATCTTCTGCGCGGTGGTTTCTATGAAGAGGAGACACAAAACGAGGGAGGCTCCACCGGACGCAGGGTACCTCGCTGGCTGTCGGCGGCCTACTGGCCGGTGCATATGCCACCGGGGCACGACACAGGAACACCGATGAAGCGATCGAGCTCGTCAGAATGGCCGCTGCCGAGTTCAGCGTCGCGGAGCGGGCGCTCGACAACGAGGTTTGGGAGTAGCAGAGCGGACATACAGGCGCAGACGATCCCGTGACACGAGCCGATCTCCGCCAGCTTGCGCACTCGTTCCTCGCGTCGGCCTTCGTCGGGCTCGAAGAGGCTGGCGTCATCCCGACCTCGCGCTACCAGCTTGACCAGTACCTCCACGTTGGTCGGGATTACGAGGGCGGCGACGTCATGGGCGCCGAGGCAAGCGCGCTTGAGGAGGCGCTGAAGGCCCTCTACCCGGATCGGTTCGACGAGCCACTGGGGCGCCCTGAGCCGGAGTTTCCTGGTGGCTACATCCATCGCTTCCTTGAAGCGGCCATTGTCCGGTGCGCTCGCCTGGACGAATACGACCCCACCGGGGCGGCGGCCGTCGAGACGGTCGAGGAGCTAATCGCCGTCCTCGATGCTGATGAGGCAACGGTCTATGCGTGCCGCGCCATGTCGAACCTGACGACCGAAGGTCAGCAGCCGACCGTGATCGGCGACGTGACGGTCTACCCGGAGACCGAGCGGTTCGGCGGGCTGGTGCGCCAGGCCGTCGCGCTGATCCCAGCCGGGCCAGGAGCCTTCAATAGGGAGGACCCTCGCCCCTACGACCCGCCTCATGCGCTGATCGTCGCGAGCGCTAAGGTCGAGCGAGGTAAGGCGGCGTGGAAGGCGCAGGCGGCCGCTATCGCAACGCTCGACCGGTTCGTCTTCGTTGCACGGCTGCTAAAGACGGGGACGCAGCAGTCCATGTGGGAGCTCACGGGAGCCTCGACAATGGTGTCGGAAGCATCGCCCCGGTATCGGCTGTTCGACGGCGCTGGCAGGCCCAACATGCGGATGAAGCGCGAGGTTGCGATCCGATCAGATGATGCGGCGGCGTTCGCCACGTTGGGGAAGCTCATCGACGAGGCGGTTGTCAATCGCGTGGCGATGGTCTCGACGTCCTTCGATCTCGCCGCGAACCTCTTCAACCGCTCCTTCGAGCCGAGCACGTGGGCAGAGCGGATCACCGACCTGGCGACTGCCCTCGAGGCAATGTTGATCGGCGGCGACCTGGATCGTCGCCACATCATCCGGAAGTTGAAGGAGCGATCCTCGAGTCTGCTTGCGATCGACGGAGAGTCGGCCGCAACGATTGAGGCCGACGTGCATGCACTCTACGACCTCCGGTCGCAGTTGGTGCACGGGTCGAGCATCTCTGAGGCGGGGCTACGAGTACAGCTCGAGACTGTGTCGACGGTTCCCGCCGGCCAGATGTTCGGCGTCGTGCTCGAGTTCGCGGTCGATCGCCTGCGCGACATCGTTCGGCGAGCCTTCCTTGCCCGAATCTGTCTCGCACGCCTGCCTAACCAGCGCTGGGCCTTCGCTGGCGGCATCGATGTCGACGCTGCGATACACGACCCCGCGACCGCCCGGCAATGGCGCGAAGACTGGCAGCAACAGCTCAGTGCCCTCGGCGTCGCCGAAGCTGCGCGCCCGGCAGTCCCGGGCGTGGACCCGCTGGATGCGCGCGAGAGCTGAGGATGGGCGGCCGGCGCGCGACCGAGCGGGTCGAGACCGGCACGGCGGGAGGCCTGCTTCACGAGCAGGGCAGCGGACCGGGGGGGGATCTGGCTCCGCTCGGTGCCGTGGCGGTGGACAGGGAGGAAGAGGGGCCTGGAGGGGATCGCTCCCGTCCGGCACCATGCCCGGAGTGGCCGGACGACGCAGGTGTCGAGGCGGGCGCCGAAGGGGATGCCCAGCTCGTGGCCCTCCACCTCTTGGTCGGTCGTGCTCCTGGAGCCTAACTCTGTAAAACGATGATTTTGTCTAGTTAGCTGCTATCCTGGCCGCCATGGCCGCCCCCCCTTCCCGCATCCCCCTCTCCGAGGCCGTCGACGAGTTCCTCTCCTGGCAGGAGCTCGACCGCCACCGCAGCCCCGGGACGATCCGCGAGTACCGCCGGGACCTCGACGGCTTCGCCGCCTTCGCCGGCGGCGACCAGGGCGTTCCCGACGTCGCCGGCATCGACCGCGACCTCCTCCGCGCCTACCAGCGCCACCTCGCCCGCCTCCAGGTCGGTCACCGCCGCGCCGCCGGGCCCCTGGCGGTGGCCACCCGCACCCGGCGCCTGGTCTCCCTGCGCAGCTTCCTGCGCTTCTCGGCCCGGGAGGAGTGGCTCCCCGGCGACCTGGGGACGACCATCGACCTGCCGCGGCTTCCCGAGCGCCTCCCCAAGCCGCTCGAGGCCGACGACCGTGACCGCCTGCTCCGAGCCCTTCCCGCCGGGACCGTGGCCGAGAAACGGGACCGGGCGCTCATCGGCTTCCTCCTCTCCACCGGCTGCCGGATCTCCGAGGCCCTCGCCCTCGACCGGACCGACTGGCGCCGCGACCGGGTCACGGTCCGCGGCAAGGGCGACCGCGAGCGGGTCGTCATGGTCACGACGCGGGCTCACGAGGCAATGCAGAACTACCTGGCCGCCCGCGCGGACCCCTCCCCCGCCCTCTTTGTGAGCTTCCAGCCGGCCTCCCGGGGTTCCCGGGACAATCGCCTGACGGCCAACGGCGCCCGGCACATCTGCCGCCAGGTCGCCCGCGAGCTGGAGATCTCCCCCTTCCACCCCCACCAGCTGCGCCATACCCTGGGCACCCTCCTGCAGGAGGCGGTCGGCGACGCTCGGCTCACCGCCGAGACCCTCGGTCACCGGGGCCTGGGCTCGGTCGCCGGCTACACCAAGATCACCGACCGGAGGCGCCGCGAGGCCTACGAGGTGATGGAGCGCGCGGGGCTGTAGTGGCACGACTGGGCAGATCGCGGCGATAAGCTGAACGTTCCGGACCCATGACACTGCGGCAATCAGACGCCTCTAGCAGGCCCTCGCCAGAAGGCGCGGGGGCTCGGCCCGCGCTAGCCCCGCACCCCCGCACTTCTCAGTCGCGGACTCGACTGCCGTTGCCGACGTTCACGAGCCCGACGGAGACTCCACGGCGGCGATAGAGATCGAATATCGATTGCCTAGTCGAAAGCTTCCCCGCCTGGCTTCGGAGAAGAGAAGAGGCTTGTTGACGTGCATCCAACGCCGCAAGGTGTCGACTGATGGTTGAACCTCCGCAGGCAGTCCCTCGGAGATCTGCTCGGCGGACATCGAGTCGCACGCGGTAGCAAGCAGGCGAAGGACTGCTGAGGGAATACTGCGCTTGTCGGGCGGTGGAACGAGGCAGGCGAACAGCTGGTTCTGGGCAGAGTTGACGGCTCGCTGTGCCTCGGCATACTGCTCCATGAACCCTTCGCCAAAGCGACCAGCGACGGTGCGAATGGCCTCACGACGCTCGGTCGGTTGGCGGCGGTAGAGGAAGACCCCACTGACGATGACGGCTGCCAGAAGGAGCAACGCCACTGGTCCGACCTTCCCGTAGGCCCACTTGGTTGCTGCCCCGACGGCGTAAACGGGAGCGGCGGGCACCATGATGATGCCCTGAATCTGGTACTCACCGGCTCGAAGGTCAATAGCCGCAATGAGCGCGTCGCTGAACTGGCGAGAATAGGAGATACCTAGCGGGGCGAAGTGGTGGTGGTTGCCAGTCAAGAGAATACACGGCGACAAGAGAGCAGCAAGCGCAGCAGCCGGGTAATCGCCGAAGTCGAGGTCCCCAACGGCGATCGCGCGGTGGTCGAGGCAACGAACACTCTCGGGCAAGCTGACGACGGAGATGTGCGGCAGCCAGTCGTTGCCGAACATGCTGTGGAGACGGCCTACGGGTACGCGCAGTTGGTCAGCGAACCGGTCCAGGCGCTCCCAGGTTTCGTCGAGGGTCTCCTTCTCTATGAAGATCCTAGTGCGGCCCTCTTGGGCAGCCAGGATGCTTCGGGGAGGCCGTCCAGTGTGGAGCTGAATTCCTAGCCCGGTGCGCACACACGACGTGTCGAGCACGCAGGGGATCGGCCCTCGGCCCACCTCGGCGAGGAAGGCGGAGCGACGCAGATACTCCGGGTGTCGGTGAGAGAGTTGTCGAGCGTCGTTCTCCATGCCGAAATCTTACCGACACCGGCTCGAGCCGCGGCGTGGAGAGGTACGACGCCTCCGATCAGCCGCTGCCGGCTGGGTGCGGTCGGCGATCCACGTCTAGCGCGCCGCCAGCTTCTTAAGGTCGACGAAGAGATCGGGGCGAAGCTTCGCGGCTCTGATGCCCGTCACCCGCGCATCCCCCGGCGGGGTCAAGCACGCCAGCCACCCCCGTGTCTCATCCCGCGTGTTCGACCCAGCCTGGCTGTTCAGGGCGCCTGACGCCTGACAGTTTCGTGACCGTTTTCACTGACAGTTTGGGTGCTCCTTGAGCTTGTCAGTTTCGTGCACCCTCACACCACGTCAGAAGCGTCTCGACGGGATGCGCCGTCACCGAGTATCGTTGGTTCGGCATAAC
>PLNE01000237.1 GCA_003141695.1 Candidatus Dormiibacterota bacterium
GTCTACGGGCCGCGGGAGTGGTATGGGCGGGTGCTGACCATCTTCCTGAAGCGTGCCCTGGACCGCGAGCCCCTGATCGTGTTCGGCGACGGGGAACAGGTCCGCGACTTCGTCTTCATCGGTGACGTGGTGGAGTTGCACCGCCGCTGCATCAGTGACCCCGCCGCGCTGCACCAGGTGCTGAACGTCGCCACCGGCCAGGGGGTCACCGTCAATCGACTGGCGGAGCTGGTCCTCCGGGTCACGGGGCGCGAGGTCGCGGTCATCCACGAGGAGGTGCCGGAGGGAGCGACCTCCGCACACTTCGCCCGGCGCCGCCTGCCCCAGGAGCTCCGGACGCTCGTGCAGTCGCCCGAGAAGGCAAGCCGGCTGCTCGGGTGGAAGGCCCGCACCAGCCTGGCGGAGGGCCTGGCGGCGGAGTGGGAATGGCTGGGCCGCAACCCTGGGCGGTGGACGGAGATGTCCTACTGATGCCCGGCCTGGAGCGCCTTGGCCGCCCGGCCCCCCGACGCCGCCGCGGAGACAGGGCGCCGCTGCGCATCGCCCTGGTCGGGGCGGGCTCGATGGGTGCCAACCACGCCCGGGTCATCGCCCAGGCTCCGAACGCCAGCCTGGGGGTGATCGTGGATCCCGACCGCGACCGGGCGGCGCGTCTGGCGCAGACATACGGGGGCACTCCCTCGGGTGACCTCGAGGCGGTGCGTTCGTGCGAGGCGGTGGTGATCGCAGCTCCCACCGACTGCCACGTGAAGATCGGGAAGCTGCTCCTCGACGAGGGTCTGCCACTCCTCATCGAGAAGCCGATGGCCACCTCGAGCGCTGATGTCGAAGCGCTCTGCGCTCTCGCTGAGGCTCGGCGCCTGCCGCTCATGTGCGGCTTCGTCGAGCGGTTCAACGCAGTCATCGGCACCCTGGCGGCCGGTCTGGACGGCGAGCTGCTTCACCTGATGACGCTGCGCCACTCGCCCGGCTCCCCAACCGCCGGGTCGTCGGTGATCTGGGACCTGCTCATCCACGACATCGATCTGGTGCTGCGGCTCTGTGGCGGGCGGGAACCGGCCGACGTCACCGCCCAGTCGCTGGTTCCGGAGGGCAGGACCCTCAGCGAGCTCACCGACTGCACGCTCCGTTTCGCCGGAGGCCCGATCGCCACCCTCTCCGCCAGCCGGATGAGTCAGCGGAAGCTGCGCACCCTGGTGGTCACCACCACCGAGGCCGTGTACGACGTCGATCTCCTGCGTCAGGACGTGACCGTGTACCGCCACGTCCGGGCCGAGTACATGATGTCGGACGCTCCCAAATTCCGTGCCGAGACGGTGATCGACATCCCCTTTGTCCGCCACGCCGGCGAGCCGCTGGCCCTGCAGCTGCAGCACTTCATTGACCTGGTCGAGGGACGAGCCGACCTCCGGGCGGAGATCGCCGGCATCCTCCCACCGCACCGCACCGCGGAGCGGGTCGCGGCAGGTGAGCCGGCTCGGCCGGGGGCGGCGGGATGAGGATCACCTACACGCTGGCCGTCCACGACCAGGCGCGGTGGATGGAGGTCAATGTCTCTCGGGTGGTGGAGCGGCTGCGGTCGTTCCCGGGATCGGAGGTCATCCTGGTTGAGAACGGGAGCACCGACGGCTCCCTGGAACTGGCTCGCCGGCTGTCCGCCCGGTTGAGCACCGGGGAGGTCGAAGTCCGGGTGGATTCGGTTCCGAAGGGGCTCGGCAACGCCCACCGGCGCGGGCTCCAGATGGCCCGCGGTGACCTGGTGGTGGTGATCGGGGTCGATCTCCCCTTCGGATTCAGCGACCTCGACCAGTGGCTGGCGCTCGATGACCCTCCCCCGCTCGTGCTGGGTTCGAAGAGTCATCCGCGCTCGCAGCTCGAGGTCTCCGCCGGGCGCCAGGCGATGTCTCTCGGCTTTCGCGCCGCCCGCCGCCTGATCCTCGGCCTGGCCGCCGGCGACACCCAGGGCTCCATCCTCATCTCGGGACCCCTGGCCCACCGGGTCGAGCCGCATCTCCGCTGCACCGACTACCTGGTCACGACCGAGATCGTTGCCTGGGCCGTCCGCCTCGGGGCACGGCCACTCGAGCTCCCGGTCATCTACCCGCGCGCTGCCACACGGTCGACCGTGAAGCCGCTGCGCGACACCGAGCGGATGCTCGCTGGCATGGTGGCTCTGCGTCGCCGGCTTCGCCGGATCGCCCCCGGAGGGGCACCGCTCACCGCATCCGAGGAGACGAGGTGACAGACGCGCCAGAGGCCCCCTCGGGACCCCCCTTCATCCCGATCTCGGCTCCGCGTTTCGGCGACGAGGAGGAGCGGCTCGTGCTTCAGGTGCTGCACAGCGGTGCGATCGCGCAGGGCCCGATGGTCGAGCGGCTGGAAGTGCTGTGCGCCGCCATGGCCGGGGTGCCCCACGCGGTGGCCGTGAGCAGCGGAACCGTCGCCCTCGACGCGGCCCTCGAGGTGCTGGGCATCGGCCCTGGAGACGAGGTGATCACGAGCCCCTTCACCTTCGTCGCGACNNTCCTTCGCCGGGGGGCCACCGCCCGCTTCGCCGACATCACTGACGGCTACGTGATCGACCCGGCATCCGTGGCGGCGCTGGTGCGTGCGCAGACCAGGGTGCTGCTACCCGTCCACCTCTACGGGCTGATGGCGGACATGGAGAAGATCGGAGAGGTGGCGGACGGTCACGGTCTGGCGATCGTGGAGGACGCCGCCCAGG
>PLNE01000203.1:0-599 GCA_003141695.1 Candidatus Dormiibacterota bacterium
GAGCGCTCGCACCATTCGTACATAGGAACCGAGCACCTGCTGCTCGGCCTGCTGCGCGAAGGTGAGGGTCTGGCCGCCAAGGTCCTCAACAACCTGGGCGTCGAGATCAACAAGGTGCGCAGCACCATCGAGTCGGTGCTCGGGCGCAACGAGCGGATCATCATCCAGCAGATCATCCCCACCTCCCGGGTCAAGAAGGTCATCGAGATCTCCTTCGAGGAGGCCCGGCGGATGGGCAACAACTACGTGGGCACCGAGCACCTTCTGCTCGGGCTGCTCATCGAGGGCGAGGGCATCGCGGCCCACGTGCTCGAGGACCTCGGGGCCAACCTGGAGAAGGTGCGCGGCGAGATCGAACGCCTGCTCCACGAGTCCGGCCTCGAAGAGGACTCCAAGGAGACCCAGAAGAAGCCGAGCAAGACCCCCCTGCTCGACCAGTTCTGCCGCGACCTCACCGAGCTGGCCCAGAAGAACCAGCTGGACCCGGTCATCGGCCGTGCCATGGAGATCGAGCGGGTGGTCCAGATCCTCTCCCGGAGGACAAAGAACAATCCTGCCCTGATCGGCGAGCCCGGTGTCGGCAAGACCGCCATCGCCGA
>PLNE01000203.1:696-1438 GCA_003141695.1 Candidatus Dormiibacterota bacterium
CCAACATCCTCAAGCCGGCGCTGGCGCGCGGCGAGATCCAGTGCATCGGGGCGACCACGCTCAACGAGTACCGCAAGTACATTGAGAAGGACGCCGCCCTGGAGCGCCGCTTCCAGCCCGTCTACGTCGACGAGCCGACCCTCCAGGAGACCATCGACATCCTGCACGGGATCCGGCCCCTCTACGAGAAGCACCACCGGGTCAAGATCACCGACACGGCTCTCAAGTCGGCCGCCGAGCTGTCGGTGCGCTACGTCGCCGACCGGTCGTTGCCGGACAAGGCGATCGACCTCATCGACGAGGCGAGCGCCCGGGTCCGCATGAAGCTGACCACGACCCCGGACGAGCTCCGCGCCATGCAGAAGGAGATCCGCGAGCTCGTGACCCAGAAGGAAGAGGCCATCGCCGGTCAGGACTACGAGACCGCGGCCAACTTCCGGGACAACGAGAAGAAGCTCAAGGAGAAGTACGTCTCCGAGGAGATGGCCTGGCGGGACAAGCTCGGCGCGACCGTGCCCGAGGTGACCGAGGAGCACATCGCCGAGATCATCAGCTCGTGGACCGGGGTGCCCGTGTCCCGGCTGGTCGAGGAGGAGACGACCAAGCTGCTCCAGATGGAGGCGGAGATCCACAAGCGGCTCATCGGGCAGGACGAGGCGGTGAAGGTGATCTCGCAGGCGGTGCGGCGTGCCCGCGCCGGGCTGAAGGACGCCCGCCGGCCGATCGGCTCGTTCATGTTCCT
>PLNE01000203.1:1491-9255 GCA_003141695.1 Candidatus Dormiibacterota bacterium
TACAGCGTCGTCCTCTTCGACGAGATCGAGAAGGCCCACCCCGAGGTCTTCAACATGCTGCTCCAGATCCTCGAGGACGGCCGGTTGAGCGATGCCAAGGGGAAGGCGGTCAACTTCGCCAACACCATCGTGATCATGACCAGCAACCTCGGCGTCGCCAGCCTGAAGAGCAATCTCTCGCTCGGCTTCCAGCCGGCGATGACGACCGACCGTGCCATCGACTACGACCACGCCAAGATGCGCGACAGCATCATGGAGGAGCTCAAGCGGGCCTTCCGCCCCGAGTTCCTGAACCGGGTCGACGCGGTGGTCGTCTTCCAGCGGCTCAATCACCCTCAGATGCGCCAGATCGTCGACCTGATGCTGGCCCGTGTCGCCACTCACCTGGCGGCCCAGGAGCTGCAGCTCACCGTCGCCGACGAGGCCAAGGACCGCATCGTCGAGGAGGGCTTCGACAAGATCTACGGCGCCCGGCCGCTCCGCCGGGTCATCCAGAAGGTGATCGAGGACCCGCTCTCCGAGGAACTGCTCCGGCTCAAGCACGGCCCCGGCGACACCGTCGTGGTCGAGGTGGTGGACGGCGAGATCAAGATGCAGCTGGTCTCCAAGTCGACCCGGCGCGAGAAGAGCGAGCGGAAGGAGAAGGCCGAGGCGGCAGCAGCGGCGCCCTCCGAGTAGGGGCGAGGAGACGGACATCGATCAGCCCCGACCCCGCAAGGGCGCGGCCCGTGACATCCCTGCGCTCGTGGCCAGCATGACCCTCGACGAGAAGGCGTCGCTCACCGCGGGTATCACCCTGTGGCACACCGCTGCGGTCCCGCGCCTCGGCATCCCTTCCGTCAAGTTCACCGACGGGCCCAACGGTGCCCGGGGCGGGACCGTCGGGTTCCTCTCGGTGACGCCGTCGCTCTGCATCCCTTCGGCGACCGCGCTGGCGGCGACCTGGGATCCCGCCCTGGTGGCGGAGGCGAGCGCCGCCGTCGCCCGCCAGGCCCGGGACAAGGGCGCCCGGGTGCTGCTGGCGCCGACCGTGAATCTGCATCGCCACCCCCTCTGGGGGCGCAACTTCGAGGCCTTCTCCGAGGACCCCCTGCTCACCGCGAAGCTCGCCGTCGCCTACATCCGGGGCGTCCAGGATCAGGGGGTGATCGCCACCGTCAAGCACCTCATTGGCAACGAGACCGAGTTCGAGCGCTACACCAGCTCGTCCGTGATCGACGAGCGCACCCTGCGAGAGCTCTACCTCCTGCCTTTCGAGTACGCCGTCAAGGTCGCCGGGGTGCTCGCCGTCATGACCAGCTACAACCGGGTCAACGGCGCGCACGTCCCCGACACCTCGCGCTTCCTGACGGAGATCCTCCGGCAGGAGTGGGGTTTCGACGGCTTCGTCATGACCGATTGGTACGGACTTTCGAACACCGTCGAGGCGGCTGGGGCTGGTCTCGATCTGGAGATGCCAGGGCCCGCTCGCTCATTCGGTGCGACGCTCGGCGAGGCGGTGCGCGGTGGACAGGTCGAGGAGGCCGTGCTGGACGCCAAGGTCGAGCGCATGCTCACCGTCTTCGACGGCGTCGGCGCCCTCGACGACCCCGAGCTGGAGCAGGAGAACCCGGTGGACCGGCCCGAGGATCGCGAGATCGCACGGAGGGCCGCGTCGGAGGCGGCCGTGCTGCTCGCCAACCGCGGCGTGCTCCCCCTCCGGGCAGGAGCCTTGCGCAAGATCGCGGTGGTCGGCCCCAACGCTGATCAGCCGGCGATCATGGGTGGCGGCAGCGCGAGGGTCACGCCCCACTACCTGCTGTCGCCGCTCCAGGCGCTGCGCCTGCGCCTCGGTGACGGCGTCGAGATCGTGTACGAGGCCGGAGAGGACGAGGCGGGCATCGAGCGGGCGGTGGCCCTGGTCGACGGCGCCGACGCCGTCGTGGTGATCGTCGGCACGGACCAGACGGTGGAGAGCGAGGGCTACGACCGCGCGACCATCAACCTCCCTGGGAAGCAGGACGACCTGGTCCGGGGCATCGTTGGTGTTACCCCGGACGCCGTGGTGGTCGTCAACTCGGGGTCGCCGGTCGCCATGCCGTGGGCAGCGGAGGCCGGTGCCCTCCTCCAGATCTGGTTCTCGGGCGAGGAACTTGGCAACGCCCTCGTCGACGTGCTCCTCGGCGATGCCGATCCCGGTGGACGCCTGCCGACCACCCTGCCCCTCGTCATCGAGCATTCGCCCGCCTTCGGCAACTTCCCCGGCGAGAGCAGCGAGATCCGGTACGCGGAGGGGCTGCTGATCGGCTATCGCTGGTACGAGGCGCGCCGGCTGCCGGTGCGCTTTCCGTTCGGCCACGGGCTCTCCTACACCACCTTCGGGATCGGGCCGCCGCGGCTGTCCAGCACCCACATGGCGGCCGGTGGTCGGCTGCAGGTCGACGTCGTCGTGACCAACACAGGGGCCCGGCGGGGCTCCGAGGTGGTGCAGCTCTACGTGGGACCGCCGGACGGCGGCTCGGCTGCGCCCGACCGCCGGCTCCGCCCCGTGAAGGAGCTCAAGGCCTTTGCCAAGGTGCGTCTGGACCCTGGGGAATCGACGACGGTAAGTCTCGAGCTGGGGGAGCGCTCCTTCGCCTACTACGACGTGGCCGACGAGGCCTGGCAGGAGATGGTGCATCGTCGTGCCAATCCGCCCGCGCACGTCCACGACGGGCCTCTCCACCACCGGCAGGCCGGATGGTACGTGGACAGCGGCACCTACCAGCTGCACATCGGGCGGTCGTCCGCGGACATCGCCCACGTCCTGGACGTCGAGGTCGCCGGCGGCAGCGAGCCGCTCGCTACTTCCGTCTCCCTCGACTGACGTCGCAGGCCCAGGCCGCTCGCCTGAGCTCGCCTACCCCTGAGGGTAGCTTGCCCATCCGCAGCGGGTCAGCGGTGGGTCGTGCCCTGTCCGCGTCTTGGACGGAACCTCACCGAACACACGACGACGAGCGGTGAGAAGTGGAGGCACGACTGCGCCGTCAGTCGACCGCGGCAGCCCCGCTTCGAGCCGGCTGGACGCGCGTGACCATGGCCTGCTGGCGCCTGTCGCCGCTTGGAAGGAGGAGCGCTGGCACGAGCGCCAGGACGGTGAACCCGATCGCCCACCAGAAGGAGGTGTCGAAGGCGGCGACACGAACCGCCGTGGTCAGGACGGCGTGGCTCGCGAGTTGACCGGCGAGGATGACCGCGAGAACCGCCGCGCCGAATGACCCGCCCACCTGCTGAACGATTCTCATCATCGTGCTGGCATCCGGGACCTCCTGGTGCGGGACTCCCTGAAAGGCACCGGCCATGACCGCTATCGTCACGGCCCCCAGGCCGGCCCCCCGGACGATCAGGGATGCCGAGAGCAGCCAATCCGAGGGTGCGGAGCCGGCCAGCGCGAAAGCCAGAGTGCCGGCCACCGTCAGCGCGAGGCCGGGGACGACCACGAGGCGGGGACCCACGCGGTCGGTGAGCTTCCCCGCGAGGGTGCGGGGGAGCAGCGAGCCGATGCCCTGTGGGGCGAGCAGGAGACCCGTGATCAGCGCGCTCTTGCCCTGGACGTCCTGGTAGTAGAGGCCGAGGAGGAGGAGCGGGCCGTAGAGCGACAGACCGGCCAGGAGGAACACGCCGGCCGCGGCCGCGAAGGAGGGGACGCGCAGCACCCGGATGTTGACGAGCGGTCCGTCGTTCCTCCGTGCCGCGTGGACACCGAACGCCGCCAGGAACATCACCCCGAGCACGATCGGCACGACCACGGCCGCGTTTGCGAAACCGGTCCGTCCCGACACCTGAGCCAGCCCGTAGAAGACCAGTGCCAGCCCGGGGGAGAGGGTGAGCAATCCCACGATGTCGAATGGGTGGCGCTCCCCTGTGGGAACGATCGTCCGCATCGCGCGCCACGCCAGGACGATCGCCGCCAGGCAGATGGGGACGTTGACGTAGAAGATCCAGCGCCAGCTCAGGTCGGTGACGATGAGCCCGCCCACCACCGGGCCGAGGGCCGGCACCGCCACCGCCGGAAGGCTGACGATCGCCATCATCCGCCCCAGCCGCCCGGGGCCGGCGGCCTGCACCAGGATGGTGACGAGGAGCGGCATCATGATCCCGGCGGCGGCACCCTGGACCACCCGGAAGACGATCAGGCTGGTCATGCTCCACGCGGCTCCGGAGAGGGCTGAGCCTGCCACGAAGAGCACCAGGGAGACGATCCAGAGGCGCTTCGCCCCCAGGCGTTGGGTCGCCCAGCCGGTGACCGGCATGGCAATCGCCATGGCCAGGAGGTAGCCGGTCATGGTCCATTGCGTGACCGCGACCGACGCATGGAGATCGCGCCCCAGGGTGGCCAGGGCCACGTTGACGATCGTCGTGTCGAGGATGGGCGCTATCCCGCCCAGCACGAGGATCCAGATCAGCCGGCGAAGGGCGGGGTCGAGGCGGCTGTCCGACGGGGTGCTGGCGGCCACGACATCCTCCACGATTAGATACGCTCAGTTCCTTCCCCATAGCGTAGCATACTAAGAGACGGTGCGTATCCAAGTGTCAAACTCCGCTCCCCCGGCGCCCACTCCAAGCCCGCGCTCGTCCGCTCCGGCATATGCCGAGGGTGAACGGCGCTCCCGGCGCCGAGGCGCGACCCTGGACGACGCCCTCCTCCGGGCGGCGTGGGAGGAGCTATCAGCCGTCGGCTACGCGAAGCTCACCATGGAGGGGGTGGCGGTTCGGGCCGGGACGAGCAAGGCCGTCCTCTACCGGAGATGGCCCAACCGTGCACATCTTGCCCTGGCGGCGTATCGACACCACGTGGTCCCCGTGGCCGACCAGATCCCCGACACCGGGGATCTGCGCGAGGACGTGATGGCCGTGCTCCGCCACATGCGGCGCAACTCCGGGGAGATGAGCCCCGAGACGCTCCATGGGTTGCTGGCCGAGCTGCGCACCATGCCACCGGACCTCATGGAGCTGCTCCCCAGCGTGATGATGACCATCCTGCGCCGGGCCGCCGAGCGTGGCGAGGTCGACATCGAGAAGGTGACCCCGCGGATCGCGGCGCTGCCCGGTGATCTTCAGCGCCACCAAGTCCTGGTCACTGGCCGCCCCGGATCCGACGACTTCCTGGCCGAGATCGTCGATGAGATCTTCCTGCCCCTCGTGACCCCATCCCCACTCCGATCACAGACAACAGCCGGCGGGTAGCGCGGTTTGCGACGGGAGCTTCAGGCCAGACGGATCACCCAACCGCGGCAGCCCGGCGTCAATCCGCTGCGCGGCGCCACCTTGGTCGAGTGTCATTCCCCAACACTGGGCCACCCCAGTGTTCTGTCACCTCTCGCAGGGGCTCGCTCGGGCGGGGAGGCATCCCCCCTCACCCGTTGTAGGACCCCAGCCGGCGGTGGACAGCCGGTCGATGGCGGTCTCGAACCCGTGGTGGAAGCTGGGGTTGCCCTCCTCGAAGGCACCGATTCGGCCGTTGTCCAGCGTCCGGCGCCACTCGTCGAGTACCACAGGCCGACATCGGCGCTCCCCGAGTACCGGAGGTGAGCCGGCAGGGGGCATCGTCGATCCGGGGGGCAACCAGCTGACGCCTTCCAACATGGGGCCGGGTGTCCGGCAGCCTGCACGAGGGGGTGTCCGGCGACGTACCATGAGCTGTTTCAACACCAGGAGCGAGCTCCCTGAGCCATTCGCGGAGGCCATGCAGTGGCTGCCTTTCAAATCAACCGTCCGGGATCAAACGCGGGCAGCCTGGCCCGTTGGGTTGGGGCGGCACTGGGGTTGGGAACTGCCGCCATCTTGATGACCTTTGGTGGGTTGGCTGCGTTGGCAGCAACCACGGTGAATCTGGGAACGGCCGCGTCCTTCGCGGTCCTGGCGGGCACCGGGGTCACCAACACCGGCTCCTCGACCATCTCCGGGGACTTGGGCACCTACCCCACTGCGGCGGTCACCGGCTTCCCACCGGGCTTGGTCGAGGCTCCCTACACCACCTTCGCCGCCGATAGCGTCGCGCTCCAGGCCCAGACCGATCTGACTACGGCGTACAACCAGGCGGCGGGCGAGGGCCCGGCGACAACCCTTACGGGTGTCGACCTCACCAACCTCACCCTGACCCCGGGGGTGTACCAGTCGCCCTCAGATGGGTCGCTCACCATAAACGGCCCGCAGAACCTCACGCTGTCCGGGGCGGGCGTGTTCATCTTCCAAACGGGAGCTTCACAGACCCTGGTCACCTCGACGACCAGCAACGTCGCGTATATCAATGGGGCCTCGCCGTGCAACGTGTTCTGGCAGATTGGCAGTTCGGCAACGCTGAAAGGCCCCCAATTCATCGGAACCGTCATGGCGTCGACCTCGATCACCGTGGGCTCTGGGGTCACGGTGTACGGACGGCTATTGGCCGGAACCGGTGATGTCACCCTCATCAGCGACACCATCAACGCGTCAACCTGCATCGCCACTGCGTCACTGCCGACCCCCACAGCCACAGCCCCAGCCACCGCTACCGTCCCCACGTCGGGGGCGGGGGGGACGTCCCCGTTCGTCGGGGCCGGTGTCCTGGTGACCCTTGGGGGCCTGGTCCTGCTCGGGGCAGGTGCGGCGATGGGTGTCATCCGCCGGCGCCGGTTTCCCTCCGTCTGATTGAACTAGCCACGACAAGCGCGAGAGCCGTGGGTCGCACGTAGAGGACCGTGCGGCCAAGGCTTCAGCTTGGGATCCACCTTTTCCCAGCGCCGACCTGAGCGAGCACCACGTGACGGCTCGGGCGAGGAGAGGACGTAGCATTGCCCGTGGTGCCGCCACCAGGCGGGAGGGAGGTGTCATGGACAAGGACCTGGTCGACGAAGTCATCGATGTCGCCCAACGAGTCGTCGCCAGCGGAGCGATCTCCGCGAATGGGCACGGGAACGTGAGTCTTCGTGTTCCCGGAGCGAACGAGATGTACTTCACCGGAGGCCCGTCGCTCCGTGGCCATGCTCCGTCCGCAGTGGTGCGGGTCGGTCTGGACGGCACCCTGCTTGAGGGCGAGTTGCCACCCATCCAGGGCGCCGTGGTCGCCATGCACACGGCAATGTACGAGGACCACCCAGACGTCGGCTGCGTCCTGCACACCCATTCGCCGCACGCCACCGCCTACGCGGTGGCTCGTCGTCCCATTGGTTGCTGGATCGAGGCTCTGGCGATGTTCGGGCTACCCACCGGCGTGCCCATCGCCGGCTACGGGCCGCGTGGCTCCGCCCAGGCCGTGGCCAGCATCAGATCCTCAGTTGTCCCTGGCGTTCCCGCGGTACTGCTCGCCAACCATGGAGTTCTGGTGTTCCACCGGACTCCCGAACTGGCGATCTTGGTGGGCGGGGTAGTCGAGGAGGCCGCCCAAGCCGGTCTCAATGCCGCCAGCATCGGAGGCCCTGTCGAGATTGCCGAGGAACTCCGAGCGGCTGCCCTGCAGCGCGCCATGACCTTTGAGAGTCGAGGCACAGCGCGCGCCTGACTAGACGGCGTCTGGGGCGAACAGCGCGATCCGGCCAACCGCGCCTCAGCCTCTGCGACGGAGACCATGAAACTCCGCGTTTGCCGTCCGCCCAGTTGGCGGTGTTCTGGGATCATCGCTGTATGAGAGATCGACTACGGAGCTACACGGCATACAGCATCGGATGCGCGATCGTCTGATTGTGCTCATCGTCGCCGGAGTTGCAACGGGGAAGACGAGCACGCAGCACACGGTCCTCTACGTCATGGCGGTCTCAAGCGGTCAGC
>PLNE01000127.1 GCA_003141695.1 Candidatus Dormiibacterota bacterium
CGGGACATGGGCAACACCCGCAAGTTCCACAACGTGGCCGCCAACGGCCAGGTGGCCTTCGTTGTCGACGACCTGGCCTCGGTGACCCCCTGGGTGGTCCGGGGCTTCGAGATCCGCGGCACCGCCGAGGCCCTCACCGATCAGGCCCCGCCGAACGTCTACATGAGTCGTGAGGTGATCCGCATCCACCCGCGGAGGATCATCGCCTGGGGGCTCGGCCCCGACGGCGGGCGCACTTCCCGGCAGGTCGCGCCCTCGCTGCCCGCGGCGGGCTGAGCCGTGGAGACGGCCGAGCACCTCACCCGCTTCCAGGAGGAGGGAGAGCTGTTCGCTGAGGCGGCGACCGCCGCCGGGCTCGACGCCCCGGTGCCGACCTGCCCGGGCTGGCGGGTCCGCGACCTGGTCCAGCACCTGGGCGGCGTGCATCGCTGGACGACCTCATACATCGTGACCGGCAACCCGAACCCGTCGCACGAGAGGGGGGACGCGCGGTACTTCGCTGCGATCGGCGACGGGGAGCTCTTCCGCGCGTACCGGAGTGCCCACGCCGTCCTGGTCGAGGCGCTCGTGGCCGCGCCCCCCGACCTCGCCTGCTGGGCATTCCTGCCGGCGCCCTCGCCGCTCGCCTTCTGGACGCGGCGGCAGGCGCACGAGACCACCATCCACCGAGTGGACGCCGAGATCGCGGCCGGCAGCCCCTCCGCGTGCCAGGCCGCATTCAGCGCCGACGGCATCGACGAGCTGCTGAACGGCTTCTTCAGCCGCGCGCGCGGCCGGCTGGTGTGCAACCCGGCTGTCGCGCTGGGGGTCAGAACGACCGACACCGGGGACGCCTGGACGATCTGGATCGAGCCCGAGCGCAGGGTGGTGACGNNGTGCTGGACCTCTGGCGGACCAGGGCCATCATCCGTTAGTAGGTCTCCTCGGCCCGTGAACGGGGCCGCGCCCGCGCTCTGACCCTGATCGGCGTCGCCGCTCAACCGGGATGCTGCCTCCGACCTCCGTCGAGGGCGGCGGCCTCAGTCGAGATCGTCCTCACTGGGGAGCATCAGCGTGTCCTGGAGGTCGTACAGGGCCTCCATCCAGTCGGCGATGGGTATCGGATCGCAGGAGCGCTTCACCAGGGGGTGGGCGGCGGCGACGATGAACCGGTTGGCCCGGTGCCTCAACTCTCCGGGAACGTCCACCTCCTCGGCGAGGTTGAGCATCTCGAAGTCGTTGATGATCTGGTCGATGGCGCGGATCTTCTTCCGGCGCGCGTACCTGACGTCCCGGTCGGCCACAGCGCGCTCCTGGAGCTCGCTGATGGTCATGCAGGTGTTCTGGATCAGCAACCGCTCCCCCTCCTGAAGGATGGGTTGACTCCTCTCTCTCCGCTCTCTCCGCGAGAACCGGTCGATCTCCACCGAAGCACAGATTCCTCCCCGCCGGGTCGCAAAATCCTAGGCATGAAAGGACGGGGTGGTCAAGACTCGGAATTCCCGCCTGCCGGCGTGAGGCGCGGCGGATGAGCCGGACCCCCGGAACCAGCTCCGAGGTCGCCGTGCGCCGGGCGGGAGAGGCGGCCTTCCCGGGCTTCCAGCTCCGCCGGCTGGCCCGCACGCCGAGCACCCAGGATGTGGTGCGCGAGGCCGCGAGGGCCGGCGCACGCGAGGGGTTCTGCTGCGTGGCCGAGGAGCAGACGGCGGGCCGCGGCCGGTCCGGTCGCCACTGGTTGGCGCCACCGGGCACCGCGCTGCTGATGAGCCTGCTGCTGCGGCGCCGCCCCGAGGTGGCCGCGGCGGTGCCGGTCCTGACGGGCCTGGCCGTCGCCGATGCCGTCGCCGGCCTCACCGGCGTCTCCTGCCGGCTGAAGTGGCCCAACGACGTGCTGGCGGGCTCGGCCAAGCTGGCAGGCATCCTCGCCGAGGTCGAGGCGGGCGGCGGGATCATCCTCGGACTGGGTGTCAACCTCACCGTCTCCGCCTTCCCTCCGGACGTCCCGGGGGCGAGCCTCGACCGGCTCGCCGGGGCGGCATACAGCTGGGACACGGTCCTCACCGCCCTCCTGCCTGAGCTGGGCCGCCGGCTCGAGCAGGTGGACGCGGGTGGCATCCGGAGCCTGCGGACAGATTGGACCGAACGCGCGGCGGGGCTGGGCGGGCCGGTCCGAGCGCAGGTGGGGTCGGCGATCGTCGAGGGGACGGCGCTGGGGATCGACGACGACGGCGCGCTGCTGGTCGAGACCGCGGATGGCCGGGTCCGGCTGGTGGCCGGGGAGGTTCACCTCCTCCCACCTCAGGACGGCTGAGCCAGGGACGGCCGGCGACGGGGGTAACCCGCGGCTGTGCGATCCATATGGCCGCTTGTGACTCGACGTCGGCGTTTCGTGACCGCTCCATCTCCGGAAGGCTCACGGGGCTTCCGTACGCTCCGACCATGGTCAACCCCGCCGACGTCGCCCAAGCCCTCCGGCTCGCGGATGGCTCCCTGATCCTGGAGCGCGCCGACAGTGACAACGAACGCGAGGCGGACGAGCAGCAGCTGGGCGCGGCCGGCTGGCAGGTGATCGCCCGGCGCGAGCGTCCGGGCCAGTCCACCGTGGTCACCTGGGCCAAGACGCCGTAACCACGAGCCGTCGGGTGACCGGCGTCCCCGGCTAACGCTCGGAGAAGGAGAGGATGGCGACCGGGTTGAGCAGCGCGAAGACCCGCTGGACGGCGCTCGTCTCCGCGGAGAGCGCGGTCACCCAGAGCGCCGAGACGTTGGTGATGGGAAGGAAGTCACCGGGATGGGCCTCGAGCTGCTCCCGGAGGGTCTGACCCGGGTCCAGGTGGATGTCACCGACCAGCGAGAAGGCGACGCTGTTAAAGACGGCCTGGTGGGAGAGCTTGGTGCGGTGCGCACCGGGGATCGGCTCGCGCTCGCCCTCCTCGAGAGGGCAGAGGAGGATCACCGCCGACTTGGCGATGGTGGTGCGGGGCTCCACGCGGCTGAGCACCGGGTAGTTGACCGAGAGTGGCTCGGCCCGGGTGTCGCGGAGCGAGAGGTAGCGCTCGCCGCCGTTCACGACATCGCTCAGGCGCTGGGAGCCCGGCACCTCGATCTCGCCGGTGAGCTTCATGTAGGTCGCGTAGACCTCGACCTCGGTCCACCTGCTGGCCACAACGCCCTCCGCCCGGGCCGACAGCACGGGCAACGCTCCGGTTTCCGCCGTCCACTCCGGCTGAGACCGCAGGGCCTGCGGAAGCAGGCTCGCTCCAATCGGGTCAGGCGGAGGGGACCAGGGTGCAAGGCTACCAGGCCGCCTGGCGGGAGTACCCGCCGCCACCGTAACCATGCCGGGCGGCCCACGCTTCTGGGCTGAGATGTCCACCCTCTCCGCCGCCGTGGCATCGACCGAGGTCACCGCACGGGTTCGCCGGGCCGGCATCCTCTCCGTCGCTGCCCACCTGCCCGACGGCATCCTGACCAACGCCGACCTGGAGGTGATGGTCGACACCTCCGACACCTGGATCATGGAGCGCACTGGGATCCGGCTCCGGCACCGCGCCGTCGCCGGCGAGACCACCTCCGAGATGGGGGTCAAGGCGGCCCGCCGTGCCCTGGAGATGGCGGGCTCGCCCAAGATCGACGCCATCGTGGTGACGACCATCACCCCGGACACCCGCTTCCCGTCGGCCGCCTGCCTGATCCAGCGCAAGCTGAATATGGGCGGCATCCCGGCCTTCGACGTGAACGCCGCGTGCAGCGGCTTCACCTACGGGTTGATCGTCTCCGAGGGGCTGATCCGGAGCGGGGTCGCGGATCACATCCTGCTGGTCGCCGCGGAGTCGATGACCTCGCTGGTGGACTGGGAGGACCGCGGCACCTGTGTCCTCTTCGGGGATGGCGCCGGTGCGGCCGTGCTCGGGGCCGTCTCCGAGGGCGGGATCGTGGCCCGGCGCTGGGGTGCGGACGGGACCAAGGGGCACCTGATCTACTTCGGCCCCAAGCCCGACGACGCCGACAGCCCCGACAAGCTCCGGATGGCCGGCAAGGGAACCTTCCGGATGGCGGTCGAAACCTTCTGCGACGTCACCGCCGGGGTCTGCGCCGACGCCGGCTGGGACCCTGCGAGCATCGACCACTACGTCCCCCACCAGGCCAATCAGCGCATCATCGAGGCCGCCGCAAAACGGTTGGGTATTCCGATGGAGCGAGTGGTGGTCAACATCACGGAAACCGGCAACACCAGCTCCGCCTCGATCCCCCTCGCCCTGGCCGCCGCCGCAGCCCAGGGGCGCTTCAAGCGGGGCGACAGGGTGGTGGTGGCGGCCTTCGGCGCGGGCGCGACCTGGGGCGCCGTCGCCTGGGAGTGGGACGCGGTCTGATGCTGGGACGGTTCACCGCTCCGGGGCCGTCCCGGGAGCGGCCGCTTCAGGCACCCGGCCCCCGGCTCAAGCCGGTCGCCCGCTCGGGAAGCGTCGCCTGCAAGGGGTGCGGCCGCCGCTTTGTCCTGGAGAGGTACGAGGGAGCGCTCCGGGTCTGCCCGTGGTGCGGGCACCATGGCCAGCTGCCCGCCGCGGCGCGGGCCGCCCAGCTCGCCGACCCGGGGAGCGTCCAGCCGGTCGATATCCAGCTCGCCGACCGTGACCCGCTCGGCTTTGACGACGGACGCCCCTACCCGGCGCGGGTCGCCGAGGCCCGGCAGAAGACCGGGCTGGACGAGGCGTTCCTGATCGCGCGGGCGAGCATCGGTGGCGCGCCGGCCATCCTCGCGATCATGGACTTCGGTTTCCTGGGCGGTTCGCTGGGCTCCGCCGCAGGGGAGCTCTTCGCCCAGGGATGCGAGCTGGCCGTGGCCGAGCGCCGGGCTCTGGTGGCCGTCTCCAGCAGCGGCGGCGCCCGGATGCAGGAGGGGATCGCCTCGCTGGCCCAGATGGCCCGCTGCACCGCGGGGGTGAGCACCGTCGCCGACGCGGGGCTCCCCTACATCTCCGTGCTGGCCGACCCATGCTTCGGCGGCGTCACCGCCTCCTTCGCCGCCCAGGGCGACGTGATCCTGGCCGAGCCCGGCGCCCGGATCGGCTTCGCGGGGGGCCGGGTCATCGAGCAGGCGGCCCATGAGGCTCTCCCCGAGGGTTTCCAGACCGCCGAGTTCCTGCTGAGCCACGGCATGGTCGACCAGGTCGTCGACCGGCGAGAGCTGCGGGCGCTGGTCGCCGGCCTCCTCCGAGCCCTGACCGCGGGGAGAGCCGGCGGCGATCTCACCGGCCTGCCGGCAACCGCGTTGGATGCGGCGGGTGGCGATGTGGCGGGACCGGCCGCGGGCGGAGCCCTCCGGCACCCCACCACCCCGGGCACCACTCAGCACGCGCAGGACACGCCGGCCATCGGTGTCGGTGAGCGTGTTCCCGCCGGGCCGGGGCCGTCGGTCGCCGACACCCTCTCCACCTCCGAGCGGGAGAGGCAGGCGTTCACCGCGGTCGAATTGGCCCGCAACCCGGGACGCCCTCGCACGCTCCAGCTGCTGAGGACCCTCTTCCATGACTTCACCGAGTTGCGCGGAGACCGTCTCTTCGGCGACGACCGGGCAGTGATCGGCGGGACCGCCCAGCTGGGCGGGTCGGGGGCCACGCCCGGGGACGACGTCTGGGTGATGGTCATCGGCCAGGAGAAGGGCAACGACGCCGCCTCCCGGGCCATCCACAACTTCGGGATGCCCCACCCCGAGGGGTACCGCAAGGCCACCCGGCTGATGCGCCTCGCCGAGAAGTTCGGCCTCCCGGTCATCTGTCTGGTGGACACCCCGGCGGCGGCGCCCGGGGTCGGCGCCGAGGAGCGCGGGCAGGCGTGGGCGATCGCCGATTCGCTCCTGACACTGCTGCGGCTCCGCACCCCGGTCATCTCCTGTGTGCTCTCCGAGGGGGGCTCGGGAGGTGCGCTGGCCCTCGGCATCGCCGATTGCGTGCTCGCCCTGGAGAACGCCATTTACTGCGTGGCGCCCCCCGAGACGGTGGCCGCGATCCTCTACCGCGACGCCGGGCAGAAGGCGCGAGCCGCCGCCGCCCAGCGCCCGTGGGTCGGCACCGCCTACCGCCTCGGGCTGGTCGACGAGCTGATCCCCGAGCCCGCCCCCGGCGCCCATGCCCATCCGCAGGTGGTGGCGGGAGCCCTCCGGGGCGCGCTGCTCCGCCACCTCGCCGCCCTCCGACCGCTCCCCCTCGACGTGCTGCTGCAGCGCCGCTCCGAGCGGTACCGCCGCGCCGGGGACTGACCGGGCGTCTGACCGCCGGGGTCGCGGGGGGGGCTCGTCACCGTAGGATCGCCGGCGTGAGCGAAGAGACCACCGGTGCGGACGGAGCGCTGCCGGAGAGCACGAGCCACGTCATCTGGGACTGGAACGGCACCCTGCTGGATGACGTGGGGGCCGTGGTCGAGGCGACCACCGTCGCCTTCCGCCAGGCCGGCATCCGGGTCGAGGTGACCGGAGAGAGCTACCGGCGCAGCTTCACCCGGCCGATCCGGCACTTTTACGAGCGGCTGCTGGGGCGTCCGATCGGGCCCGACGAGTGGGCGCGGCTCGACCACGCCTTCCACCTCGAGTACGCGCGGCTGGAGGATCGGTGCGCGCTCGCCGCCGGAGCCCGAGAGGTTCTCGACGAGATCCGGGAGCTGGGCTGGACCCAGTCGGTCTGCTCGATGCTGCCCGAGGAGTACCTCCTCCCCGCGGTCGAGCGCCAGGGCATCGCCGGCCATTTCGTCCGCATCGACGGGCTGCGGGGGGCGGAGCGGGGCGGGGTCAAGCTCAAGAACCTGATCGCCCACCTCGACCATCTCGGCGTGGCGCCCTCGGGCACGGTGCTGGTCGGCGACACCGTCGACGACGCGCTGGCCGCGGGCGGCGCGGGCATCGCCTGCATCCTCCTCGACAGCGGGGCGGGCCTCCACGACTCGGAGACCATCCGCGGTGCCGGCGTCCCGGTGGCGGCAGACGTGCCGGAGGTGCTAGCCCTGCTGCGCCCGGGGGCCCCGGCGCCGCGCCCCTAGCCCCACGCGCGGCCGCGGCGCCGCCGGCCCCGAGTCCGGCATCGACGCCGGCCGGGAGACCGGAACACCCTCCCGCCCGCGTTCGGGGCTCGTGGAGACCCTCACGCGCGGTGAGGCGGCCGCGCGTGCTCCAGCGCCGCCGTGACCGCCTCCCGGATCTCCTGGTCGTCGGCCCCGAGGCGGCGGGCACCGCCCACCAGCCGGGCTGCGGCTTCGGCGAGGCGGGAGCGGCGGGCCGCCGGAGGCAGCAGGCGGACCTCGGCCACCCGGGTGCCGTGGCGGCGTCCGCCCTTCACGACGCCCGCAATCCTCAGCTCCTGGTAGCAGCGGGCGACCGTGCCGGGGGCGATGCCCAGATCGGCGGCGAGCTGCCGCACCGTGGGCAGCGGAGCGCCGCTGCTGAGCGCGCCCAGCTCAACCATCTCGGTGATCTGTGCCCGGATCTGCTCGTAGACCGGCACCGGGGATTCGAGGTCGACGGTCAGGTCCACTCCTCGCCTCCTGGCACCGGGGAGGGCGGGAACCAATCCGGCGTGGTCAGGACGCCGACCACACCCAGGATGGCCCCGACTGCGGCTGCGTATGCGAGGACGATGACGACCCACCTGAGCGGGGTCGCGCTGGCCGGTCCAACGCTGGAGCACTCGCCGCCGAGCATCTCGGCCGCGAGCGAGGCGAGCGCGCTGATCGGCGTCAGCGCGAGGGTGTACCCGGCAGCGAGCGCACGGCGGGCGGAGGCGGCCCGGTAGCCCTCGTCGACCTCCGTGGAGAGCTGCGCCGGGTCCGGGCGAGCCCGCCCCGGGACGCGGCGGAGCATGGCCTCGACCAGGACGCCACCTGCCAGCAGCGTGGCCAGGACGGGCATCCCGTACCCCCAGCCGACCGGCGACGACGCCAGGAGCCCGGCCGGGCAGTTGAAAGGCGGCGCGCCTCCACCACCCTCCGACGCCACGGCGAATGCGGCCACTGCCGCCATGGCGGCGACCGCCGCGAGCCGCCACCCCCACACCGCGACCGGCGGCATGTAGGCGTCGAGGTGGCGCCGGCGCAGCGACGCCCGCCGGACCGCGCCCCCCAGGGGGGGACCTGGGATGGTCAGCTCGGCAATCAGGACCCCGGCGAGGTAGCCGCAGACGCCGAGGGGCACGAAGACCGGGATCGCCCCCTCGCCGATCAGCAGCCCGAGGGCCTCGGCCACCCCGAACCCGGCCGCAGCGCAGCCGCGGCGCAGCCAGGCCCGCCGGGAGGCGCCCGTCGACGGCACCGGTGGCAGCGCGGCGCGCCACCGGAGGCGCTCCCGGTCGAAGATCACCAAGAGAGGGAGCGAGAGAGTCAGGAGGAGGGCGCCGGGCGAGAGGAGCAGCGCCTCGAGGGGGTAGAGGAGGGGATTCATGTGGCGTTTTGTATCTATGTACCGGTTCATCGATACAATAACGCGCCCATACCTCGCCTGCAACGGCGGCAGCGGGTGCGGGCGCGCTAGATTGAGCCTCATGGAGAAGGGAGATCTGGCCGGCGACTTCGAGCTGCAGGACGAGACCGGCACGCCGCGGCGGCTCTCCGAGTTCCTCGCCGAGGGCCCGGTGGTGCTCTTCTTCTACCCGGCGGCGATGAGCGCGGGCTGCACCCGGGAGAGCTGCCACTTCCGGGACCTGGCCGGCGAGTTCGCCGCCGCCGGGGGGCAGCGGATCGGCATCAGCCACGACACCGTCGCCAAGCAGCGGCAGTTCGCCGAGCGCCACTCGCTGGGGTATCCGCTCCTCTCCGACCCGGATGGGACGGTCGCCCGGCAGTTCGGGGTCAACGCCCGCTTCGTCATCATCCCGGTCAAGCGCTGGACCTTCGTCATCGGCGGCGACGGCCGCGTGCGCGAGGTGATCAAGAGCGGGACCAACATGAAGGTCCACGCCGACCGCGCCCTGGAGGTCCTGAGGCAGTCATGAGGATCGGGATCATCGGCGCCGGCAACATCGGGGGCACTCTCACCCGCAAGCTGGCCGCGCTCGGCCACGAGGTCGTGGTCGCCAACTCGCGCGGTCCCCAGACGCTCGAGGATCTGGCCGAGGAGACCGGCGCGACCGTCGCGCTCGCAACGGTCGCCGCCGAGGGCGCGGAACTGGTGATCGTGACCATCCCGGAGCGGGCGATCCCCTCCCTGCCCGCCGGCATCCTCGACGGCGCGGCGCTCGGCGCCGTGATCGTCGACACCGGCAACTACTACCCGCAGCGAGACGGGCGGATCGCCGAGATCGAGGGCGGCATGACCGAGTGCCGGTGGGTGAGCAACCAGCTCGGCCGCCCAGTGGTCAAGGCGTTCAACGGCATCCAGGCCCAGCACCTGCTGGAGCGGGGGCTGCCTCCGGGCACGCCGGGCAGGATCGCCCTGCCCGTGGCCGGCGACGAGCCGGAGGCCAAGGCCATCGTCATGCGCCTGGTCGACGAGCTGGGATTCGACCCGGTGGACGCCGGGGGCATCGACGATTCCTGGCGGCAGCAGCCGGGCACCCCGGTCTACGGCACCGACCTCGACGCGGCGGGGGTGCGGGAGGCGCTCCGCCAGGCCAGCCCCGAGCGGCCGCCCGAGTTCCGGGCCTGATCCCACGACCCGCGACCCCGACGCCGGGCATCTCGCAGGTTGACCGCGGCCTCCGCCCCTGGTAGGGTCAATCGCGAACTGACGTTCGCCACCAGATGACGTACCGGCTCCTCCACCTGGCCGACCTGCACCTCGATCGCCCCTTTGCCCAGATGGGCTGCCACGGGGAGCTGGCACGGCGCCGCCGCCAGGGGCTGCGGGACGCCCTCCGCCGGGCCGGCGAGGCCGCCCAGGAGCACGACTGCGACGCGGTGACCATCGCCGGCGACCTCTTCGAGCACGAGCGGGCCGGCGCCGAGACCGCCCAGTTCCTGGTCGAGACCTTCGCCGCCTGGCAGCCGATGCGGGTGCTGCTCGCCCCCGGCAACCACGACCCGCTGGTCCCGGGAAGCCTGTATCTCCGCGCCCGCTGGCCGGCCAACGTGCACCTCTTCGAGGGCACCAGCCTGGAGCCCTTCCAGCTCGCCGACGGGCTCACCGTCTGGGGGCTCGGCCACCACGAGCCCTCCTGGACGGGTAACCCGCTCGAGGGCGGCCTGGGGGGCGACGGCGGCGGGCGCCGCGCCAGGGGAAGGGACGGCATCCACCTCGCCCTCTTCCACGGCGCCGAAACGGGCAGCCGACCGGCCGAAAAGGGGGTGCACGGCCCGTTCGCCGCCGCCGAGATCCGGGAGCGCGGCTATGCGCTCGCCCTCTGCGGCCACTACCACGCCCGCCGGATCGACCTCGGCGCCCGGCTCATCTATCCGGGCAGCCCGGAGCCTCTCGCCTTCGACGAGAGCGAGCCGCGGGGGCCGGTGGTCGTCGAGATCACCGA
>PLNE01000188.1 GCA_003141695.1 Candidatus Dormiibacterota bacterium
CAGCTGCCCTGGAGGTCATCGAGGCTGAAGACGAAGGCGCTGGCGTCGACCAGCCCCTTGGCGTCGGCCTGCGCGACCGGGTCCGGATAGGAGCTCAGCGGAACCTGGCTGTTCGGCGAGGCGAAGCCGCCCGCGTGAGCCCAGATCTCGGCGCCCTCGGGGCCGGCCAGGTACTTGATGAGGGCCTCGGCCTGAGGCGTCTTGTTGAGCATCATGGCCACGTCGCCGGCTCCCTGGACGGCGCTCGCGTTGGCACTGTCAGCGGAGGGCGCCGGGAAGTCGATGAAGCCGTAGCAGGGGGTCTTGCTGGGGTCGGCGGTGCAGCCGCTCGCGGTCGGGCTGGACACCGGACTGTAGGAGCTGGAGTTGGCGGTGATCTCCGAGACCACGAAGTCGGCCTCGATGACCATCGCCGCCTGGGGCTGCGTGCCGGCCTTGGGGAAGACCTTGTCCACGCACTCGGGGTAGGTCTGGCTCAGCGCCCCTGAGGTGCCTCCGAGGAGGAAGGAGGGCTGACCCACCATCTGGGCCATGGTGGTGAAGGCGGTGGTCACGCTGGGGTCGGTCCACGGGATGTCGTGGGCGGCCAGCTTGTCGTAGTCAGCGGCACCGGCCGTCTTCAGGTAAACGTTCTGCCAGAGGTCGGCAATCGGCCAGCCGACGTCCGAGCAGAGGGAGAAGGGGGTGACGCCGGCGGCCTGCAGCTGCTGCGCGTCGGTGATCAACTGCTCCCAGGTGGTGGGCGTCGAGGTGAGCCCGGCCGCGGCGAACTCTGCCGGATTGTACCAGATGGTGTTCTTGTTGGCCGCCTTGAACCACACCCCATAGAGGGTGCCGTTGTGGCTCGCCAGGGTGTTCCAAGCGCTGCTGTAGTTGGAGGTCAGGCTGCCCAGGACGCTCGCCAGCGGCTGGAGCTTGCCCTGCCCGGCCAGTGTGTTCAGCTCGCCGGGGTCGGGGACCGCGGCCACGTCGGGAGGCGCCCCACCCGCGATCGCCGAGTTGAGGGCCTCGTCCATGTTGCTGCCCTTGCCGGTGTAGTTGACGGTGATCCCGGTCTCGTTCTCGAACGGGGTGATCGCCGCCAGGAAGTCCTGCTGCTCGGTGCTCGTCCACTCCGCCCACACGGTGACCGAGCCACCGATGTGCGAGGACGCCGATGCCGATGTCGACGGCGTGGTCGACGAGGAGGTCGAGCCACACGCGGCCACTCCGAGGGTCACCAGAGCTGTCGCAGTGGCGAGGCGACTCATTGGTCGCAGATGTCTCATCAGGTATCTCCTCTTCCGTTGCTCGGGCATGCAACGCCCGCCTCGCGGGCCCGCACCTCTGCGGGGCACCGTACCCTGCGCTCCGCCATCACACTATGAGCCGAAAGGACAGAGAGTCCTGTCCCCCCATTGGGTGATGGGCGAACCATCACCCGTCGGGCTACCATCTGGCGAACGTCGGCTCGTGCAAGGCGTCACCGGCCCCGGTGACGGCGGAGCGCGAGCCGCGATGAGCCCGGGTGAGGAGGGTACGGACCATGGCCACGGTGCCGCGTCGCCGCAGCCTGGTGCTCCGTCGCGCGGTGGCGACGCCGGCGGAGACGGGCGGTGCCAGCGTGGATGCCACCGGGCTGGTCGAGCTGGGAAAGCCCCCCGGGGGAGGTTGGAGGAGCCATCTGGGCTCGCTCCTCTTCCTCGCCCCGGCCGCCATCTGGCTAGCCCTCATCGTCGGTTATCCGCTGGTCGGGACGATTCGCGACAGCTTCTTCAACAACACCTCGACGGGCTTCGTCGGACTCGCCAACTACAAGACGGTGTTCTCCACCGCCGACATCCTGATCACCTTCCGCAACAACGTGATCTGGGTGGTGGTCGCCCCCTTCCTGCTCACCTTTCTGGGGCTGGTGTTCGCGGTGCTCACCGAGCGCATCCGCTGGTCGACCGCCTTCAAGACCGTCGTCTTCATGCCCATAGCCTTCAGCATGACCGCGTCCGGACTGGTGTGGAACAGCATCATGAACATCGATCCGCACATTGGGATGCTGAACGCCACCCTTCAGACGGTCAGCGACTGGGTCAGCCCCCCCGGGCTCTACCCCGTCAACACCTCGGCAGGGCAGACCGTCTCCAGCCTGGCGGCCACCGGACTGAAGGCCGGCCCCGGTGGGACGCTGGAGAGCACGGCGGCGGTGTCACCGGGCGGCACGGTCACGCTGGGCATGATCGGCATCAGCCCGGCGACCCTCCAACTGGTCGGCGCTCAGACGGCGGACGTGCCGTCACCGGCCTCGGGCGCGGTCAGCGGTCTGGTGTGGCGCGACTTCTCGCCGAGCCACCCCACCACCCGGGGTCAGGTCTACCCGGATGAGGACGGCATCGCCGGGCTGAGCCTCAGCCTGCTGAGCAGCGACGGAAGCAGCGTGGGCACCACGCAGACCGATGCGCACGGGGACTTCCGCTTCGCCGGCGTCAATGCCGGGAGCTACCGGGTGGAGGTCGGCTCCGGAAACTTCTCCTCCGGCTTCACCGGCATCTACTGGCTGAGCGGCACCCAGTCGATCACGCCCACCAGCGGCCTCAGCCAAACCGCCCAGGCGCTGCTCAGCATCCCCCTAGTCGACATGTCCATGATCATCGCCTACCTCTGGATCTGGGCCGGGTTCGCCATGGTCATCATCGGCGCGGGTCTGGCCGCCATCAACCGTGAGGTGCTGGAGGCGGCGCGCATCGACGGCGCCACGGAGTGGCAGACCTTCCGGCGCGTCACCATGCCCATGCTGGCCCCGGTGCTGATCGTGGTGTTCGTGACCATGACCATCAACGTCCTGAAGATCTTCGACATCATCGTCAACATGGCGCCCTCGGTGTCCCAGGCGAACACCCTGGCCACCGAGCTGTACAACGTGGGGTTCGCATCGGTGCCGTCGGCCAATGGGACCGCCAGCGCCATCGCCGTGCTCCTCTTCATCCTGGTGATGCCGGTGATCTACATCAACCTGCGGAGGATTAGGTGATGAGTGCGGTGCAGACCGCCGCCCCGCCGCTGGCGTTGAGGACCAGGCGGCTCGCCGTCCGCTTCCGGCCCACCCGGTTCGTGCTCAACGTCATCCTGGGCCTGATCGCCCTCTTCTGGCTGGTACCCACCCTCAGCCTGCTCGTCATCTCCCTCCGCCCCGCGTCGTCCTTCGGCGTCACCGGATGGTGGACGGTCTTCACCGCACCGACGCAGCTCACCCTGCACAACTACCAGTCGCTCTTCTCCACAGGGTTTGCGTCGGGAGGCATCCTCGACTCGGCGATCACCACGGCCCTGATCACGGTGCCCGCAACCGTGCTGGTCACCGTCCTCGCCAGCCTGGCCGCCTACTCGCTGGTCTTCGGACGGTGGCGCGGGCGCACCGCTGTCTTCCTGGTGATCGTCGCGCTGCTGGTGGTCCCGGTGCAGGTCGCCCTCATCCCGGTGGCGCAGCTGTACAACGCGTTCGGGCATGTGAGCGGTTTCAACCCCTTCGGAACCCTACCCGGCGTGATCATCTTCCACGTCGCCTTCGGGCTGCCGTTCGGCATCTTCCTGATGCGCAACTTCTACACCGGCATCCCCAAGGACCTGCTCGAAGCCGGTCGGATCGACGGCGCCGGGGAGTGGACCCTCTTTCGTCGCGTCGTCCTCCCCCTGGGCCTGCCGGCAGCGGCGTCGCTCGCCATCTTCCAGTTCATCTGGGTGTGGAACGACCTGCTGGTGGGGCTCGTGTTCCTGGGTGGCAACCAACATCACACCCTGACCATCTACCTTTACGGCTTCACCCGGACCCTGGCCAACAACTACTGGGTGATCGCGACGGGCGGGATCATCTCGATCCTGATCCCGCTCGCCATCTTCTTCTCCTTCCAACGCTATTTCGTCCGCGGCGTGCTCGCCGGGGCGGTCAAGTGAGGCAGCTCCCATGTCCCGTGTCGTCCTCAAGGACCTGACCAAGCGCTACGCGGGCGGCAACCTCGCCGTCGACCGACTCAACCTGGAGGTGGGCGACGGCGAGTTCGTCTGCCTGGTGGGTCCCTCCGGTTGCGGCAAGACCACGGCGCTCAGGATGATCGCCGGGCTGGAGGACATCTCCGGCGGGCAGGTGATGATCGGTGACAAGGTGGTCAACCTGCTGCCCCCTCGCGACCGCGACATCGCCCTGGTCTTCCAGAGCTACGCTCTCTACCCGCACATGAGCGTCTTCGACAACATGGCCTTCGGGCTGAAGCTGCGCAAGACGCCCAAGCCAGAGATCGAGAGCGCGGTGCGCGAGGCGGCCCGCATCCTCGACCTGGAGCGCTACCTGGACCGCAAGCCGGGCCAGCTGTCCGGAGGCCAGCGCCAGCGCGTGGCCCTGGGGCGGGCCATCGTCCGCGAGCCCGCCGTCTTCCTGATGGACGAGCCCCTCTCCAACCTGGACGCCAAGCTGCGGGTCCAGACCCGGGCCGAGATCGCCGCCCTGCAGCTGCGCCTCGGGGTCACCACCGTCTACGTCACCCACGACCAGGTGGAGGCGATGACCCTCGGCCACCGGGTGGCCGTGCTTCGCGAGGGCCGGCTGCAGCAGTGCGACACCCCGCGCCGGCTCTACGAGCACCCCTGCAACGTCTTCGTGGCCGGCTTCGTCGGATCGCCGGCGATGAACCTGGACCGGCTGCCGTTCGACGGAACCGCCGCCCGTGCCGGCGAGGTCGGCATCCCGCTGCCCGGTGCGGCGGCGGCGGCGGCGCGCCAGGCGGGACTTTCGGAGGTGGTCCTGGGGCTGCGCCCCGAGTCCCTCTCCCTGGAGCTCGACGGCGGAGGCGACGGGGCGACCCGGTTGAGCGGCGCCGTGCACCTGGTCGAGGACACCGGCGCCGATGCTTGGGTCCACGTCGACGCCCCCGGCGGCTCCTCCGCGCTCCGGCTGGTGGCCCTGGCCGACGCCCGTCGCCTGCCCGCGGTCGGGGATCGCATCGTGCTGGCGGTCCGCGTCGCAGAGGCCCACGTCTTCGATCCGGCAACCGGGGAGCGGCTTGGCGACTGAGGCCTCCCTCGCCGCGCTCGCCGAGGCCCCCGCCGTCATCGCCGTCGACGTCGGCGGCCGCTCGATCAAGCGTGCCGGTCGTCCGAGGCCCCCGCTAGAAACAAGGAATGGGGACGAACCATGCTTGGAGCAGCACCAGAATTGAGTCTGCAAGTCGCGGGTATCGAGGTCAATCCCGCCGTTGTCGCGCCCCTCGATCGGGGTTTTCTACCGGCCTCTTTGTTCAATCGACGGTACCGCGAGCTCGCTTCGGCCGTGGGCGGAGTGCCACTGCGCCTGGCGCTTGAAAGGAGCGACGGCTCGATCTCGACATTCACGACGTCGGTCGTGCCGCCATCGGCCGGATACCTGGCTCCCACGCTGCTCCACGTCGAGCGGCTCGTGAAGTCCCTGCTGTGGCAGCGCGGTGGGTGGAAGCTTCACGTGGGCGGTCCAGCCGCAATCGGGCAGCACGTCAAGACGGTTTATTCGCCGGCAGGAGCGCGCAAGTTCGATTTCGACTTCATGAGCAGCGTCTACGAGCACCCGTTCGAGGTAGTCGTGACGCGCGCCGAGGTTGTGCCGGATTCCAAGGAGATGGCCACGCCGCTCGGCCGCCACCTCGACGGCTGCCGCGTCGGCTTTGATCTCGGCGCGAGCGACCGCAAGGCCAGCGCGGTCATCGACGGCGAGGTCGTGTTCAGCGAAGAGGTGGTGTGGGACCCGCTCCACGCGGCCGATCCCGACTACCACTACCAGGGTGTGATGGATTCGATCCGCCGCGCCGCGCAGCGCCTGCCGCGCCTCGATGGCGTGGGGGGCAGCGCTGCCGGCATCTACATCGACAACCGCGTGTGCGTGGGATCGCTCTACCGGGGCATCCCGAAGAAGGCCTTCGACGACAAGATCGCGCCGTTATTCCTGCGCATCCGCGGCGAGCTGGGAGTGCCGATGGAGGTGGTCAACGACGGGGAGGTGACGGCATTGGCCGGTTCGATGTCGCTGGGTGACGATCCGGTGCTCGGCATCGCGCTCGGCTCGAGCCAGGCGGCGGGTTACGTGAACCGCGAGGGCAACATCACAAGCTGGCTGAACGAGCTGGCGTTTGTACCGGTTGATTACCGGCCCGACGGCCCCCTCGATGAG
This sequence comes from Candidatus Dormiibacterota bacterium, assembly GCA_003141695.1. GTDB lineage: Bacteria > Chloroflexota > Dormibacteria > Aeolococcales > Aeolococcaceae > Changshengia. The sequence continues at coordinate 6,161 of PLNE01000188.1, forward strand.
TGGTCGGGCGACTGCTGCGGCTCTCAGTACTTCTCCCAGCAGGCCACCAACCGGGTGGCCATGGGAGCGGGCATGGATTTCGAGGCCGGCCTCCCTCTGCCCGAGAGGCTGGTCGCCTTGCAAGAGAAGATTGCGGCGGGCGATCCGCGGGCGGCGCAGGTGTACGAGACCATTGGCATCTACCTCGGATACGGCGTCGCGCAGTACGCCGATCTCTACGAGCTGAAGCACGTGCTGATCCTGGGCCGGGTGACGACCGGGCCGGGCGGCGAGATCATCCTGAACAAGAGCCTGGAGGTGCTCCGCACGGAATTCCCGGAGATCGCTTCCCGTGTTTCGATCGCGCTTCCGGACGAGGCCAACCGCCGGGTGGGTCAGTCCATCGCGGCGGCTAGCTTGCCGAATTTCAACAGAGGAGGAAAGCCTTGAGACTGAGCGAAGAAGGAGCAGAGATCTGGGTTCCCGATGGGGCGCGTGAGGAGGACGCGCTCAGGCGCGTGACCCACATGGGCATCTCGGCGCACGCGGACGATCTCGAGATCATGGCGGTGGACGGCATCCTGGCCGGGTTCGGTAGCCGGGACAGGTGGTTCATGAGCATCGTCGTGACCAATGGCGCTGGCAGCCCGCGCAACGGCCTCTATGCGGAGTACAGCGATGATCAGATGCAGGTGGTGCGCCGGATCGAGGAGAAGAAGGCAGCGTTTGTCGGCGAGTATTCGGCCGTCGCCTTTCTGAACTACGCGAGCTCGGCCGTGAAGGACCCTGCCAACCCCGGGCCGAAGAACGATTTGAAGGCACTGATCGCCGCCACGCAGCCCGAAGTCATCTATACGCACAATCTGGCCGACAAGCACGATACGCACGTCAGCGCGGCGCTGCGCACCATCGCGGCGATTCGTGAGTTGCCCGCCGGCCAGAGGCCGCGCAAGATCTACGGGTGCGAGGTGTGGCGCGATCTCGACTGGCTCGTCGACAGCGACAAGGCCATCTTCGATCTCAGCCTGCACGAGCACCTGCAGACATCACTCGTCGGCGTGTTCGATTCGCAGATCGCTGGCGGCAAGCGCTACGACTTGGCGACCATGGCCCGGCGCCGGGCGCACGCTACCTACTACGAAAGCCACGCGGTGGACACCGCGCAACTGATCAGCTTCGGCATCGACCTGACGCCGCTGGTTCAGAACGAGAAGCTCGACCCGGTGGAGTACATCGACGGCTTCATCCGCCGGTTTGCCGACGATGTGGATGCGAGATTGAAGAAGCTCTCCTGACGCAGCTCTCACGTGTTCGCGCCGAATCACGCCTGCCCATCGCGCTCTCCGGCGAACGTGTCCGTCCTCACCTCGGCGCCACTGCCGTCTGCCGTCACCGCGTCGCCGGTCAAGCTGGCCCTCACTCCTCCGAGAGATGGAAAGCCGTAGTCTGGCCTGAGCTGTCGTTCGGTGCGCCGTATGGCGCTGGCGGCGGAGCGGCGCTGGGCGCCTGATCCCTCACCACCTCCAGGGCGGAGGCGATGGCACCCAGCAGGACCGCGTCCTCGCCGAGCTCGCTGACGACGATGCGGGGGCGGAACGGGGTCAGCTGCTGCAGCCGTGCCTCCATCGGCTCCCGGAGCAGATCGAGCTCGCTGCCGACGCCGCCACCCATCACCACCGCCTCCGGGTCCAGCACCGTGGTGACGGCGGCGACCACCAGGGCAAGGTGCTCGGCCTCCGTCGCCACCGCGGACCGAGCTGCCACGCCGCCGCGCCGGGCCATGTCGAAGATCTGTCGGGCGGACAGGCGGGGGGACAGCCCCAGGTCCACCGCCGCCCGGACCATGCCTCGGGCGGAAGCCATCTCTTCGAACGATCCCCACCGGGCGCCGTAGACCGGGGGCCGGGATGACGCCTCGTCGCCGAATGGAAGATAGGCGACCTCACCGGCCGCTCCCCGCGCGCCGGCGTGAAGCCGGCCGTCGACGACCAGGCCCATTCCCAGGCCGGTCCCCACCAGCAGGTAGACGAAGGTCCGGAAGCTCTTCCCCCAGCCTCCCGCCAGCTCGCCGAGCGCCGCCAGGTTGGCGTCGTTGGCCACCGACGTTCGGACTCCGAGCTCGCCTCGAAGGGCGTCGAGGAGACCGGGCCGGCCCCAGCGGCGGATCCGGGAGGAGAGCAGCAGGGTCCCGTCGGCGGGGTCGAACACTCCCGGGCTGCCCACCATGGTCCAGGCCACGTCGGGCCAGAGCACACCGGCGCTGCGCGCAACGTCCCGGGCCAGGGTGCTCACCACCCGTACCAAGTTGGGCGCGCTGCGGGCGGCGTTGCGGACGTCCCGGCGCGCCACCACGGTGCCGCTCAGGTCGGCCACCGCGCAGCGCAGCCAGCTGTATCCGACATCGACTCCGACCACGTGCCCGTCGCCCGGGGTTTCCTCGAAGAGCAGGGCGGAGCGGCCGCGACTGGGGCTGCTCGGCCCGACCTGGCGCACCAGCCCAGCCCGCTCCAGCGTCACCAGGATCGCCCCCACGGTGGGCTGGGACAGGCCGGTCTCCTCGGCCAGCCTGGGCCGCGTGATGGGGCCGCCGCGACGCAGGCGCTCCAGCACGGCTCTCTCGTTGAGGGTACGCATCAGCCGCCACCCCCCCGCCGGGGGACGTGGCCGGCGGTCGCCGGCCGGACGGTCTGGATCGACGATCGGGTCAATTCAGTGGCTCCATCAACCGGAATCCCCGGCCCATCCCTGCCCCCTCGAAGGCGGCGGCGGCGGTGCCGAGACAGCCCCGAGGCCGCGGATGAGAGCTGAGCTCAGCGGCCAGCCTCGATCGCCGTGACCAGGCCATGGCATGCCCTCGAATTCGCAGGAATCTTAATTTCTCATCGCCCCAGGCAGTTCGGGCTGGATCACCGTCCGCCAGGGTAGCTGGTATGGACCAGTTCGTCAAAGGGTTTGGTGGGAATCGCCAGCACCCCGGCCACCGCCTCGGGCTCGGTGTGCGTGGTGCCGCGGCGGCCAGCTGCCGTGCTGTTGCGGCGGCGGTATGCGTGCCGTCGTCGCCGCGGGCGGTCAGCCGTGCCCGTCGCCGCCGGAGCTTGTCAGCCCTGGGCTCTGCGTCGCTGGGAGTCGGGGGGCGTCGAGGCCGACGTGGAGCTGGTAGCGGTCCCCCCGGTAGGCCGAGACGGTCAGCTCGACCGGACGGCCCTCCGCGAAGGCCCGGCGCTCGACCAGCAGCACCGCGCTGCCCGGCCTCAGCTCCAGGAGCACGGCGTCATCCGGGTCCACGATCCCCGCCTCGATGGTCTGCTCCCCGTGGTCGAGCTCGATGCCGAAGCGCTCCTCGAGGATCGCGTAGAGCGAGCGGTCGGTCAGCGTCACGTCGTCGAGTCCCGGAGCGACCAGAACCGGGATGTACGAGCGCTCGACCGCCATCGGCACCTCGTCCGCGGTGCGCAGCCGCACCATCATGTGGACGGGGTCGCCGGGGCTCAGCCCCAGCCCCTTGGCGACCTTACCGCCGGCCGCGCCGACCCGGCGCTCCAGGTCGCGGGAGCCCGGCCGCTGCCCGCGGGCGAGCATGTCCTCGGTGAAGGAGGTGAGCCGCAATGGCATCTCCACCTTGGGGCGGGCGACGAAGGTCCCCTTCCCGGCAATCCGGTACAGCCGGCCCTCTGCAACCAGGTGGTTGATCGCCTGCCGCACCGTCATCCGGGAGAGCCCGTAGCGGTCGACCAGCTCGCGCTCCGAGGGGATGAGCGCGTCGTAGGCGAGCTCGGCGTCGATCAGGTCGAGCAGGATCTCCCGAAGCTGGGAATACTTGGGAACCGCGCTCTGCGGGTCAATCGACACCGACTTCATCCGGTGCGCTCTCCAGGTGGGACTCGATGGCGGTCTGCGCGGCGCCCGCGCATGGGACAGAGCCCATTATTCCTCGCCACAGCGGGGCGACGCGGTGATCACCCGCCCGGCGACCGGTGCCCCTGACGGGGCCGACCCGTACCTGCGACCGGCGTAGTCTTGTTGGTACAGGGCTCATCGGGAACCCTTACACGCCCCCGTAGCTCAGTGGATAGAGCAGAGGTTTCCTAAACCTTGTGCGCAGGTTCGATTCCCGCCGGGGGTACTTGCGTTTTCTAGGCAGTCTCGGGACATCGTGGACACCTGTCTCAGGACATCGTGGACTCTCACGAAGGGTCGGCGGGGCGCGACAAGCCGGTGCGGCTGCTCGTCACCGAGGTGACCGTGCACGGTTCGGAGGTCTACGCGCTTGTCGGCCGCCCCTAACCGGCCGGGGTGCGAGCGTGACGATGGCACCCAACCGTGCCGCGGACCGATGTCGGCACCTCACCTCCGGATTCCCAGCTCATCGAGGTGGAGGCGGAGTGCGGCAGGGTCATGGTAGACGCGGAAGGCGCCGGCCACCTCGAGCTCCTGGCGGCTGTTGCCGCCCGACAGGAGCCCCACTCCCAGCGCCCCGGCGCGGCGGGCGGCGAGCACATCCCAGATGCTGTCCCCCACGACGACGGAGTTGGTGAGGGCGATCCCCAACCGCTGGGCGGCGGCGAGGAAGAGGTCGGGATCAGGCTTGGCGAAGGGGACCTCGTCGCGGGTGACGACCGGCACCGACGGCGGCACTCCCAGCTTGGCGAGATTGGGCGCGGCGGTCGCCCGGGTGCCACTGGTGGCAACCGCCCAGGGGACACCGCGCTGGGAGAGGTCGCGGAGCAACTCTACGGCCCCGGGCAGCGGCCGTACGTGCGGCGCGAGCTCACGGAAAACGCGAGCGTGGCCCGCCTGCAGCGCCGCCACCTGCTCCGCGGAGAACTCCCTGCCCATCTCTCTGGCAAGGGCGTTCACCAGCAGCCCGTTGCTCATGCCCACACGGCGGTGGATGCGCCAGGTGGACAGGTCCAGGCCCTCGTCCTCCAGGGCCGTGCGCCAGGCGATCACATGCTGGTAGACGCTGTCCACCAGGGTGCCGTCCAGATCGAAGAGCAGAGCCGGTCCCTTGCTGGCGTCCAAGGTCCCGATCCTACCCCCTCGGAGGAGGCCGGAGCCGGCGTCCTGAATCGGGCCCGGGCGCCGCGGGAGGAACAGGCGCGCGGGGAACGCACTGCCGCGCAAAATCCCCCGGCATGAGTGTCGCGGTCCGTCCCGCCGTCGTCGCCGACGTCCCTGCCCTGCTCGACCTCTACCAGCAGCTCTCCGGCGGGCTCTCCCCCGACCCGCCGCTCACCGTGGCCGAAGCGGAGGCGAAGTTCGCCGGCATCGCCGCCGACCCCGACCGCACCGTGCTGGTGGCGACCGTCGACGGAGTGGTCGCCGCGACCGTCGACCTGCTCATCGTCCGGCCGAGCCTCACCCACGGAGGGCGCCCCTGGGCGGCGGTCGAAAACGTGGTCGTCGACGACCGCCACCACCGCCGGGGGGTGGGCCGCGCCCTCATGAAGGAGGCGGCCCGGAGGGCCCGCGAGGCGGACTGCCACCGGCTCCAGTTGCTCTCCAGCCAGCGGCGCACCGAGGCCCACGCCTTTTATCGGGCGATCGGAATGGACGCGAGCCCACAGGGCTTTCGCCTTTTCCTTGAATGACCTGATAAAAAGCTCCCCTCATAGCCGAGTTCCTGCGAGAATCTTCACCCTCCCCCCCTCGCTCCGAGAGCGGATCGGGCCGCTCCACTGGAGGTTTCCGGGCCATGGCCACTGAAGACAAGCAGCGCATCCTCGATTGGTGCAGCGCCGACAGCGACGTGCGGTGCGTGGAGGAGGAGGGCGACCCAGGCGCCGAATTCACGCTGGGGCTGGAGAGCGGAGGCGCTGAGGTGACCGCCACCCTCCCGACCGGAGGGGATCGGCTGGTCCTGCGCAGCATCGTCGACCTCGCTCAGGCGAGCCACCCCGCCGGGAGCGGCGACCTCGCCGCCGACCTGGTGGAGCTCGAGGAGAGACGCCCGGGACCGGTGACGGCCAGCCTCGACCCCGCCGGAGAGCAGGTCGTGATCAGCACCTGGATCGTCCTCGACGGGCTCACCAAGCACAGCCTCCTGACCGCGGTCAGTGACGTCCACCGGACCTGGAGCGCCGTGCTCCGGCTCACGGGCGTGACCGCCGAGGCATCCGCGACCGGAGTGCGAGCGACCGAGGTATTCGGCGTCGCCGGCGGGGAGGCGGAGACGCCCGTCCCGGCGGTGGCAGGCGCGACTGCCGATTCCGTCGAAGTGGGCGGCGGCATCTCCGACACCGCCACTCCGACACCGTGGTCATGGTCGCCGGCGGCAGCCAGCGCATCTTTTGCCGCCGTGGGTGGAGCTGAGGCGCTCGACGACACCGCGACCACCCCGGCTGCTGCAGCCACCGAGGAGACGGCCGCCCCCGAGGACACCGCGGCTCCCGAGGACGCAGCGACCTCCGAGTACGAGGCTGTCCCTGAGTACACGCCGGAACCCGAAGCCGACGCCGCTCCTGTTACGGAGACCGCCCCCGAGGAAGTTCCCGAGGCCGGGGACACCGCAGCGGAGGCGTACCCCGCGCCGGCATACGTCGCCGGAGACGCGTACCCCGAGGGAGAGGCATTCGCGGAAGCGGCCCCCGCGCCGGAAGCAGAGGCAGCTCCGGAGGCGGAGGCGGCCCCCGAGGCGGACGCGGCCCCCGAGGTCGAGGCCGCCCCCGAACTGGAGGCCACCCCCGCGCCGAGTCCGTGGGCCTGGTCGCCGGCCGCCTCCGCGACCGGCTTCGCCATGCCGGACGCATCGACCGGGGCCCCTGCGGCGGAGCAGGAGGAGCAACCCGTCGCGGAGGCCTCGGCCTCCACCGCGGCAGAGCCGGCACCAGCCGCGAGCCCCTGGGGAGACCCGGCGACGACGACCTTCGAGCCGCTCGCCTCGCCCTATCACCCGCTCGACTCCCCGGGTCAGAGCTACCCGGAGTCGGCCGCGCCCATCGAGTTCGAGGCGACCCCGGGACCGCTCGCACAGGCGACATCGGCCCCCGCCGAGGCCTCCGGAGAGAGCTACGGCGTGCCCTTCACGCCGGAGGCCGCAGCCGCCACCGTGCCGGCTCCGGCTCCTGCCCAGCCGGCCTGGGCTCCCAGCCACAAGGTCCCGCCCCAGGGGATGCAGGCCTGGGCCGCCCCCGACCCCGCGGGAGCGGTGATCGCCACCCTCGGTGGCCACCTTCCGGTCCAGGTGACCGAGGTGCGCGGGGCATGGGCCCACATCCTTTGCTCCAACGGCTGGACGGGCTGGGTGGACGACCGGCTGCTCGTCGTCGGGGCGTGATCGGAGCCGATTGATGAGGGGGTCGGTCGGGAAGGGCGTCCACGCCCTCCCCGATCGGCGCGCCCCCCGATCCGAGGCACGGTGACGGCCCGATGGAGGTCAAGGCGGAGGTGCTGGGAAGCCTCTGGCGGATCGTCGCCGAGGTGGGCCAGCGGGTCGAGGAGGACGAGACGATCATGGTCCTCGAGTCCATGAAGATGGAGATCCCGGTGACCAGCCCCATCTCCGGCACCGTGACCGCCATCCTGGCGGCCAAGGGCGAGGTCGTCCAGGAAGGTCAGACCGTCGCCATCGTCGAGTAGGCTGGGCCCCCCGAGCGCCCCCGCCACCCGGCCAGAATGGCCTGATGGAAACGGCACCGCCCCGGAAGGGCGCACCCGCGCGCGCCGCCCACACCCGGCGAGCGCTCCTGCCCCGGCTCAGGGCCAGCACCCCGGGCCGCGTCCTCAGTGCCTACGGGTCGACCCACACCGGGAGCCACGCGTCCGGCCTGGCCTTCAACGCGGTGATGGCGATGTTCCCGATGATCCTCGGCGCCCTGGCCATCATCGGGTTGGTGGTGAACGGACCGGGCATCCAGAGCCAGGCGCAGACGGCGATCCTGCGAGCGTTCCCGGGCCGGAGCGGTGTCGAGCTCAACGCCGTGGTAACCCAGGACCTGCATCATTACGCCGGCCTGCTCGGGATCGCCGGCATCCTGGGGCTCCTCTGGGGCGTCACCAATTTCTTCGGGTCGCTCGAGTTCTGCCTGAGCCGCATCTTCAAGTTCCCCCAGCGCAGCTTCCTGCGCCAGCGCGCGATGGGCGCCGTGATGATGTTTGTCCTGGTGGCGGCCCTGATCATCGCCGTCCTGTCCAACACCCTGATGAACCTGGTCCCGGTGATGGCCGGGATCGGACCGGTGGCTGGGTTCCTGGCCATGACGGCCCTCACCCTGACCATCTACCGGCTGGTGCCAAACCGGACCTTCCGCATCCGCCAGCTGTGGCCGGGGGCATTGGTCTCGGGCGTGCTCATCGAGCTGATCACCCTCCTCTTCCCCATCTACGCCAAGCTGGCCCACGGTTTCGACACCTACGGCCAGAGCCTGGCTCTCTTCTTCCTGCTCGCCACCTGGCTCTTCTTCCTCTCCGAATTCATCCTCGTCGGGGCCCTCTGGAACCGGGTGCGGCTCGGCGAGGAGTTCACGGTGTCGGGTCTCCTGGCCACGAGGGGCGATCACGCGCCACGAAAGGCGCGAAGACGAGCTCGCCCCATGAGGAAGCGCGGAGACGCGAGCCCATCTGCCTTGGGCGGCGACGATGCGGTCGCGGGGAACGCCACGCCGGTTGGAGGTGACAGCATCACCGGCGACGTGGCCACCATCACCCACCCCGCACCCGGGCGCTCGCGCCGGGCGAAGATGACCTCCCGCTCGTGAACACGGGCTACGACACCCAGCGGGTCACGACGGCCGACAACGTCGGGATCTCCTTCCGGGTCGCCGGGGTGGCCACCAGGCTCACCGCGGCGCTGCTCGACCTCCTCGTCCTCGGCTGCCTGCTCGTCATCGTCTCGCTGCTGGTCATCGCGATCGCGGCGGCGTCCACCGGCAACAGCAGCGAGACGAACACGATCATCGTCTTCAGCCTCCTCGGCGACCTGCTGTTTGCCGCCTGGGTGATCATCGCCGTCCTCTACTTCACGGTCTCCGAGGCGATCAGCGGGGGCAAGACGCTGGGCAAGTCCGCCATGGGCATCCGAGTCATCCGGGTCGACGGCGGCACCGCGACCATCGGCGAGTACTTTCTCCGCAGTCTGGCCTACATCGTCGACCTCTTCGGAGTGGGTGTCATCCTGATGTTCTTCCACCCCCAGTCCCGGCGCCTTGGCGACCTGGTCGCCGGCACCGTGGTGGTCCGCGAGCGGACCCCGGTCACCCTCCTGACGGCCACGGCGCCCGCGCCCGTGTACCTGCGGACCAATGACCCCGGTCCCGGCATCGACGGCCTGACCCATCTCAGCGAGCACGAGCTGTCGGCGGTGCGCACCTTCCTCAGCCGCCCCGGCCTCCCGCCCACCCAGCGCGCCGACCTGGCGGGACGGCTGGCAGCGCGGCTGCTCGATCGGATGGAGCTTCCGCCCGGTGCGCCCGAGCGGATGTGGCCGCCGGAGCTGTTCCTGGAGCGGCTCTTCCTGCAACTCGCTCCGCGCGCCGACACCGGGGGACCGCCCCCCCTTCCGGCATCCGGCCCCTACACCGGACCAGGTGCTCCCCCTCCCTGGACGCCATGAACCTGGAGACGTTCTCCGCCGGTCGCCGCGCCCGCTGGGCCGAGCTGGAAGCGCGGACGGCGGCACTCGCCGGCAACCACCTGCGCGGTCTGGGGTCGGCCGACATCGAGCGCTTCGCGGTCCTCTACCGGCGCACCGCCAGCGACCTCGCCATCGCCCGGCGCGACTTCCCCGACCAGGCGGTGACCGAGTACCTCAACTCGCTCTGCGGGCGCGCGCACGTGCTGCTCAACCGCGGGTCGGCCCCCCGGCTTCGCAACACTGCTCATTTCTTTGCGAGCGGGGCGCCGCGAGCCTTCCGAGCCAATGCCGGGTACTTCCTGGGCTCTCTCGCCTGCCTCCTCTCGGGGGTCGTCGCGGGCTGGCTCGCCTACGACCTCCGGCCGGACCTGCGCGGGCTCCTGGTGCCCAACTCCCTCTTCGCCGAGATGGCGCAGGGAGGCTCCGGGATCACCCTCCCCCAGCCCTTCCTGGCCGACCCGAGCATCTTCCTTCACAACATGGAGGTGGCCCTGCTCGTCCTCGCCCTCGGCCTCTGCGCCGGCGTGCCCACCGCCCTGCTGATCTTCTTCCAGGGCTGGGGATTGGGCACGCTCGGAGCCGCCATCCATGCCGGTGGCTACGACTACGCGTTCTGGTCGCTGATCGCCGCCCACGGGGTGCTGGAGATGAGCATCTTCGTCACCGCCGGCGCTGTGGGCCTGCGTCTCGGCGACGCGGTGCTGCGGCCCGGGATGCTCCGGCGGGCCGACGCGCTCGCCCGTGCCGCCCGGGAGACCCTCGGGCTCGCCCTCGCCGTGATCCTGCTTCTGGTGATCGCCGGCACCCTGGAGGCCTTCGTATCCCCGAGCGGAATGCCCGGCGGAGTCAAGATCGCCATCGGCCTGACCGTCGGGGCGTGCTTCTACTCCTGGATGCTGCTCGCCGGCCGCGAGCGACGGCCTCTCCCCCACCTCGCCCTGGACGCCCCGGCGGTGGAACACCTCCCCGAGGGGCGGGTGGCGCTCAGCGGCTGAAACGCGCCAGCCGGGGGGTGGAGCGCGGGCCTCGCGTAGACTGATCCGGATGGAGGTCGTGCGCATCCGCCCCCGTGGCTACTGTCACGGTGTGGTCGAGGCGATCCGGCTGGCCAAGAGGGTCGGCGCCGAGAGCGACGGCAAGCCGGTGACGATGCTCGGCTACCTGGTCCACAACGAGCACGCCACCCGCGAGCTGGAGGAGGCCGGCGTCCGGCTGGTGGCGGAATCCGACCGGATGAAGGGCCTCGCGCAGATCACCGAGGGCACCGTCATCTTCACCGCCCACGGCATCTCCCCCCAGGTGGTCGACGCCGCCCGCGAGCGCGGCCTGACCATCGTGGACGCGACCTGCAGCGACGTCACGCGCACCCACGACCTGGTCCGCGAGCTGACCGCGCGCAGGGTCCACGTCATCTACATCGGCAAGCGCGGCCACCCCGAGCCGGAGGGAGTGATGGGCGTCGCGCCGGATAACACCACGCTGATTGAATCAATTGAAGAGGCAGATACCCTGGAGTTCGCGCCCGGGACCCGTCTGGCGGTGACCTGCCAGACCACTCTGTCGATGTGGGACACCCAGGCCATCATCGACCGCCTCGCCGAGCGCTTCCCCGAGATCGAGGTCCACAACGAGATCTGCCGGGCCACCCAGGAGCGCCAGGAGGCGGCGGTGCTGGC
>PLNE01000029.1 GCA_003141695.1 Candidatus Dormiibacterota bacterium
AAGTCGACGGCAAGATGGGCAACATCGCGGCGGATGGCGGCGATGGTCAGCGCCCCGAACTCCTCCGCTGAGTACCCGTACTTGGCAACAGCGGCCTCGTTGACCGCGAGAAAGCGCTGCGTCTCCGCGTCGAGCACCCACATCGGCTGGGGGTTCTTGAAGAACAGGCGGCGGAACCTCGCCTCGCTGGCGACGAGGGCGCTCTCGCACCGCCGGCAGGTCTCGCGCAGCTCGATGTTCACCCACGCTCTGACCGCCGCCGCCGTGACCTGGTCGGCGACGAGCCGGAGGGCCTCCGCCTGGGCTTCGTCGAACGCATGGGGTTGGGACGAGGTCACCGTGATCGCCCCCAGGCTCACGTCCGCGTGGACCAGAGGGACGGTGATTAGCGACCGCGCCCCCAGGCGGCGGCACACCTCCCGATCCACCCGGGGGTCCACCTCGGTGTCCCCGCAGACCTGGGCGGCGCTGCCGAGCGGACCGCGCCACGGGTGGTCGGGCTCGGCACCTGCAGGCCGGGAGCGAGAGGCAGGCCAGGTCCCTGCCGTCGCCCGGTGGGCCAGACCGTCGCCATCGACCACCTCGACCACGGCTCGCTCGGCCCCGCAGAGGGCCTGGGCCCGCGCAACGGCCCGCCAGGCGATGGCGNNGTCCAGGTTGGCACCGCGGTCGAGGACCTCCTGCTGGAATGCGGCGAGGTCGAGGACCTGTGGCACCACCGACGCTCGTCCCACCCGCCATCGGACCTCGGGCGCGGCCCCGGGAACTCGTCGCGGAAGGCTGGACTCCATGATCCGAGCTCAGGCTAGTATGCGAACACGCCCGGCGCAGCCCGTTCTTGGTGATGCTTGTCTCAGAACCGCTCAGAAGTGTCACGATGCTGTGGCGCGTTTGGTGCGTCTGCTCGAGAAAGCGCGGGTCCCTCCACCCGGGATCAGGACTCGGCCGGAAGCGTTTGGAGGGTACCGTCGTTCTCCAGGAAGTACGCGCCATAGGGGCTGCCGGTTTCTTGAATGAACATGGTGGCGCCGCTGGTGAGGGGGATGACGGCTCCCAGGGAGATCAGGGTCTGGTCGGTGACCAGGTCCGTGTCATCGGCCCACGCGACGATCCAGCGTGGGCCCCCCTGCGCGATGTCGCTCTCCACCAGCAGTCGGGAGCCATCCCNNCGATGAGGTCATTGCCCCCCAGTCCCCCCCAGCGGGCGACGCTCGCCAGGTCCTGGCCGGTCGCCGTGTCGAGGATGGTGATGCCGTACGCTCCGTCGATCGCGACGAGGCTCCCGTCGTGCCTCGCGGCCCCAGGACCCTGATCCGAGGTTGATCCCGGATGGGTGGCCACCACCTGACCGGTGGAGAAGCGGATCACCAGATACTCGGACTGCGAGTTGTCGCTCTGCCATACGACCGCCCGGTCTGAGCTGGGGCTGCAGGCCAGGACCGACCAGCCCTGGTCTGAACCGTCGAGCGGACCCAGGTCAGCCACGGTCCGGTAGCCTACAGACGCAGAGAACTCCAGGAGCGCTCCCGTGACGACGCCGGCATCGTCGTTGTAGGTGATCCCGCAGAGGTGCTCCGAGTCGTCGGCCCAGATGGGTTGAACCAGGGCGCTGACGTCCGCAGCCGTGTACAGGTCGGAGAGCAGATGTCCATACACGTCGAAGACCAGGCGGCTCCCGATGAGCAGCTTGGACCCGTCCGGCGAGGCCAGGACGCCATTCGCCGCCGCTGCCTGATCCACGGTGACGGTCCCCACCAGCACACCTTGGTAGTTGCGGACGACGTAGCGTACCGGTGAGGTGACGGTCATCTGCTGGCTCGGGTCGTACGTGACGATGAGCGGCGCCGGAGCTGTGACCGTCGAGGTGATCTGTGCGGTCGGCGGCGGGGTGTACGGGGGTGCAATGGGCTTTCCGGGGTAGGGTGTCGCCGTCGCTGCCGCCGTCTGCGTCACCGTCGGGCTCACCTGTGCGGCCGGGGGCTGGCCCGGCGCAGGTCCGCCGCGGCCGAGCCCGATCACCAGACCAAAGGCGGCGGCCATGACCACGAACACGGCCGTCCCGCCGAGTGCCGAGATCAATCGACGAGGGTGTCGGCCTCCAGCCTCCGGCGGGCCGCCGGAGGTGTCGGCGCACGTCTCCGGGTTCTGCCAACGGTCGCCGGGGTTCACATCCATGAGACGTCGCGACCCCCCGTTAAGTTACACCGAGCCGGGCCCACTATCTCAAAACGGCTGGGTGTCGCTGGGCGGCGCCAACGTCGCGGGCGACGTCACCTACGTGACCGGAAGTAACGACTGAGCCCCGGAGCTCTTCGTGGTGTCTGCCGGCTCGGGCTTCGAGGATACCGGGACCTCCACCGGGCGTGCCCTCAAAAGAGCCGGATCGGCCGTCGGATAGGCGTACCGAGAGGCGAGGGCACTCGAGATGCCTGGGATGCACGGATCCACCCACTGCGCCGAGGGTAGACTGGCGGCGCCGCGCCAGGGCACGAGGGCACAACATGACGACAGATCGCACGCCGGCGACGAACGAGAGTCTCGACGCAGCCTGGCGACGCTACGCCACGGCGCTCCTCCACTCTATGGAGGATGTCCGCTCCGAGACCGCTGAGGATCTCCACCCCGTGCTGATGGAGACCGCCGATTACTGGCTGTCGCTCGGGCTCGCCATCGGCACCGAGCAGCCAGAGATGGCGAGGCGATTGCTGCGCCTCATCGAGATGGAGGAATCCGAGCGGGTAGAGCTGACCACGGACGCGCAGCACTTCGTGGCTGAGGCGCTGGGGTGAGGCGCCGCGGGCTGGTCTCCAACCTCTACCGCGCCGCGCGGATGGCCAACGACGTC
>PLNE01000072.1 GCA_003141695.1 Candidatus Dormiibacterota bacterium
ACCGGCAGCGTGTAGGCACCCTGGGTGTTGGTGGTGGTCGTGGCGGTGGCGGGCAGCGTAGAGACCTGGATGCCGGCGATGGGGGCGGAGGTGAGGCTGTCCGAGACCGAGCCGGCGATGGTCGCGTTCGCTGGCGGGGGTGGCGAGGTGCTCGGCGCGGTCACCGAGAAGGAGTCGAACTCCACCGGGGCGCCGGAGGCCGCATAGCCGTACAGGCCCATCTCGCCCGCGGCGCTGATGCCGGTGCTGGTCCCCGACCACGCCCAGGCCGATGGTTCGGTGGTGCCGGCGGGCCACGCCTTGAACATGACGTTGCTTCCCTGCACCTCGAAGCGCAGCCAGTAGAACTGCTTCAGGGTGATCGGGAAGGCCTCCTTGGCCACGATCGTCCAGGTACCCGAGATCCGGTACATGAAGGCCATGTTCCCGGCGCCGTCGTACCTGGCGACGTACATGTTGCCGTTGCTCTGATCGCGCAGGATGATGCCGGCCGTGTCGGTGCTCGCCTGGATCGAGAACCGCACCAGGCCGTCGCCGTCAGCCGCAGTCGTACTCCCGAGGGTCAGGTACTGGCTCGTGCCGGTGGAGCTGATGGTCCCTTCGTTCGACGTGATCGAGATGCCTGAGCCGGTCGACCACGTGCCGCCTCCAGAGGCGGTGCCCCAACCGGTCTGGTTGGTTCGGGTGAAGGTGTCCGCCGCCAGGGTCGATGAGGTGGTGCTGACGCTGCTCAATGCCGAGGAACCGATGCCGCCAGAGTCCTGAACTGTGAGCGTCACCGAGTACGTGCCGATCGTCGTGTACGTGTGACTCGCGATCGGAGAGCTCTGCGGCCCGATCACCGTGCCGTCCCCGAAGTTGAAGATGTAGCTCGCGATCGGACGCGATCCCGGCAGTGAGCCCGCGCCACTCGCCAAGACGGTGAGGGGTGCCAGCCCGCTGCTCGGCGTCACCGTCAGGCTTGCCACTGGCGGCGTGATCGCGTTGACGGTTGCGGATGCGGTCGATATCTGGTTGGCGCTGTCGGTCACCGTCACCGCGATGACGAAGGTGCCCGCGGTGGCATACGTGTGAGTGGCGGTGGGAGCGGCCTGTGGCCCGACCAGAGTGCCGTCTCCGAAGTTGAAGGTGTAGCTGCTGATTCCGATCGGATCCGTCGACGTCGCAGCGTTCGCGGTCACCACCAGCGGCGCCGCTCCACTCAGTGTGCTCACGTTGAGCTCGGCCACGGGCGTACCGACGGCCACCGCCTGGATCGCGGTCGCGCTGGCTCCCGCAATGTCGGCCACCGTCACCGAGACCGTGTAGCTTCCCCCGGCGGTGAAGGTGTGGGTCGCCGTCGCCTGAGATTGGGGCCCGATGACGGTGCCGTCTCCGAAGTTGAAGGTGTACGTGCTGATCCCGAGGGGATCGGTCGAGGCCGACGCGTCGGCGGTCACCGGAAGCGGCGCCCCTCCGGAGCTGGCGCTGAGGCTCAGCTCCGCCACTGGTCCGCCCACGGTCACCGCCTGGGTCGCGGTCGAGGTGGCCCCGATGCTGTCGGTCACCGTCACCGTCACCGTGTAAATGCCGCCGCCGGTGAACGTGTGGCTCGCCATCGCGCCGGTCTGAGGCCCGACCACGGTGCCGTCCCCGAAGTTGAAGGTGTAGCCGGTGATCCCAATCGGATCCGTGGACGCCGAGGCGTTGACGGTGATCGGCAGCGGCGCCACCCCCGAGGTCGGGCTAACGCTCAGCGCCGCCACCGGCGCGCCCACGGTGGCCGTCTGGGTCGCTGTCGAGTTGGCCCCGGAGCTGTCGGTCACCTTCACCGAGACCGTGTAGCTTCCCCCAGCCGTGAACGTGTGGGTTGCCGTCGCCTGAGGTTGGGGCCCGATCACGGTGCCGTCTCCGAAGTTGAAGGTGTAACCGCTGATCCCAATCGGATCGGTGGACGCCGACGCGTTGGCGGTGATCAGCAGCGGCGCCACCCCCGCGGTCGGGCTCACGCTGAGCGCGGCCACCGGCGCGCCCACGGTCACCGCCTGGGTCGCGGTCGCGGTGGCCCCGACGTTGTCGGTCACGGTCACCGTCACCGTGAAGGTCCCGCCGGCGGTGTAGGTGTGGCCGGCTGTCGCCGAGACCTGGGGGCCGACCACGGTGCCGTCCCCGAAGTTGAAGGTGTAGGTGCTGATCGGGTTCGACCCGGGCGCCGACCCCGATGCGTTGGCGATCACCGGTAGGGGCGCCGGTCCCGAGCTCCAGTTCAAGCTGAGCGCCGCCGTCGGCGGGGTGGCCACCACCACCGTCCGGGTCGCCGTCGAGCTGGCCCCGGTGCTGTCGGTCACCGTCACCGTCACCGTGTAGGTCCCGCTGCTCGTGTACGTGTGGGCGGCGGTCGATCCTGCCTGAGGCCCGACCACGGTGCCGTCCCCGAAGGTGAAGGTGTAGGTGCTGATGCCGATCGGATCGGTGGAAGCCGCGGCGTTGGCGGTCACCGCCAGGGGCGGCTGACCGCTCAGCGGGCTCACGCTGAGCGCGGCCACCGGGGCGCCCACGGTCACCGCCTGGGTCGTGGTCGAGGTGGCCCCGACGCTGTCGGTAACGGTCACCGTCACCGTGAAGGTGCCACCGGCGGTGAACGTGTGGCCGGCTGTCGCCGAGATCTGGGGCCCGACCACGGTGCCGTCACCGAAGTTGAAGGTGTAGGTGCTGATCGGGTTCGACCCGGGCGCCGACCCCGATGCGTTGGCGATCACCGCCAGGGGCGCCGGTCCCGAGCTCCAGTTCAAGCTGAGCGCCGCCGTGGGCGGGGTGGCCACCACCACCGTCTGGGTCGCTGTCGAGCTGGCCCCGGTGCTGTCGGTCACCGTCACGGTCACCGTGTAGGTCCCACTGCTCGTGTACGTGTGGGCGGCGGTCGATCCTGTCTGAGGCCCGACCACGGCGGTGCCGTCCCCGAAGTTGAAGGTGTAGCCGCTGATGCCGATCGGATCGGTGGAAGCCGCGGCGTTGGCGGTTACCGCCAGGGGCGGCTGACCGCTCAGCGGGCTCACGCTGAGCGCCGCCACCGGGGCGCCCACGGTCACCGCCTGGGTCGTGGTCGAGGTGGCCCCGACGCTGTCGGTAACGGTCACCGTCACCGTGAAGGTGCCACCGGCGGTGAACGTGTGGCTGGCTGTCGCCGAGATCTGGGGCCCAACCACGGTACCGTCACCAAAGTTGAAGGTGTAGGTGCTGATCGGATGCGACCCCGGTGTCGACCCCGATGCGTCGGCGGTCACCAGCCACGGCGCTGGTCCCGAGCTCGGGATCGGGCTCAAGCTCAGTGCCGCCGTCGGCGGGGTGGCCGCCACCACCACTGTCTGGGTCGCCGCCGCGCTTGCCCCGGTGCTGTCGGCAACCGTCACCGTCACCGTGTAGGTCCCGCTGCTCGTGTACGTGTGGGCGGCGGTCGATCCTGTCTGAGGCCCGACCACGGCGGTGCCGTCCCCGAAGTTGAAGGTGTAGCCGCTGATGCCGATCGGATCGGTGGAAGCCGCGGCGTTGGCGGTCACCGCCAGGGGCGGCTGACCGCTCAGCGGGCTCACGCTGAGCGCGGCCACCGGGGCGCCCACGGTCACCCCCTGGGTCGCGGTCGAGGTGGCCCCGGCGCTGTCCGTCACGGTCACCGTCACCGTGAAGGTTCCGCCGGCGGTGTAGGTGTGGTTCGCGGTCGCCCCCGACTGGGGGCCGACCACGGTGCCGTCCCCGAAGTTGAAGGTGTAGTTGCTGATCGGACTCGTTCCGGGCGTGGACCCTGACGCGTTGGCGGTCACCGGCACCGACGCCACGCCCGAGCTCGGGCTCACCGTCAGCGCCGCCGTCGGCGGGGTCGGTGCGGTCACCGAGAAGGAGTCGAACTCCACCGGGGCGCCGGAGGCCGCATAGCCGTACAGACCCATCTGGCCCGCGGCGCTGATGCCGCTGCTCGTCGTGGACAATGTCCACGCAGACGGTTCGGCGGTGCCCGCCGGCCACGCCTTGAGCATGACCTTGCTCCCCTGCACCTCGTAGCGCAGCCAGTAGAACTGCTTCAGGGTGATGGGGAACGGAACCGTGATCGCCGGGCTCCAGGTGCCCGAGACGCGGTACATGAAGGCGATATCCCCCTTGCCGTCGTATCGCCCGACGTACATGTTGCCGTTGCTCTGATCGCGCAGGATGATGCCGGCCGTGTCGGTGCTCGCCTGGATCGAGAACCGCACCAGGCCGTCGCCGTCAGCCGCGGTCGTACTCCCGAGGGTCAGGTACTGGCTCGCGCCTGAGTAGCTCATGACCCCTTCGTTCGATGTGATCGAGAGACCTGAGCCGGTCGACCACGTGCCCCCTCCAGAGGCGGCGCCCCAACCCGTCTGGTTGGCTCGGGTGAAGGTGTCGAGGGCAAGCGTCGACGAGGCGGTGAGGGTGCTGGTCGCCGGGGAAGTGGTCGCCGTTCCCTGACCGAGGCGGGGGGTGGCCGCGGCGGCGGAGCTGGCGCCCGGCGTCAGAGCCGCCGCAAGGCTCAGGGATCCGGCGACAAGTAACGCCGCCCGGGCCCTCATGGCGAGGCCAACCGGTCGCCTTCTCATCGGCGCTCTACCACTCTCTCTGTCCTTTCCCATGCACGTTTGGGTGCGCTGCCAAGACCCGGCCGCATCCTCTGGAATCGGCTCAGTCGACACCCCGGGTCGGGCCCCCGCCCCTCGCTGCGCCGCTGGTCGAGGGCACGGTGGTGTCCCTTTCGGTCCCACTCTCCGGGCACGCGCTCGCTCCCGCCATGGGCAACATCGGGCCCGCCGGGATCGCCGCCCACGCCGCAGGGCACGACGCACATGCCGTGCAGCCCAGCCAGGCGCGCCGTGCCCCCTGCAGGGATCGAACCCGCATCAACCGGTTAAAAGCCGGCTGCTCTGCCGTTGAGCTAAGGGGGCGGCTGGAACCGCATTATGGCCACCGCCTCGCCGGGCGCCGGGGAGGGGCGCGGTCGCGAATGCATCTGGCACCGCCGTTCGCGTGGAGCCCTTAGCGTCGCCACCACCCGAGGGGGCGGGACGATGTCGCACCATTTCGGCTGTGCCCGCCACCGTTCGCGGCTTCCCCGCCGAGTTCCCGGTCCGGAGAGACGGCCGCCGTCCCTGGCGCTACCGGCTCACCGCCGGGTTCTGCCGCACCCTCGTGCGGGTGCTCTTCGTACGCCGGCTGCGCTTCGAAGGGAGCGCGAATGTGCCCATCGAGGGGCCGCTTCTGGTCGCCTCCAACCACATCAGCAACTGGGACGGGCTGATCCTCGGCTCCTTCTTCTCGGGCACCCTCTTCGCGATGGTCAAGCGGGAGGTGTTCCGGCCGGCGCCGCTCGCCTGGCTGCTCGGCGGATGTAACTGCTTCCCAGTGGACCGGGGGACCGCCGACCGCCGGGCGCTGCGGATCAGCCTCGACATCCTCCGCGGTCGCGGGCGACTGCTCATCTTCATCGAGGGGCACCGCTCGCGGGGCCGCGGGATGGGCCCCGCCGAGGCGGGGGCGGGGTTCCTGGTCCGCCGCACCCAGGCGGCGGTGCTGCCGGTGGCGATCTGGGGAACCGAGCGCGCCCTCGTCCGCAGCGGCGGGCTGCTGCCCCGCCGCGGTCAGCTTCGCGTCCGCTATGGCCGCCCGGTGACCGTTTCGGGACGCAGCGGTCAGGAGATCGCCGATGCCATCGCCGCCGAGGTGGCGGCCTTGCTGCCGCCCCGGTACGCGGGTATCCACGGACGCGCCTCCTCTCCCAGCAACGGCCGGCCGCCGGCGAGACGCCCCTGACTCCCCTCCCAGGCTACTCCGGAGGCTTCCCGTCAGCCGGCTTCTCGGCGCTCTCCAGGCAGGTGAAGGCCACCACCTCCTTGGTCCCCGGTGCCGAGTCGAAGCGGACGATGGCCGTCTGGCTGAGCACCGTCTCGACCTTGCCGGTGGTGCCGACCGGGTAGTTCCCGATCAGCGTGCCCGTCCGAGGGCGGGTGTTGGAGATGAGCACCACCCGCTCGCCCACGGCGAAGGGTGGGGGCGGCTCCTCCCGGGCGCTCGGCGGGCGACCCGGCTGAGGCCGCACCGGGGGCGGGAGCACGGGGCTGACCACGGGGTCCGCCTCCTCTTCGTCTTCCACCTGGACCACGGCGTCGTCGACCAGCTCGACGTCGACGACGTCAGGGATCTCGACATCGGGGACGTCGTGGACCTCGACGACCAGTTCGAGGTCGTCGTCGTCAGCCGCCTCGGGTTCCAGGTCAGCGGGCTCGTCTTCTACATCGTCGCCAGGCATGTTCCCCTTCTCGTCTCTGGGATGAGGTCTGAGAGAGCGAGGATACCGCCTCGCCAGCCCCGTGCCGCCCCGGATGTGGCGGGGAGACTCGCCGAAGGCCCACCCGGGCGTCAGCCTAGAATCGGGCACGATGGCGGTTCGCACCTGGACGGCACTCTCTCCCCGAGCTCAGCAGCGCGCCCTCGAGATCGCCCCGGGCGCGATGACCTGGACCGTGCTGCTCAGCCCTCTGATCGTCGGCTTCGTCATCCGGTTCAACGATCCCGCCGACCTCTGGGTGCTCGGACTGGGAGCGGTGCTCCTCGATGCCTACTGGTTTCTCCGCACCGCGGTCACCGTCTATTTCGTGTGGCGCTCACTCCACGAGCTACGCCGCGTCGAGGCCATCGACTGGTGGGCCGAATGCGAGGCCATCCAGCTGTCCGAGGGCGCGCCCGGCCCCAACGACATCACCCATTGCGTGCTCATCCCCACCTACACGGAGCGCTACGAGGTGTTGCGCGCCACCGTCGACGCACTCGTCGCCCAGCACTACCCGGACCAGCTCAAGGTCTGCGCCATCATCACCCGGGAGACCGACCTGGCCGGCTGTGAGAATGTCGCCCGGCTGCGCCGGGAGCTCGGCCACCGCTTCCGGGCCTTCATCCACATCAAGGACCCGTTGCTTCCCGGGATCGTGGTCGGCAAGTCGGCTGCGATGGCCTACGGCGGACCCGTGCTGCGCCGCCACTGCGACGAGCTCGGGCTGGATCCCACCCGGACGCTGATCACCGACCTCGACTCGGACTTCCGCCTGCACCCGGAGTACTTCGCCTACATCACCTGGAACTTCCTGCACGTCGATCGGGCGCTGACCTCGATCTGGCAGCCGGTGCCCGTCTTCCTCAACAACCTCTGGCGGGTGCCGGCGGCGGTCCGGGTCATGGCGACGGCGGCGACGCAGTGGCAGATGTTCCTCCACCAGCATCCCGAGCGCCTCGTCATGTTCTCCTCGTACACGATGTCGTTGAAGCTGCTCACCGAGGCCGGGTACTGGGACAGCGACGTCATCCCCGAGGACTCGCGGTTCTTCTGGAAGGCCTTCTTCCGGTATGGCGAGCAGCTTCAGGTGCGGCCCGCATTCCTGCCCGTCTTCGGCGACGCTCCCCGGGCGCGTGACTACGCCGCCACTCACGTCAGCCAGTACAACCAGATCAAGCGCTGGGCCTGGGGCGCGACCGATGTTCCCTACGTCTGCGTGCGGCTGCTCAACCATCCCGAGATCCCCTGGAGGCTGCGGGCACGCCGCTTCCGCTACCTGATGTTCAACCACCTGACCTGGGCGACGCTGCCCCTTCTGCTCCCCATCGGGGGTTCGCTGCCCGCGCTCATCGACCTCGACTACAGTCTCTCGCCGACCGCCACCGCGCTCGGCCTGCTCACCACCGTGATCCTGACCATGACCCTGCTCAACACGCTGGTGCTCATCGTCGTGGACCGGGCGATGTGTCCGAAGCCGGGCGAATGGGGACGCTGGCGTCGCCTCTACGCCGACTTCCAGCTCTTCCTCTACCCGGTGGTCGGACTGGCGCTGTCGGTCATCCCCGCGCTGGAGGCACAGACCCGCCTCATGTTCGGCGCCTACCTGGAATACCGGGTGACCGACAAGGAGTGACGGCTGCGGGGCGCGGGGCGGACTGGGCTGGGTACTTCCTCAGAGCCTGACGGGCCGATCGCTCACCACCGCGGCCGCCAGGAGGTAGGCACCGGCGCTCCAGCTCTGGCCGGGTGCCCCCTCGGGCTCTCCGGTGCGCGCGTCGATCCACTCGTGGAAGCCCCACCCGGATCCGGAGCCCCGGCTGAGCCGGTTCGCCGCGGTCAGCCGGGCGAACTCGGCGCAGGCCTCGGCCACCATCCCCACCCGCTGCAAGGCGACCACGTAGAGGGCGCCGATGAAGGGCCAGACGCCGCCGTTGTGATAGCGGCCGGGGGGGTTGCGCCACCGCTCGTCCTGGAAACGCTCCAGATCGTGCCGGTACATCCCCCAGCGGTCGCCGGGTTCGAAGCTGCGGGTGTAGGTGGGCATCGGATAGGGGGCGGCGGCCGCGCTCCGGTGCAGGAACTCCATGATCAGCCGTCCTCGCTCGGGAGAGGTGATCCCGTACAGGACCGCGAGCACGTTTCCGAGGACGTCGCACTCGTCCACGTAGCGGCCACCGTCGACGTGCGAGAGGTAGTGGCACCGGTCCTCGCGCATCGCGTCGCGGCGGGCGGCCGGGCCGACCGGGTGGGGGAAGCCCGGGTCGGAGCCGGGCTGGTAGCCGACCCCCTCGAGGAGCTCGCCGTGATCGGCACCGGGCTCGGGCCAGAGCAGCAGGTCGATCTTGCGGCGGAGCAGCGCGGCCCGCGCCCGGTACGTCTCGGCGTCGCCCGGGCACATCTCCGCCATCCCGGTGAGCGCTCGATGGTAGAGGGCGTTGACGTAGAGCAGCTTCCCGGAGCGTTGGAGCGTGGAGTCCATCCAGTCGCCGCCAGACGGCGAGTCGATGAGGGTGAACTGGTTGGCATCCTGGTCCGCCAGCCAGCGGATCGCCCGCCTCAGGTGCGGCCACAGGCGGCGCTGGAGCCGGCCGTCCGGATGCGCGTTGAGGTGTTGGGAGGCGGCCACCACGAAGAGGCAGCTCGCGTCGGTACAGCCCGCCTCATGGAAGTCCCAGTAGCCGCGGCGGGGCCACCACGCGTTGGGCAACTGCCCGGACTCCGCTTGGAGCTGAGCCAGGCCCACCAGGCTGCGCGCCACTGCCGCGACCAGCTCGGGGTCGTCCGAGACATTGGCTCCGAGTGAGGCGAAGGCCACATCGCGGGTCCAAACGGACGCGTAGTGAGGGAGCTCTGCGGAGGCGAGCAGTCCCTCGGGGGCGGCTGCGGCGCGGAGCACGGAGAGCGCCTGGCCGACGCCCTCGGCGAGGTCGGGGGAGGCCTCAGTCCCGATGCCCGGACCCGGCGTGGAAATGGTCGGAGATCTGCTGCCAGGCGGCCGCGTTGGCCTTGCCGGGAAGCGGGCTGTTGCCGTCGAAGTATCGGACGTCACCCGTCTCCACGTTGCGGTACTCCCCTGGGCTCACCATCGTGCCCGGTGCGAAACGGACCTCATGGGTGACCTGGTCGGGCATGGTGTGACGGACCGGGCCGGCGGACTCCCCAGCGTGGTAGTGATCGGAGATCTGCTGCCAGGATGCGGCGTTGACCAGACCGGGCAGCGGGGAGCTGCCGTCGAAGTATCGGACCTGGCCGGTCTCGACGTTGCGGTACTCCCCGGGGCTGACCACGGTTCCAGCGGCGAAGCGGACACCTTGCTTGGACATCGTCAAAGCCCTCGATCTCTCCGGAGGTGGAGGCGTGACCCCAGTCTAGACCGCGGTGCTGGAGACGGCCAGCCCGCAGGCCTCGCGTGCCATGTCGAGGGTCTCCCGGGCCGCGACGCGGGCCCGCCGGGCGCCGTCGCTCAGCACATCGTCGACCAGATGGGGCTGCGCGGCCAGCTCGGCGCGCCTCTCGCGCATCGGGGCGAAGTGGTCGGCGATCGCCTCCGCGAGCCACCGCTTGACCTCGACGCAGCCCGTCCGCGCCTCCCGCTCACCCTGCCAGATCTCGGCCAGCCGGTCAGGGCTGAAGAAGCTGTGGAGGGTGCAGACGTTGCAGCGCTCGGGATGCCCGGGGTCGCTCCGGCGCGGCCGCTCAACGTCGGTGACCATGCTCATCACCGTCTTGCGGATCTGCTCGGGGCTGTCCAGCATCNNCGGCGCGCGATCTCCCGGGTCAGCTCGATATGGGGGGCCTGATCCTCGCCGACCGGGACCCGATCCGCGCGGGGGAGGAGGATGTCGGCCGCCTGGAGCACCGGGTAGCCGAGCAGCCCGTAGTTCTGGTTGTCGGGGAACTGCGCGACCCTCTCCTTGTAGCTGGGCACCCGCTCCAGCCAGCCGAGCGGCGTGGTCATGGAGAGGAGGAGGTGCAGCTCGGCGACCTCGGGAAGGTCGGACTGGAGAAAGATGATGGATCGCTGCGGATCGAGCCCGGTGGCGAGCCAGTCGAGGACCATCTCGGTCATCGCCGGCCGGATCGTCGCGGGGTCGGTGACCGTGGTCAGCGAGTGGTAGTCGGCGACGAAGAAGACGCACTCGTACTCGTCCTGGAGCTGCACCCAGTTGCGCAGCGCGCCCAGGTAGTTGCCGATGTGCATCCGCCCGGTCGGCTGCATGCCGCTCAGCACCCGGAGCCGCCTCCCGGAGGGCGCTGCGCCCGGGCGGGGGCTCTCGACGGTGGCGTCCGGCATGGGCCTGCGATTCTACCGGGTACCCGGCACGTCGCCGTCGCTGTCGTCTGTCCTGGCGCGGTGGGAAGCACGGGCACGGGCGCGGGCGCGGGCTCCGGATCGCGCCCGCCACCAAAGACGGAGAGCTGGGGGAGGCGGCTAGAGGAGCGGCTCCCCGAGGGCCGCCTCGTACACGGCCACGGTGGACCGGGCGGACGCCGCCCAGGTGAACCCGGCGGCGTGTTCCAGCCCGAGCCGTCGCCGCCGGGCGGCCTCGTCCGGGTCGGCGAGCAGCCGCTCCAGCGCAGCGTGGAGCGCCACCTCGTCCCCGTTCGGGACGAGCACGGCGGCCTCGCCGGCGACCTCGGGGAGGGAGCTGTTCTGGAAGCCCACCGCCACCGCGCCGCAGCCCATCGCCTCCAGGAGCGGCAGCCCGAAGCCCTCGTAGGCGCTCGGGAAGACGAAGGCCGCCGCTCCTCCGAAGAGGGCGACCAGGTCCGCGGTCTCCACGAACCCGAGCTCCCGGCCGTGGTCGCCCAAGGTGGCGAGCTGGGCTCGCACCGCGGGCTCGAAGAGCCCCTGCTGACCGGCGACCACCAGGTCCATGTCGTGGTCGCGGCGCAGCCGGCGGGTGACCTCCACCAGGTGGGGAAGGCCCTTGCGCGGCTCGAACGTCCCCACGCCGAGGAGGTAGGGCCTCCGCAGGCCGAAGCGGGCCCGCGCCGCCTCGACCGCCTCCGGGGGCGCCGGCCGGTACCGGGGCGACAGGCCGTGGGGGATCACGTGGATCCTCTCGGGATCCACCCCGGCGATCCGGATGCAATCCCGGGCGGTGGCGCCGCTCGGGGCGATGATCGCGTCCGCGCGGCGGAGCAGCCGCAGCCCTGGACGGCGCAGCAGCCTCGATCTCCAGGAATACCCGGGGAGGAGAAACGGGATGAGGTCGTGGACGGTCACGACCACCGGGATCGCCGCCCGCCGCGGTTGGCCGTACTCGACCGCGTGATAGAGGCGGGCCGGGTTACCGCGCAGCGCCCGCGCGGTCAGGTAGGGGTCGGCCAGGACCTGGGCCCGCCGCTCCAGCCGGGGCGTCCGCGCCCCCACCTCGAGACCGCGACCGGCGAGGTCGTCCGGCTCGGGGGCGCCGCGGCCCAGGAGCACGGCCACCTGGGTGGCGAAGCCGATCCCGGCCATCCCATCGAGGAGACCGCGGAGGTAGGTGCCGATGCCCCTGCTCGCCGAATCGCCCCCGAGGGGGCGGGCGTCGATCAGGACGGGTCTCATTCCCGATCCGCCGGCCGGTCCGCCCACCCCGCTCCTCCCACGGTCGTGATCAGTTCCTCCAGCCGCTGCACCACGGCGTTCCAGCGGTAGTGGAGGGCGACGAAACGGCGTCCCGCATCTCCCAGACGGGCCGCCTCGGCAGGGTCGGCGAGGAGCCGCGCGGCGCCGTCGCAGAGTTCCGCGGGATCGCGGAAGAGCAGGGCTCCACCGCTCCTCCGCGCCTGGCCGGCGAGGACGGGTGAGTCGCGGTTGAGCAGGCACGGGCGGCCGGCCGCCCACGCTTCGAGAGTGACCAGCGAGAGGCTCTCCAGGCTGCTCGGCACGACTACAGCCACGGCCCCGGCCAGCGCGGACCAGTGCTCTTCGTCGTCGAGCCATCCGAGCGAGAGGACCCCCTCCGGCGGGGCGGCCAGCCTGTCGGGGTCACCGATGAGCACCAGGGAGAGCTCGGGATGGCGCTGGCGCAGCAGTGCATACCCGTCGAGGAGGAGGTCCACGCCCTTGCCGCGCGCGACACGCCCGGCGTACAGCAGGTAGCGCCCCAGGCCGCGGTCGCGCCGGAAGGCGTCCCGGTTCACCCCGATCGGCGGGTCGATCGCCACCGTGCCGATGGCGTAGAGACGCCGGGCGGCGACCGGGTGCACGGCCTCCAGCAGGGTGCGCTCTTCCTCGGTCCCGTACCAGAGGGCGTCGACGGCAGCCACCGCGCGCCCGACGGCGCGCAGCCGGAGCGGCGGCTCGTCGTGGGCGGCGGGGATGAGCAGGCGCGGGTGCGGTGCGGCGGGGAGCCCCCAGATCGTCGGGTGGTAGAGGTANNCCGGGGGGAAAGGCCGGCGACCAGGTCGCCTCGTCGCCCGCCGTGGTCGTCCAGACCTCGACTTCCCATCTCCGAGACTGGAGGGTGTGTGCCAGCCTCCGGATGAGCTGCTCGCTGCCCCCGCTCACGCCGGCGCCGTAGCGGGGCACCACCAGCCGGAGGCGGCGCTGGCGTCGCGGGGCCCGATCCGGCCGCGTGAGAGCCGGCTCGCTGCCGTCGCTTGCGGGGTCGGTCACACCCCGACCGGGGACCGCCGCTCCGCGAGGTACCAGTCGGCCCGGATGAGGGGGACCCCGGATTCACCCCGGCCACCCTGCCGCACCGCGAGCACCTGGTGGACGGCGACGGTGCCCTGCTCGAAGCCGACCCGGCTCCCGCTCATGTACAGCTTCCAGACCCGGGCTCGCTGGAGTCCGACCAGGGCGACCGCCTCGTCCCACCCCGCCTCCAGCCGCTCCACCCAGGCGCGCAGTGTCAGGGCGTAGTGCTCGCGGAGGTTCTCGAGGTCTCGGACCTCGAGCCCGGCGGCCTGCAGCGCGGTGACCATCGACCCCACCTCTTGGAGCTCACCATCGGGGAAGACGAAGCTGTTGAGGAAAGCACCGATCCCGTCCGCCCCGGGACGCGTCGTGATGCCATGAATGAGGGCCCGGCCCGCGGGCCGGAGCAGCCCACGGACGGCGTCGCAGTAGCCGGCCATCGCCCTCCGGCCGACGTGCTCGACCATCCCCACACTGGCCACGGCGTCGAACTCGCCGTCGAGCCCGTCCCGGTAGTCGGCAAGGCGCACCTCCGCCTTCCCCTCCAGCCCCAGGGTGCGCACCTGCTCGGCCGCCCACTCCACCTGGCGCGGACTGGCGGTGATCCCGAGCGCCTGCACCCCCCAGTGCTGAGCGGCGTGGAAGACCAGGCTTCCCCAGCCGCAGCCGATGTCGAGGAACCGCTCCCCGGGGCGCAGCCGCAGCTTGCGGCAGACCAGCTCCAGCTTCGCCTCCTGAGCGGTGTCGAGGTCGGTGTCCGGGGTCTCGAAATAGGCGCAGGAGTAGGTCAAGGTCCGGCCCAGGAAGAGCCGGTAGAACTCGGGAGGCTGGTCGTAGTGGTGGCGGATGGCCTCGCTGTCGCGGGCGCGGCTGTGCAGCCGCCCGCGCAGGCGCGCCTCCACCCGGATCCGGCGGGGGTCGGGCCGAGCTCCCAGGGCCAGCGCGGTGGTCAGGATGCGGGGGAGCAGTCGAGCCATCCTGCTCATCGAGAGGTCGTTGACCCGCCCCAGAAAGGCGTGGAGGCTCTCGACCTCGAGGCTGCCCTCGACGTAGGCTCGGCCGAAGCCCCGATCCGGCAGGTCGCCGAGGAGCCGGTCGAGGGCCCTCCGGCTCCGGAAACGGAGGACGAATTCTGGGGTCTCGGACTCCCCCGCGCTGCTCCCGTCCCACAGCTCCAGGCGCCAGCGATCGGTGTCCCAGATTGCGGTGAGGACGGAGAAGAGCCGGCGGGTGGCACCGGGGTCAACGCTTGCACTCGGCTTCATGGTCACCGCTCCCAACGTGCTCGGATGCCCGGGATGGTGGCACATGAGGGGCGCGGCCTACTCGCGAGGCGCCGCCCTCGGGCCGCCCCGGCCGGAGAGGTCGAGGCGGTCCAGTAGCTCCGACATCCTGACCTTCAGAGCCGCATCCGAGAAGTCGCCGAGCCGGCGGCGTCCCCGCTCGATCAGGAGATGTCGGAGCGGCGCGTCCCGGATGACCCGGTCGATCACCGCCGCCCACACCAGGGGATCACCGGTGTCGAGCAGGATGCCCGCATCCCCCACTGTCTCCGGGACCGCGGCCGCGGCGCGGGCCACCACCGGAAGGTCGAAGGCCCAGGCCTCCAGGAGGGGCATGCCGAAGCCCTCGTGCTCGCTGGCGCAGACCTCCACGCTGGCTGCGGCGTAGAGATCCCCGAGCTCCCGGTCGCTGCGCCGTCCGAGGAGCTCCACCGCGTCGGCCACGCCGAGCTCCCGGGCCAGCCGGCGGAGACCGGCCGCGTAGACTTCGGTATCGTCCCACCCGCCGGGCAGCACCAGGGTCGCCTCCGGCTGCCAGCAAGCACGGAGCGCGGCCAGCACCCGGATCAGATCCTCCTGCCGTTTGTTGGGGGCGATGCGGGAGACGAAGATGAGGCGCGGAGCCCCGATTGGTCGCGCCGGGCGCGGCGAGAGCCGCTCCAGGTCCACCGGTGGGGGGATGACCATGGTGACCGGGCAGCCCGCGGCCTCCATCTCTTCGGCGTTGTACCGCGAGTCGCCGATCCCCAGCTCGACGGTCGGGGCCAGCCGGACGAGGTCGCGGCGGCCCTGGTCGAGCCAGTGGGCCACCCGTGGGCTCGCCACCCGGTAATACCGAGCCGGCGTGATGTTGTGGTAGTCGATCACCCGCCGGCAGCCCAGCCCGGCGAACAGGCCGGCCGACCGGGCGCCGATGCTCAGGTGGTAGACCACGACGTCCCCCGGCCCGGCGTTGGTCTCCAGATCGGCTGCCGGCCGAGCCTCCTCCCGGAGGAGCGGGTGGACCTCCTCGGCGAAGACCTCCGAGGCAAAGCCGGCCTCCTGGAACGCGGTCCGCATCCGCCGCACTGCCTGACCAATGGCGTCGCCGGGGGAGAAGACGGGGAGCAGCTGGTGGATCGCGGTCATCCGCTCACCCGCCTGGTCTCGGGAGCAGCTCTCCCACCGCTGCCTCGAAGCGGTCCAATGCCGCCTCCCAGGTCACCCGCCGCTCGACGTGGCGCCGGCCGGCGGCGCCGAGGCGGGCGCGCAGGGGGAGGTCGCCGGCGAGGCGGAGGATGGCCTCCACCGCCTCCTCGACGTCGCGGACCCAGAGACCACCCGCGGCCTCTTGGCAGTGGCGGCGGGTCACCTCGCAGTCCGCGTGCACGATCACCGGGGTGCCGACGCTCCAGGCCTCCATGACCATGTAGCTGAAACTCTCGACCACGGAGAGGTTGACCACCGCGGTGGAGCCGGCGAAGACCCCGAGCTTGACCGCGTCGTCGACCCGCCCCAAGTCGCGGACAAAGGGGCGCGCCTGCTGAGGGAGGACGGCCGGTCCCGCTCCCATGGCGGCGAGGGTCACCTGCCGGCCCCAGCCGAGGTTCGCGGCCGTCACCGCCTCGGCGACAAGCGGGAAATTCTTCGCGCCCTCGCGCCTCCCCGCGTAGCTGACCACAGTCCCCTCCAGGCCGAGACGGTGTCGCTCGGTCTCTGGGTCGACCGGGGCGGGCGGGAGGTCGATGCCGGCGCCCACCAGCCGCCCCGGGGGAAGGCCGGGGATGAGCCGCTCCGCCACCTCGCGTTCCCCGGAGCTGATCCAGAGGAGGCCGGCCGCCTCCCGCAGGGCGGCCTGGACACAGGCGAAACGGGCGTAGGCCTCGTCGTGGAGGAGCGGCTGGATCAGGCTCCGGTCGGGGCGCACCCGCGCCCCCAGGACGGTGCTGGCGAAGAGGTAGGGGGCGAAGACGAGGGCGTCGACCCGATCGGCGGTATCAGCGATGGCGTCGAGCAGGGGTGCACTGTGGCCCGTGTTGCGCACCCACTCTTCCTGATGAGCCGCGGGAATCGTGAGACCAGCGTCGAGGGCGGTCTGGAGTCGAGCCATCAGGGAGCGATCCCTGGCCACGGTGACCGGGTAGCGGCGCACGGGGATCCCGTCCACGAGGTCCGCCCCCGGGGGCAGCGCGTTATTCCAGGTGTAGTGGTCGACCGCACAGGTGGTGAGGACGGTGACCTCGTGACCGCGGCGCAGCAGCCGGCCCGCGAGCTGGCCGACGTGGTACTCGGCACCCCCGAGGATCCCGGGTGCGAAGCGCGGGATGACGAAGGCGAGCCTCACCGGCGTGCCCGCGGGCGGGGTCCCTTCTCCGGCTGATCCGGGGTGGGCGCTGGCGATTCTTCGAACCGGGCCACCCGCTCCTCCAGGGCTCGCAGCTCGCGCAGGATCGCCAGGTTGAAGCGGGTTTGGTCCAGGGCGATCGGGGCCACGTACCAGGCGAGCAGCCGCCGGATCACGCGCTTGCCGAAGACGATCGCCCCGCCGACGACCGGCCGGTCCGACCGCAGCCACCGGGAGCTCTGGATCAGCACGCTGACCTCGGGCGGCTCCAGGCCTTCGTCGGGGTGAAACTCGGTGTGAAGCCTCTCCAGGAGGTCGGCGGGATAGGCTCCCGCGGCCCGCTTGCGCACGACCTCGGCCTGCAGTTCGGCGACGATGGCCTCCACGTCGGGTACCGGCGTCGGGGCGCTCTCGACCGGCGGCGCCTCGTGACGGTCGTGGGGAGCCTGCTCGCTCATCGCCCCCAGCCTACTGCTGGGTCGAGGCGAACTGGTCCGGCCAGCTCACGACCGGCTGTTCCGACGGCACCACCGACCACACGCCCCCAGGTTCGATCAGCCCGCGGCGGCCCCCCCTGTCGATGACGCGAAAGCGAATGGCGTGTTCGACGTGGTCGAAGGTGGCCCCGTCGCGCCGTGCCTGGAGTTCCACGTTGACGCCGTAAGTCCCATCGAGGAGAGGGAGCTCGGCGATGTCGTAGCGGATCGTGCCGGCGGATCCACGCTGGCTCGAGCCCGCCTGTGCGTACTGGCTCACCGCGAGGCGTGCTTCCGAGATCACCAGCCCGTCACCACGCACCAGCCAGACGACGCAGGTGAACTCGGAGACCGCGTCGTTCTGGATCTCGTATCCCAGCTCGACACGGGCGAAGCCCCCGCTCATCGGGTTCTCGTCCGCCTCGCCGCGCTCGTCCAGCATCCGTACGCCGGTCACGACCACGTCCCGAGAGCCCCAGCGGTCGATCTCGGGGCCGAGCTTGGAACCGTCGTCGGCGAGTCCGATAGCGCGCCGGTACTGGGCGGTGACCTCGGTGGCGGATCCATCGGCCACCAGCCGGCCGTGGTCGAGGAGGAGGGCCCGATCGCAGTAGATGGTGACGGCGGGAAGCTGGTGCGTCACCAGCACGATGGTCCGGCCCTCCCGCTTGTACCCGGCGAAAACGTCGAAGCACTTCTGCTGGAAGGAGGCGTCACCGACGGCGAGCACCTCGTCCATCATCAGGATCTCCGCGTGAGCCTGGATGGCGAGCGAGAAGGCGAGCCTCACCTCCATCCCCGAGGAGAAGTTCTTGAGCTTGTGGTCGACGAACTGCTCCAGCTCGGCGAACCCGATGATCTCGTCGAAACGGTGGTGCAGCTCGGCGCGCCCCAGCCCAAGGATGGCGCCGCTCAGGAAGATGTTCTCTCTCGCCGTCAGCTCGGGATTGAATCCGACGCCCAGCTCGAGGAATGGCGAGACCTGGCCCTTGATGGTCACCCTGCCCGCGTCAGGCCGGTAGATGCGCGAGAGGATCTTGAGCAGGGTGCTCTTGCCCGAGCCGTTGTGCCCGATGATGCCGATGAACTCGCCCGCCGGGACCTCGAAGTTGATGTCTCGGAGCGCCTCAAGGGTGCGGTACCGCGAGGCGCTCCGCCAGTGGGTGAGCCGGTGCTTGAGGGTGGAACTGCGGTCCAGGGGGATGCGGAAGCGCTTGGAGAGGTCCTCCACCCGGATGGCGATATCGCGGCCACTGATGCTCACAGGTTCTCGGCAAAGCTCCGGGCCCGAGCCCGGAAAGTGAGCGCCCCGATCGTCACCACCAGGATGACGACCACGAAGGGCGCCGGCGCGAGCCACGGGGCGTCCAGGGTCGCATATTGGTGGACGGCGGCCAGATGCCCGGTCACCACCAGCTCGGTCCAGGGGGCCACGGGAGTCAGCAGCGCATGGCGCAGGTCTTCGACCGTCTGCATGATGGGGTTGCAGGCCATGACCTCGACGATCCAGGCGAAGTGAGAATTGTGGATCTCGGTGGTCTGACCGATGGCCAGGGCGAGGTGGACCCTCTGGAGGACGTAGGTGAGGCTGAACATCACGCCCGATCCGTAGAATAGGAGCTGCATCAGCACGTCCCAGAGGTGCCCGACGTCGTGGTACTGGACGAAGAGTGCGGAGAGGAAGAGGGAGATCCCGAGCGCCAGGACGTACAGCTCGAGGAGCAGGGGGAAGACAAAGACGATGCGCACTCCGATGTCGATCTGGTGCAGCAGCACCGCGATCACGAAGACGATCACCAGGTTGATCAGGAATGTGAAGAGCGACGACAGCGATGCGGCGATGACCAGGATGGAGCGTGGAAAGTAGGCCTTGCGGATCAGTCCGGCGTTGCTGGCGATCGCCTGCATCGACGACGCCGTGCATTCGGCAAAGAAGGTCCAGGTGATGATCCCGAGAAGGAGTTGGATGCCGTAGAACTGTGTGCCATCGTTGATTTTGAAGAGGTCGACGAAAATCAGGTAGTTGATCGCGAACAGCAGCGCCGGCTTGAGCAGGGACCAGAAGTAACCGAGTGCCGACTGCGTATACCGGAGCTTGAACTGGGTGATGGCCAGCTCCAGCGTCAGGTGCCGGTAGTGGCGGAAGGTCGCGCGCTGTGGCGCGGACCCGGCGGCTTCGGTGGGCAGCGCGGCGTCAGCGCCAGCGGACATTGATCATGTGGAACTGAGCAACCCAATCACGGTGTCGGGACACAACCGACGGGGCAGTGTAGCAATCGCGCCATCGCCCCTGATCGGTTGGAGGCGGACCTGGTATTCGCCCCGCGTACCAGGCGTTCCTCCGTTCGGAGGAAAAGTCTGTGGCTCTCCCTCCTCGCTCCGTCACCCCTGATAGCATGCCGGCGGCGATGACCGACGGCCCCATCCCCCCCGACTTCCTGGCCGAGCGCCTGCGCGGGCTGATCCGGGATGTGCCCGATTTCCCGCGCGAGGGGGTGCTGTTCAAGGACATCACCACCCTCCTCGGTGACGCCGAGGCCTTCCGCACCGCCATCGACGGGCTGGTCGAGGCCTATCGCGACACCGGCATCGAGGTGGTTGTCGGAGTGGAATCCCGAGGTTTCGTCCTGGGAGGGGCGCTGGCGTACCTGCTCGGGGTCGGCTTCGTCCCGGTTCGCAAGCAGGGCAAGCTGCCGGCCCAGACCATCTCCGTCGCCTACGCTCTGGAGTACGGCGAGGCGGTGCTGGAGGTCCACGCGGATGCCATCCGGCCGGGTCAGCGGGTGCTCATCGTCGACGACCTGCTGGCGACCGGGGGGACGGCCCGCGCGTCCGCCGAGCTGATCGAGCGGCTCGGCGGCCAAGTGGTGGGGATCGCGTTCCTCATCGAGCTGGCCGGGTTCGGCGGAGCCGAGGCCCTGGGCGAGCGGAGTCACGTTTCCCTCATCCGTTTCTGAGCGCAGGGCGCGCCCGGCCCTCGGGTACCATGGCCGTTCGACCCTGTCGCATCACCCTTCGCCAGGAGATGGCATGACCAGCACCACAGGCACCTCCACATATGACGTCGCCGATCTCTCCCTAGCCGACGAGGGCGACCGGCTGATCGCCTGGGCCGCTCGGGAGATGCCGGTGCTCGGCTTGATCCAGGAGCGCTTCGAACGCGAGCGGCCGCTCGCCGGCCTACGGCTCGGCGCATGCCTCCACGTCACCAGCGAGACGGCAAACCTCGCCATCACCCTGCGGGCCGGCGGTGCCGACGTCCGGCTCTGCGCCAGCAACCCACTCTCGACCCAGGACCCGGTCGCCGCCGCCCTCACCGCCCATCACGGCGTCCCCACCTTCGCGGTCAGGGGCGAGGACAACGCCCGGTACTTCGACCACATCAACGCGGTCCTCGATCACCGTCCCAATCTGACCATGGACGACGGCGCGGACCTGGTCGCTGAGCTGCACAAGACAAGGACGGAGCTGATCCCCGAGGTCCTGGCGGGGACCGAGGAGACCACCACGGGGGTGATCCGGTTGCGCGCCATGGCTGCGGCCAAGGCCCTGCGGTTCCCGATCGTCGCCGTCAACGAGGCGCTCACCAAGCACATGTTCGACAACCGCTACGGCACCGGCCAGAGCACCCTCGATGGGCTGATCCGGGCCACCAACGTCCTGCTCGCCGGCAAGACCCTGGTGGTCTGCGGCTACGGCTGGTGCGGACGCGGGCTGGCCAACCGGGCGGCCGGCCACGGCGCCCACGTCGTGGTCACCGAGGTCGACCCGGTCCGGGCGCTGGAGGCCGCCATGGACGGCTACCGGGTGATGACGCTTGCCGAGGCCGCTCCCCAGGCCGACTTCATCGTCACCGTCACCGGGGACATCAACGTCATCGATCGCCACCACTTCGAGCTGATGAAGGATGGCTGCATCGTCGCCAACAGCGGGCACTTCAACGACGAGATCAACCTGGCAGCCCTCGACGAGATGGCCTCGGGGGTCTCCCGGCCCCGGCCCTACGTCGAGTCCTACAGGCTGCGCGACGGCCGTACCGTCAACGTGCTCGCTCAGGGGCGGTTGGTGAACCTCGCCGCCGCCGAGGGGCACCCGGCGGCGGTCATGGACATGTCCTTCGCCAACCAGGCGCTCTGCGCCGAGTACGTCGCCCGCCATCACGCGGAGCTGGAGCCCCGGGTGTACGACGTACCGGCTGACATCGACGCGGCCATCGCCGCCCTCAAGCTCTCCAGCATGGGCATCGGCATCGACGTCCTCACCGAGGAGCAGCGCCGCTACCTGGCGTCCTGGGAATCGGGCACGTCCTGACCCGGCGCGGTACCGTTTGCTCATCACACCTGACCAGGAGGTCATCAGAGTTGCCCCACGCCTCCCGAGCTTCGACCCTCCCGCTCCCACTGGCGGAGCCGCGGGTGACCACCCTCTCCAATGGCGCGACCCTCCTCAACGCGCCCTCGGCGAGCCGCAACGTCGGCGTCTTCCTGATCGTCCGGGCAGGGTCGCGTGACGAGACGGTGGAGACCGCCGGCCTCGCCCACTACCTGGAGCACATGTTCTACAAGGGGACCGAGCGCCGGCCCACCACCCAGCAGATCACCCGCGAGATCGACCGGCTGGGAGCCTCCACCAATGCCTACACCGACACCGAGGAGGTCGGCTACTTCGCCGAGGGCCCGGCGACGGCGATGCGCCACCTTGCCGACATCGTCACCGACATGCTGAGCCGGCCCCTCTTCGCCGTCGAGGAGGTCGAGCGGGAGCGCAACGTGGTGCTCCAGGAGCTGTCCGCCCGGCTGGCCGACCCCGACGGCTGGATCTGGGACCGGCTTGGCACCGTCACCTTCGGCGCCGACCAGCCGGTGTCGTGGTCCGCGGCGGGCTTTCCGTGGGTGGTCGAGAAGGCGACCCGCGACCAGCTCATCGAATACCACCGCTCCTTCTACGCGCCGGCCTCGATGTGCCTCGTCATCGCTGGCGGTGCCCAGCTCGAGCCCGAACGGGCGGAGGCGCTTCTCGCCGACGTCCCGACCGCCCAGCCACGGCCGCGTGCCCAGGCACGGTGGGGCCTCGGCGACCGCTACGCCGCCAACGTGCGCCCGTTCACTCCGTCCGAGGAGCCTCAGATCAAGATGGCCCTCGCCGTGCCCGGCATCCCCACTCTGGACGAGGACCGGACCGCCCTCTCGGTGATGACCTACATCCTCGGGG
This sequence comes from Candidatus Dormiibacterota bacterium, assembly GCA_003141695.1. Lineage (GTDB taxonomy): Bacteria > Chloroflexota > Dormibacteria > Aeolococcales > Aeolococcaceae > Changshengia. Next base: position 22,241 of record PLNE01000072.1, read on the forward strand.
GAGGGATGTCGTCGCGCCTCTTCCACACGGTGCGGGAGCGAAACGGTCTCGCCTACTCGATCTTCGCCCACCACGAGTCCCTGGAGGACATCGGGGTGTTCGCGATCGCCACCGGTACGCGCCCCAAGGATGCTGCCAAGGCGGTGCGCCTCTCGTTTCGGGAGCTGCGCCGGATCGCCGCCCGACCGGTCCCCGCGACTGAGCTGGCCGCCGCCAAGTCGGCGATGGTCGGGCGGATGCTCCGGTCCACGGAGACCGCCATGGCGAGCGCCCGCTATTACGGCACCCGCTGGCGCGCCCGACTTCCGCTGGAGACCCCCGACGACCGGGCCGCGGCGGTCAGCCGCGTGACCGCCGCCCAGGTCCAGCGGGTCGCCGAGCGGATCGCCGCCGGCATCGAGGACGTCCGTCTCGCATTCGTCGGCCCCAAGGACCAGGGCGACGCGCTCCTGGACGCCGCCCTGGACCGCCGCTCCCGCTGACTCACGGGGGGCTTCCCCTGGTCCCGCGACATCCGCCGGCAGGGGCCTGACGCGTCAGTGGGTGCAGACGTAATGGGCCGTCTGGCTCGCGCTTGGCCCCTGCGGGGAGAGGATCTGGAAGGTCACGGTGGCCTCGATGGGTCCCGGACCGGTCAGCTGAATCGGCGTCGTGAAGCGGAACGACTTATCGGCGGAGATCGTCACGGATAACTTGGTGACCGTCGGGCTCCCCCCGGTGCTCCTGACCCACTCATAGGTGAGCGTCCCGGATCCGCTCAGCGACCCGGTCGCCGTGAAGGTGAACGTGGTGCCGCACCCCCCGGTGCCGCCCGGCTGCACCGTGAGCCGGACGTCATCACCCACGGCGAGCGGCTGCGCCCTCGCCGGAGTGGCGGGCGGCGGTTGGAGCAGGACCAGCGCTCCGGCGGCTACCGCCGCCGCGACCACGACCAGCCCCGTCAGGAGCCAGATCCACCGGCGACGCCGGCGTCGCCGAGGCGGTCGGGCGCTGCCGCCCGGCGAGCCGGCCCCGGGCTCCGAGCCCTGTGAGCCGGCCAGGGCGGCGAAAGGGTCAGGACCGACCTGCGCGGCCGGGACGGGCAGCGCCGCCACCCCGTCTCCCTCCGGCGCCGAGTTCAGGGGTGAAGGCTCGGCGGTAGGGGCGGTCGCCGTCGCCGGGTCGACGAGAGTGGTGGCCGGCTGGTCGCTCTGGGGTGGATCCGCCGGGGTCTCGGAGAGGCCGGGCGGTGATGGCGGCTCACCGGCCAGGCTCACGGTGACGGTGTGGCCAAGGCGGCTCCGCGGGGGCTGAGGACCGAGTGAGCGGGTGGCGCGGGCGGCGAGGTCGCTCCGGACCCTCCATCCCGGTCCGAGCAGCTCGGTGGCAACGGCCTCCAGCTCCTTCCGGAATTCCGTGGCGGTCGTGAGCCGCGCCTCCGGCACGCCGGCGAGCGACCGGTTGATCAGCCGCACCAGGGTTGGGGGCTCGCGCACCTCGCCACTCTCCTCCGGGCGCATGCCGCCGACCAGCTCGCGGAGGAGGGCTCCGGTGGCGTAGAGGTCGACCGCGAGGCTCGGGGCGCCGCCTTCGGGCGGCTCCACCGCGGGCCACGCGGGCATGGCCGGGTCCGCGGCCAGAACCGCGGCCACACCAAGCTCGGTGATGCGGACCGCGCCTCCCGGGGTGATGACGATCACGTCGGGAGAGACGTCCCCGTGGGCGATGCCCGCGTGGTGGATCCCCTCGAGACCGGCCAGCACGGAGTCGACGATGAGCATCACCGCCGGCAGGGGAAGGGAACTTTCGGCCCCGAGGAGGGCGGGGAGGCTCCGGCCACGGACCAGCTCGGTGACGACGTAGAGATGCTGTCCGACGTGGACGAGGTCGTAGACCGCGGCCACGTTGGAGTCGGCCACGGTGGCGGCCTGCTTGCCGGCGAGCGCCAGCCGCTCCACGAAGTCCGGGCGCTCGAGGAGAGGGGCGGGGACCGCCTCCAGGCAGACCGGGTGACCGCTGGGGCGGTAGCGGCCGGCGCTCCGCGGACCCATCAGCCCCTCGCCGATGACCGCTCCGACGACGTAGTCGGCGCTCACGTCCGGGCCGCTCGCGCCGCGTCCCGGCGGACCGGCGCTGTGGCTGGGGGAGGTCGGGTCGGTCACGGCCGCCAAATGTAACAGCCGCCTGCTGGAGCCCGTGCCGCCGGTGACGGCGGGCCACGGTCCGAAACGGGTGGCCGCATATACTCCGGCGACTATGGACCTTCCGATCGAGGTGAGCCCTCAGGAGGCACACACCGCACTTGCCGGGGGGGCCTTTCTGCTCGACGTCCGGGAGCCGTGGGAGTCACGGGAACGCCGGATCCCCGGGGCCGTGCTGATCCCGCTGGTCGAGCTTCCGGGCCGTGTCGGCGAGCTCCCCGCGGACCGTGACCTCTACGTCCACTGCCGGGTGGGCGGGCGGAGCCGCCGCGCCGTCGACTACCTCCGGCAGGGTGGCCGTCCGCGCGCGGTCAACGTGACGGGTGGGATCGACGCCTGGGAGGCGGCCGGACTTCCGGTGATCCGCTAGCACGTCCGGTGCCGCGGGCTCGTGGTCTCAGTGGTGGATGTCCAGGACGATCAGGACGATGATCCCCACCAGGACCACGACGAGAGCCGTGACCACGGCCGCAAACGGCAGGTTGATCCCGGTCGACCGGCTGCGCGAGACCACTGGCCCCGACGGCTCGGGGAGAGGCACACCCGCGGCCCGGATCGCCGGCGGAGCCATGGGTGCCAGGGGCTGCATGGCCGAGGCGAGGGTCCAGGGCCTGGTCGACACCTGCGCCGGCTGCCCGCCGGGAAGCAGCGGCAACCCCGGTCGCGCGGCGGCGCCCGGCCCCGAGGCGGTGGCGGTGTCGGGTGGGATCGGGGTGGGCGGTCTCTGTGGTGTTCGCTCGTCGCCGCCCTCCGGCCCGGGCCCCAGGCGGTCCGCCGCCTCAGAGGCCACTCCAGGTGCCTCCGGGGGTGGGGGTGCCTGATCGACCGTCGACGCTTCGCGTTCATCGGTCGCGGCCGGATCCGATGGCGGGGCGGAGCGGAACCGCTGTGCGCGGTCCCGCTCCGTGCCGGCGGCGAGCCCCGGGGTGGACATGGGCCGGCGAGCAGGCCCATCCAGCCTCCATCCGGGCAGCTCCGACAGGGCCGGGAAACCCGAGGGTTGCGAGGACGGAGCCCGGCGCCATGGCGGCGCGCTCTGATCCTGGGCCGCGAGCTCCGAGGCCGTGATCCCGCCGGTGGGCAGCTTCGTGTCGGCGATCTCAGCGTCGTCTCGGGCGGGGGTCTCCGTCTCCGGAGCTGGCGGCGGCGCGGGCGGAGCCGCCATCCCGACCAGATCGTCGCCTCCCTCCACACGCGGCGGCTCTGCCGGCGCCGGCCACATGGGCGGCAGGGCTGCCGGGGGATGGTGGGAAGCCGGCGGCCCGGCCGGCCCGGGCACGCCTCCGGCGCGGGCCGCCACAACCGTCGACGGCCACACCATCGGCGGCGGAGGGCCAGGGGGCTCGATCCGCGCGCTTCCGGGCGCCGGCGCGGTCCCCGCCTCCCCCGGCGGCCGGGGCCACCCCTGCCCGGGGGCGGGGGTGGCATACGCAGGCGGAGAGACCCATTGCTCGGAGGCATCGGCGGACTCGTGCGGGGAGGTCCGCGGGTCTGGCGCTGCGACCGGCTCAGGCCACGAGTCCCAGCCTCCGGCGGCCGTCGACAGATTGGACATGAAGGGCCACAGGCCGGGCGTCGCCGCCGGTTCAGGCGGGGAGACCCAATCTCCCGGAGCCGCCGGCGGCTCCGGCGGGGAGGCCCAGCCTCCGGGCGCCGCTGCCGGCTCAGGCGTGGAGACCCAATCTTCGGGTGGCGCCGGTGGCTCAGGCGGCGAGGGCCACGGCTCGGGGGCCACCTCCGGTTCCGGAGCAGCGGCCCAGGGCCCTGGCGGCGGAGCCAGTTCTGGAGCAGAGAACCCCTGCCTGGACGGCGCTGCCGGCTCGGGGGCCGCGGTGAGTGGCGAGAGGACGGGGGGAAGCGGGGGGAGGTAGCTCGGCGAGAAGGAGATGAGCTCCTCGACCTCCGAGGCGCCGTGCCCGTCCGCCGGAGCCTCCGCCTCCGGCGGGGTGGAGGGTGCCGGCTCCGGCGCGTCGGATGCAGCCGCCGGGGTGACCTCGGCGATCGATTCGGGAGGGGCCGGGGTCTCTCCAGCGGCTCCGACCGGGCTGGGCGCCTCTGCTGCCACGGCACCGGCGACGGCATCACTGCCGTGCGCGACCGGCCCGATCGACCCAGCCGCCGGCTCGGCCGCATGAAGGGGAGGCGCGCTGGGAACCGGACGCGGGCCCCGCTCCCCGGCCAGCTCGCCGAGGTCGGCGAGGAGGGAGCTGACCTCGGTGCGGAAGAGGTCCCGGCCTCGCGAGCTCGCTGCCGAGCGCTTGTTCGCCATGACCGCTCAACTTACCCCAAAGGGGTCTGATCTGGAGACCTGTTTTCGACGTGTGACGAGATAGCAGCGCTGGAGATCCGACGTCCGGCCGGCGCGGGGCCCTCGCGGGCCCGGCGAGAGGGAGGACGCCGGGAGAGGCGCCCCCCCGGTTGGGGAGAAGCTCAGGGTCGGGGCGGCGTCAGCCGGAGCAGCGCGAGACCTGCCATACCCATGTAGTGGCCGCCCCCGGCCCGGCTGATGACGCGGGAGTCGAGGACGGCAGCCCCGGGGAGGTCACCCGGCCGATTCGGGAACCTCGACCACGTGGATGTCGCGCAGGTTGCGGAGCCGCTGGGCCACGTCGAGGCCGTAGCCGACGACGAAGCGGTCGGGGATGTCGAAGCCCCGGAAGTTGATCTCGACGTCGCGGACGCGGCGGCTCCGCTTGTCCAGCAGGGAGACGAGCCGGAGCGAACGGGGGTGATGGGTGGCGAGGTGCTTGCGCAGGAACGCGGTCGTCATCCCGGTGTCGATGATGTCCTCGACCATCAGGACGTCGCGGTCCTGGAGGGTCATGCTCACGTCCTTGACCAGCTCCACCGACCCCGAGCTGGTGGTGGCGTCGCCATAGGAGCGGCAGGCGACGAACTCGAGCTCGACGGGGAGGGTCAGCGCTCGGGCCAGGTCGGCGGTGAAGAGGATCGACCCCTTGAGCACGCAGATCAGGACGAGCGGCTGCTCCAGGGAGGGATAGGCCGCGTCGATCTCGGCGGCCAGCTCCTCCACCCGCCGCTGGATCGCGTCGCACTCGATGAGCACGCCCCCGACGGTGAGGTCTCCGACCTGGGTCACGCGCAGAGTGTAGCGGCGTGGTTGGGGGGTCCCGAGCTGCGGGCGTCCAGCGCCAGCCGGGCGGCGGATGCCTACTCGGCGGAGATCTCGGCCCAGCGCTCGTAGAGCTCGGCGAGCGCCCCGGTGAGGCGGTCGTGCTCGCGACCGACCTCGGCGCCGACCGCGGGGTCGGAGAAGGTGGCGGGGTCGAGGAGGCGCCTCCGGGTCTCGGCCAGCGCCGCCTCGGTCTCGGCGATCGCGCTCTCCAGCAGGCGGCCGCTCGCCGAGAGAGCGCGGGCGGCGGCCCGGACCCGACGGCCGGCGCCGGGGGACGCCGACCCTGCGGATCGGTCGGGCGTTCCCACACCCAGTCCTGGCTCCCCCACGCCCCGGCCGGGCTTTCCCGTGCTCGGGCCGTGCTCGCCCGCACCGGGGCTGGTGTTCCCCGCGCCCCTGCCAGCCGCCTCACCACGACCGCCCCCCGCCGCCGCGCCCGCGCCCCCACCCCCGGGCCGGCGCTCGCGCTGCCGAGCATCGAGGAGCGCGGTGTAGCCGCCCGGGACCTTGCGGACCCTCCCTCCCTCCTCGATGGCCCAGGTCTCGGTGGCCAGGGCGTCGATCAGCGCCCTGTCGTGCGACACCAGGACCAAGGCGCCCGGGTACTTGGTGAGCGCCCCCTCCAGCACCTCCTGGGCGGGCAGGTCCAGGTGGTTGGTGGGCTCGTCGAGGAAGAGGAGGTTGGTCGGCTCGAGGGCGAGCTTGCCCATGAGGAGGCGGGCACGCTCCCCGCCCGAGAGGTCGCCCACCCGCCGGTGGACCTCGTCACCTGAGAAGAGCAGCGCCCCCAGCATGTTGCGGCCCCGCTCGGGGCCGATCGGGTGGTCGGCGAGCAGGTCCTCCATGACCGTGCTGTCCTGGTTGCTCGCGAAGCTCTGGGCATCGGTCACCTGGCCGCGGCCGAGATCCTGGCGGTAGAGGCGGAATACCGTCCGCGGACCCAGCTCCACGCGGCCCTCCAGCGCGGGCAGCTCGCCGGCGAGGGTGTGGAGAAGGGTCGACTTCCCGCTCCCGTTGGCCCCGACCACGGCGATCCGGTCCCCGGGGGCGAGGGTCAATGGCGGCAGCTCCAAGAGCGGCGCCTCCCGCCCCACCACGAGCCCTGACGCTTTGAGGGTGACCCGTGAGGAGGGGGCGGTGGCGAAGCGGAGCCGGGGCCGCCGGTCGTCGGGCGGTGCGGCCACCCGGGGCAGGCGGTCCAGCTTGGTCTGCCGTCCCCGAGCCTCGCGAGCACGCTGGCCGGCGCGGTAGCGGCGGATGAATTCCTCCTGATGGTGGATGTGATCCTGCTGCTCCTCGAACTCCTTGAGGCGACGGGCCCGGCGCTCCACGCGCAGGCGGACGTAGGCGCTGTAGTTGCCCGGGTACTCCTCGGCGGTGCCGTGGTTGAGCTCCAGCACCCCGGTGCAGACGTGGTCGAGGAAGCGGCGGTCGTGGGAGACCAGGACAAAGGCGGTGCCCACTCCGGCCATGAACTCCTCCAGCCATTCGATGCCTTCCAGGTCGAGATGGTTGGTCGGCTCATCAATCAAAAGAAGGTCGGCGTCCGCCACCAGCAGCTTGGCCAGCTCCACCCGTCGCTGCTGGCCCCCGGAGAGCTCGGCGGGGTCCCGGCTTCGCTGCTCCTCATCGATCCCGAGCCCGCCCAGCGCCTCACGTGCCCGCGCCTCCAGCTCGTACCCGCCGGCGTCCTCGTAGCGATGCTGGAGGTCTCCATAACGGCTCAATTGGCCCTCCAGCCCCGGCCCCTCCCGGCTCATCGCCACCTCGAGGAGGGAGAGCTCGTGCCGCATCGCGGCCAGATCGGTCCGCGACGCCATCACCTCCTCGAGGACGGTCTTCGCCACCGGGACGGGCGCGTCCTGGGGGAGGTGGGCGCTGCGGAGCCCACGCTGGCGGTCGATCTGCCCGTCGGTCGGCTCCAGGTCGCCGGCCAGGACGCGCAGCAACGACGACTTCCCGGCCCCGTTGGCCCCCACCACGGCCAGCCGGCTGGTGCGCTCCAGGCGCAGGTCGAG
>PLNE01000082.1 GCA_003141695.1 Candidatus Dormiibacterota bacterium
GCTGACGCCGCTCAGGACGACGAGGAGAAGGACTGATGGGACAGAAGGTGAACCCTATCGGCTTCCGCCTCGGGGTCTACCGCCAGTGGGACGCCCGCTGGTACGCGGACAAGGACTACACCAAGCTGCTCCACGAGGACCTGGCGATGCGCCGGCTGATCGGCAGCCGTCTTCGCAACGCTGGCGTCGCGCGGATCGAGACCGAGCGCAGCGCCAACCAGCTGACCGTGATCATCCAGACCGCCAAGCCCGGCATCGTGATCGGCAAACAGGGCGCGTCCGTCGACGCCCTCCGCGACGAGCTGGAGCGGATCAGCGGCAAGAAGGTCCGGGTGACCATTCACGAGATCAAGACGCCAGAGCTTGACGCCCGGCTGGTCGCCGAGAACGTGGCTTCCCAGTTGGAGAAGCGGATCGCGTTCCGGCGCGCCCTCAAGCAGACCGTGATGCGGAGCATGCGGGCGGGCGCCAAGGGCGTGAAGCTCGAGGTGAGCGGCCGTCTGGGCGGCGCTGAGATGTCCCGCCGGGAGTGGGACCGGGATGGGCGCGTGCCCCTCCACACCCTCCGCGCCAACATCGACTTCGGGCGGGCCGAGGCGAAGACCACCTTTGGCCGCATCGGTGTCACCTGCTGGATCTACAAGGGCGACTACGTCACCGCCACCGGCGAGCCGGTGATGATCGGAGGCCCGGGGCGTGAGGTGGTCGAAGCGGCGCGTCCCGTCGTGGCGCCTGAGCGCGAGCGGCGCCCGGCGGTTGCGGCTGCGGCGCCCGACCGTGAGGAGGTCGCGCCCGCGGCTCTCGCCGACGTGCCCGTCGGTGACGAGGCCGGTGCCGAGGTGGGCGAGTCCGGCGCTGCTGACGCGGGGCTCGTGGTCGACGCCGCCCTCGGCGAGGCGGATGTCGAAGCCGTCGAGGCGGAGATCGCGGAGCTCGACGAGGAGCTCCCGGAGCTCGGGGTCGTTCCCGGCGCCGATGCCAAGGTCGAGAAGCTCCCGGTCAAGAAGGCGGCGGCGCGCCGCCGTCCCACCCCGGCCAAGAAGCCGGCCCCGAGCGGCGAGCCCGAGGCCGAGGCTGAGGAGGACTGACGGTGCTGATGCCCAAGCGGACCAAGTTCCGCAAGCTCCATCGGGGACGCCGCCAGGGCAGCGCCCAGCGCGGCAACACGCTGGCGTTCGGCCCCTACGGGCTCCAGGCGCTCGAGCCCTGCTGGATGACCAGCCGGCAGATCGAGGCGGCCCGGCGGGCCATGACCCGGCACGTCCGCCGCGGCGGGCAGATCTGGATTCGCATCTTCCCCGACCACGCCTACACGAAGAAGCCCGCCGAGACCCGGATGGGGTCCGGCAAGGGCGCTCCCGAGGGGTGGGCGGCGGTGGTGAAGCCGGGGCGTGTCCTCTTTGAGATGAGCGGCGTCACCGAGGAGATCGCCCGTGAGGCGATGCGCCTCGCCGCCCACAAGCTCCCCATCCCCACGCGCTTCGTCGCCCGGCAGGGGACGGGCGACGAGGTCGAGGCGGAGGAGACGGCGTGAGCAAGCAGGTCGAGGCGGTGAATGTTCTCCGCACGATGACGAACGAGGATCTCGACGAGCACCTGCGCCAGCAGCGCCGCCGTCTCTTCGAGGTCCGCTTCCAGCAGGCGGCCGGCCAGGTGGAGAACCACCGGCAGGTGCGCGAGCTCCGCCGGGAGATCGCTCGCACCATGACCATCCAGCTCGAGCTCGCCCGTGGCCATCATCTCGTCTCCGACCTGGAGGTCGAGGAGGAGCCAGAGGAGCAGGCGCGTCCGCGCGGCCTCCTCCGCCGGCGACAGACCGCGGTCCCGGCCGCGGAGGTCGTGGACGCGGAGCTGGTGGACGCCGGAGCCGCCGCCGCGGAGCGCGAATTGGACGACACTGCGGTGGCCGCGCCGGAGCCGGCCGCGAAGGCGCGCCGTCCCCGCCGAGCCCGCGCGGAAGCTGAGCCGGTCGCTGAGGTCGAGACCGCGGTGGAGCCGGCCGGCGACGAGCCGGTGGACGACACGGAGGCAGCCGGCGACGGCCCCGAGATCGCAGACGAGGGCGCCACGGGGCCCGACGAGGAGCAGACAGATGAGTGAGCAGCCCGTGACAGAGCCGACCGTGGAGCGCAGCCGCCGGAAGGTCCGGGACGGTGTCGTGGTGAGCGACAAGATGCAGAACACGGTCGTCGTCCTGGTCGAGGAGAAGAAGCCCCACCGCCTCTACAAGAAGGTGGTCACTCGCAACCGCCGCCTCAAGGTCCACGACGCCGAGGGGAGCTGTGCGGTAGGCGACCGGGTCCGTATCACCGAGACCCGGCCCATCTCCAAGGAGAAGCGCTGGCGGGTCTCCGAGATCATCGAGAAGGCGAAGTAAGCAGTGATCCAGCAGGAGAGCATCCTGAAGGTGGCCGACAACAGCGGGGCACGAGAGCTCCTCTGCATCCGCGTGCTCGGCGGCAGCCGCCGGAAGTACGGGTCCGTCGGCGACGTCATCATCGGGACGGTCAAGGTCGCCCAGCCCAACGCGCAGGTCAAGAAGGGCGAGGTGGTTCGGGCCGTCATCGTCCGCACCACGCAGCCCTTTCACCGGCCGGACGGCAGCCAGATCCGTTTCGACGAGAACGCCGCCGTGCTGATCAACCCCCAGAACAACCCTCGGGGCACCCGCATCTTCGGTCCGGTCGCGCGAGAGTTGCGCGAGCGGAACTACATGAAGATCGTGTCCCTCGCACCGGAGGTGATCTAGATGGGCTTGGTCGCCAACCGCCGAGCCGCCCGCGCCAGGCACCATCGCGTTGAGGTGGAGCACGAGGGCTGGGCAGATGGGGCGATGCGTCCCCTCGACATCCGGAGCGGTGACACCGTGGAGGTCATCACCGGCAAGGACAAGGGCAAGCGTGGGATCGTGGAGCGGGTCGTTGGTGAGCGCCAGCGGATCGTCATCCGCGGCGTCAACCTGATGAAGCGCCACACCAAGGCCAACACGGCGGGTAACCTCCAGGGCGGCATCGTCGACTTCAATGGGCCGATCGCCTACAGCAACGTGCAGCTNNGGCGAGCGCTACGAGCGGGTGACCGGCTGATGGCCGTCGCAGTCGCCGAGGCTCCGCGCCTCCGCCGCCAGTACCAGGAGCAGGTCGTCCCCGAGCTGGTCCGGGAGTTCCGCTACACCAACGCCATGCAGGTCCCACGGCTCGAGAAGATCGTGGTCAACATCGGTCTGGGCGAGGCCATCCAGAACGGGCGCGCCATCGACGCAGCGGTGGCCGACGTCAAGACGATGACCGGCCAGGCGCCCATCGTGATCAGGGCACGGAAGTCGGTGGCCGCCTTCAAACTCCGCGCCGGGATGCCGATCGGGGTCAAGGTGACCCTCCGGTCCGACCGGATGTGGTTCTTCCTGGACAAGCTGATCAACGTCGCCCTGCCCCGCCTCCGGGACTTCCGTGGGGTGGACCCCAAGGCCTTCGACGGCCATGGCAACTACACCCTGGGGCTCAAGGAACAGCTGGTCTTCCCCGAGATCGACTACGACAAGATCGACAAGCTGCGCGGCCTCGAGGTGTGCATTGTCTCGAGCGCCAAGACCGATGACGAGGGCCGGGCCCTGCTCACCCACTTCGGCATGCCGTTTCGGAAGAGTTAGTGTTGGTTGATAGTTCGCGCGCGTCGGCATTCGCCGATACGGCGCGACGAGGTGCCTCATGGCCAAGAAGTCACTGATAGCCAAGTCGCTCCGGGCGCCTCGGTTCTCCACCCAGCAGCGCCATCGGTGCGCTCTGTGCGGGCGGCCGCGCGCCTACATGCGCAAGTTCGGGATGTGCCGCATCTGCTTCCGCGGGCTGGCCAGCATGGGCCAGATCCCCGGGGTCAGGAAGAGCTCGTGGTGAGGCGATGATCAGCGACACCATCGCCGACATGCTCACCCGGGTCCGCAACGCCAATGCGGCCAACCACCGGACCGTGGTCATCCCCGTCAGCCGGATGAAGGTGGAGATCGCCCGCGTGCTCAAGGAGGAGGGCTTCATCGCCGACTACTCCGTGAGCGGGGAGACGCCCCAGGAGGTCATCACCATCACCTTCAAGGCGCGCAGCCCGCGGGGCCGTGCGCTCAGCGGCCTGCGCCGCATCAGCCGGCCGGGTCTTCGCGTTTACGCCCGCAAGTCGGAGCTCCCCCGGGTGCTCGGCGGTCTCGGGATCGCGGTCATCTCAACGAGCCAGGGCCTGATGACCGGCCAGACGGCCCAGCGCCGCGGTCTCGGCGGCGAAGTCGTCGCCTTCGTGTGGTGATCTGATGTCGCGCATCGGCCGCAGTCCCATCCCGCTTCCCGCCGGCGTGCAGGTGGTCGCGACCGGAGCCCACGTCTCCGTATCGGGCTCGCGCGGCACCCTGGAGCGACTGGTCCCGCCGGCGATGTCCGTGGTCGTCGGTGACGGCGTGGTCGAGGTCAAGCGCCCGACCGACAGCGCCGTGCACCGTTCGCTTCACGGGCTGACCCGGACCCTGATCGCCAACATGGTGGAGGGGGTGAGCACCGGATTCACCCGCAACCTCGACCTGGTCGGGGTGGGCTTCCGCGCCACCCGCCAGGGCTCGGACCTGGTGCTGACGCTGGGCTACTCCCACCCGATCCGCTACACGCCCCCGGAGGGGGTGACCATCGAGGTCCCGGCACCGACCCAGATCGTGGTAAGCGGGGCCAACAAAGAGGTGGTGGGCCAGGTGGCCGCCAAGATCCGCTCGTTCCGCAAGCCCGAGCCCTACAAGGGCAAGGGCATCCTCTACCGGGGGGAGCGGATCCGGCGGAAGGCCGGGAAGTCCGGCAAGGCAGGCAAGGGCAAGTAGGCGAGGACGAACGAGGATGTACACCAAGCACGATCGAGAGGCGGCGCGGACGCGACGCCACCTGCGGGTGCGGCGCCGGGTCACCGGCACGCCGGCGCGACCGCGCCTCTGCGTCCACCGCAGCCTTCACCACATCACCGCCCAGGTGATCGACGACACGGCGGGGCGCACCCTGGCCGCGGCCTCGACCCAGGACCCCGAGGCGGTGAGCCGCATCGGCGGCAGCCGGGCGACCGCCGGGGCGGCGGCCGTGGTCGGCGAGCTGGTCGCCGCCCGCGCCCTGGCCGCGGGGGTGTCCAAGGTCGTCTTCGACCGGGGCGGATACCTCTACCACGGCCGCGTGGCCGCTCTCGCCGAGGCCGCCCGCAAGGCAGGATTGGAGCTCTGAGATGGCTATGCGCATGGACCGTGGGGGCGAGCGTGGCAGCGAGCTCACCGAGAAGATCGTCTCGCTGAACCGGGTGGCCAAGGTGGTCAAGGGTGGCCGCCGCTTCTCCTTCAGCGCGCTGGTCGTGGTCGGTGACGGCCAGGGCCGCGTCGGGGCCGGGCTCGGCAAGGCCGGCGAGGTGCCGGACGCCATCCGCAAGGGCGTCGAGGACGCCAAGAAACACATGATCACCGTGCCCATGGTGGGCCGGACCATCCCGCACGATCTCCGCTACAAGCTCGGGGCCGCCCGGGTGCTGCTCCGTCCGGCGGGGCCCGGCACCGGGGTCATCTCGGGCGGGGCGATGCGGGCCGTCGTCGAGGCGGCGGGCATCCACGACATCCTCACCAAGTCGCTCGGCAGCAACAACCCGATCAATGTGGTCCGGGCGACGGTGGCCGCGCTCGCCAGCATGCGGACCCTGGCCGAGGTCTCGGCGCTCCGCGGGCTCCCGCCCGAGAGGATCGTCGGCCGCAAGCGTGCCGCCCAGATCCTGGGTGAGACCGCCGCGGTGGCGGAGGCGGTATGAGCCGCTCCCCCGTCACCCAGACCGCGGCGGAGGCGGCGACCGAGACCGGCGCCGCGACCGTCCGCGTCACCTACCGTAAGAGTGCCATCGGCTACGCCCACGACCAGAAGGCGACCGTCGCCGCCCTTGGTCTGCGCCGGATCCGTCAGACCGTCGAACACCCGGACACCCCGGCGCTCCGCGGGATGGTGCAGAAGGTGCGCCACCTGGTCAGCGTGGACGGGGTCCCCGCCGACAGCGTCGAGGTGGCGGCCAGGCTCGCGGCCGGGGGGCCCCTCGGCGCCGGCGCCCAGGATGCCTCGCTCCGGAGAGAGTCATGAAACTTCACGAGCTGCGCCCGGCTCCGGGGAGCCGCCACTCGCGCAAGCGCATCGGCCGGGGCATCTCGGCCGGTCAGGGCAAGACCTCGGGACGCGGCCAGAAGGGCGCCGGGGCCCGTGAGGGATCCAAGGTGCCGCGCGCTTTCGAGGGTGGCCAGATGCCCATCACCATGCGGCTGCCCAAGCTGCGTGGCTTCACCAACCGCTGGCGGGTGGACTACACGGTGCTCAACCTGAGCAAGCTCAACCGCTTTGCGAGCGGGGCGATCGTCGACGGGGCCGCGCTGCTCCAGCACGGCCTGGTCCGCAGTCCCGGCGAGCGGGTCAAGCTGCTCGCTGCCGGCAGGGTTCGGGTGGCGGTGACCGTCCGCGTCCACCGCGCCTCGGAGGCCGCCCGCCGGGCTGTCGAGGCCGCCGGCGGCAGGGTCGAGCTGCTCGAGGAGCGTGCGGTTCCGGCGCCGCCCGTCGGTGCCGCGGCCGCTGAGGGCGGCGCGTCGGAGGCGGAGCCCGAGGAGTGAACCTTCTCCAGGCCCTTGCTCAGGCGCTGCGCATCCCCGAGCTCCGCAAGAAGCTCGTCTTCACCGTGCTGCTCCTGCTCGCCTTCCGGATCCTGGCGTCCATCTCCATCCCCGGGGCCAGCCCGGCGGCGCTCCAGAAGCTCTTCGGCAGCAACACGCTGCTCGGCCTGCTC
>PLNE01000194.1 GCA_003141695.1 Candidatus Dormiibacterota bacterium
GGGGGAGGTGTCGTAGGTGGTGACCAGCGCCTGCTCCGCGGCCGTCGGCGTCTGCAGGGTGTTCTGGTTGCGGTCCGCGCTCTCGATCGGCGCGAAGTCCAGGTACGAGCTGGAGTAGCTGGAGCCGTAGAAGGAGAAGGTGTTGGTGTTGGGGTAGACGTCTGTGCTCGACGAGGTGGTGGTGTGGAGGTCGGTGAACGTCCCAAAGCGGCTCAGGGCGATCACCACGCTCCAGCGCTCGGCGCCGCAGTAGGGGCAGAACTCGGCGCCGAGGTAGAAGAGCTCGGGCTTGCTGCCCGGGCCGGTCAACGCCGCCGGGGAACCGGAGATCGACTCGAGAGGGTCGGCCACCCCGCCTGCCGCGATCGTGCTGGACACACTCGGGCTGACCCCGGTGACCGCGGCGAGGACGGAGGCCGGGGCGAGCGGGTTCGAGCTCGACGGTGAGGTGCTCTTCGCGGCTGGACGCGTCCCCAGGACGATGAAGACGACCACCAACGCGACCACGACCACGGTGACCGCGCCGCCCCAGGCCCAGGGGGCCTGCCACCAGGGCCGCGGCACCTCGACGCGCTGGGTGCGGTAGCGGGACGGCGTCGACGATGCCGGTCGGGTGCTGCCCGGGGGCCGCGATGGGGACGACGCCGGCCGGGCGCTGCTCGGGATGCTCGAAGGGGCGGAGCCGCCGGTGGTCGCATCGGCACGCCGGCGCTTGGAGGGTCGGGCCATTGCAAACCTCTCTATCGGGCCCTCGCCGGCTGGACGCGCGCAATTGCCACCAGCAGACAGAGGAACACCAGGATATGGACGCCGGTGCACCACTCGCAGAGCTCGTGGAGCTTGACCAGCTCGGCGAAGACGAAGTAGAGGACGGAGACGAGCCCCAGCACGCACCAGATGAGGTGGACGGGGCGCAGCCACTCCGGCTCCTCGAGCCGGCGCCGTGCGCTCAGGATCGCCACCAGGGCGAGCGCTCCGCTCACGATGAACCAGATCATCCCCGGGACCGTCACCGGGATGGACGTCCCCGGCACGACCGAATAGCTGCTCTTCAGGACCGACCCGCAGTTGATGAAGCCGTTGGTGGTGCAGATCGGCGCGACGCCTGCGTAGTGGAGGGTGGTCAGGTAAGTCGATATGCCCAGCCCGACCACCGCCGCGCCGAGGAGAAACCAGGCGCCGGCCCCAGCGCCACGCGCCGCCCCGGCGGAGAGGTCGTCCCGCGGCTCCTCCACGGGGACCGGAGCAAGCTCCGCGGAGCGCGGACGGGAGCTCAAAGGGGGCCCTCCACTGTGACGTTGTCCCGCCACCAGAGGTCGACAGCGGCTTCTGTGTCCGCTCGACTGCCCCCATTGTCGATCACCCAGGTGGCGAGCTCGCGTTTTTGTTCGATGGGAAGCTGAGCCGCGAGCCGCTGCCGGCCGGGCTCGTCGCCGAGCCCGTCCCGCTCGCGCAGCCGCCGGAGCTGGGTCGTGGCATCGGCGTAGACGAGCAGGACACCGCCCGGGAAGTCGGACTGGCCGCCGCTTTCGAAGAGCAGGGGGACGTCGACGGCGATGAGTGGCGGTCCGGGGAGCGCTAGGTCGGCGACCTGGTCGGCGATCCGGGCCAGGATCAGGGGATGGGTGAGCGCTTCGAGACGGTAGCGGCTCTCCGCGTCGGCGAAGACGATGGCCGCGAGCCGCGCTCGGTTGAGCCCCCCGGAAGGGGTGACCACCTCCGGGCCAAAGGCGCCGACCACGGCGGCTAGGCCGGCCGTCCCGGGCTCGACCACCTCACGGGCGATCCGGTCCGCGTCGACCACCGCTGCGCCGCGGTCGGCGAGCATCGCCGCAACTGTCGACTTGCCGGTCGCGATGCCGCCGGTCAGCCCGATGATCCGCACGCGCGGATCATCCCTCGCGGCGCAGGCACACGGGCAAACCTCCCCGCCGGCGCGCTTGTCGCCGCCGCCCCCCGCCCCTCAGATCAGAGGCCCAGCCGCAGGTCAGCGGGCGATCGACTCCTGGGCGGCCCCGGCATACGCCTGGCCCACCAGGTCGACCCGACCCAGCGACCTGGCGAACTCCAGGCATGCCAACCGGGTGAAGCGGAGATGCTTTCCCGGGGTGTGCCAGGCCTGCAGGTGGCCCTGAGCCACCGCTCGCCGGAGTGTCGACCGCGAGACGCCACAGAGGGCGGCCGCTTCCCCGGTCGTCAGGATCTGGTCCAGGTTCTGAGCCATCGTTGTTTCCTCCCGTTCCCGTCAGCGACCGCGCTGACCCGACGCCTTGACCTCGTCGGACGTTTACCAGTGTACAAGGACTTTGGCGCGCTTGTCTCGTTCCCCTCGGTTCTTCCCTCCGCCCCATCCGCAGGAGGGTCCGACGGCCGGGGTCGAATCGGGAAGGTGCCGGGCACTGCGCTGGCTCAACCCGCCTTTCAGGGTCCGGAAGACCGGCT
The DNA here is from genome assembly GCA_003141695.1 of Candidatus Dormiibacterota bacterium. Lineage (GTDB taxonomy): Bacteria > Chloroflexota > Dormibacteria > Aeolococcales > Aeolococcaceae > Changshengia. The sequence goes on from PLNE01000194.1 coordinate 2,443, forward strand.
CGTATACTGGCCAAACGTCGTGTCTGGCGCCACGGCGAATGGGAGGAAGGCTGGATGTCGGCACGGGTGCGCGACCTCGTCAATCGGCTGGTCGAGTGCGTCAGCACCGTGATCGTCGGCAAGGACGCCGAGATCGAGCTGTGCGTCCTCGCGCTCCTCTGCCGCGGCCACATCCTCATCGAGGATGTCCCCGGCGTGGGCAAGACCATGCTCGCCAAGGCACTCGCCCGGGCCAGCGGCTGCTCCTTCGAACGGGTGCAGTTCACTCCTGATCTTCTCCCCGGCGACGTCACCGGGGTGTCGGTCTACAACCCGCGCACGACCGGTTTCGAGTTCCGCCGGGGCCCGGTGTTCGCCCAGGTCCTTCTCGCTGACGAGATCAACCGCGCCTCCCCGAAGACCCAGTCGGCCTTGCTCGAGGCGATGGAGGAGGACCAGGTCACGGTGGACGGTCAGACCCACCGGCTTCCCGAGCCCTTCATCGTCCTCGCCACCCAGAACCCCATCGAGCTGGGGGGCACCTTCCCGCTGCCCGAGGCCCAGGTGGACCGCTTCCTGTTCAAGGTGGACCTCGGCTACCTGGCCCTCGACGACGAGGTGGCAATGCTGGACCGCTTCCAGACCTCCTCGCCGCTCGACGACCTGCTCGCCGTCACCAACCCCGCAGAGCTCGCCGAGTGCCAGGCCGCCTGCGCGGAGGTGTACTGCGACCCGGCGCTCAAGGAGTACTGCGTGCGGCTGGTTCAGCGGACCCGCCGGCACCCCGACATCGCTCTGGGGGCATCGCCCCGGGGCAGCCTCGGTCTGCTCCATTCGGCCCAGGCCAGGGCCGCCTCCAAAGGTCGCGACTTTGTCCTTCCGGACGACCTCCAGGGACTGGCGGCGGGGGTGCTCACCCATCGGGTGATCCTCACGCCAAACGCGGAGCTCCGTGGCGTGACCGCCTCCAGCGTCATCGATGAGATCCTGGCCGCTGAGGCCATCCCCACGGCGGCACAGCGGTTGGCATGAGCAGCAAGGCGCCCCTTCTCGCCGTCTTTGCCGTCCTCAGCATCTTCGCGGGCATCACCGGCGTCCAGCTCGCCTACACCCTCGCCTACGTCCTGCTCCTGCTGCTCGTCGTGGCCTGGGTGTGGTCCCAGATCCTCGCCCGGCGGCTGGAGGTCCACCGTGAGGCACCCGAGGGGGCTCACATGGTGGGGGAGGCCTTCACGGAGCGATTCACCCTCCGCAACCGGAGTGTCCTGACCGTTCCCTACTGCGAGGTCCACGACCGGTCGCGGATACCGGGCTACGCACCGGGGCGTGCCTGCGCCCTCAATCCGGGTGGGGGGGTGGCCTGGACGGCCCGAGGCGTCTTTACACAGCGCGGCAAGCTGGCCTTTGGGCCCCTGGAGGTCCGCCTCGGCGACCCCTTTGGCCTCTTCCACAAGACGGTGCGGCTCGCGGAGACCGGCATGGTGACGGTTTACCCCGCGATCCATCCGGTCGACGCGGTGCTCCGCCCCATCTGGACGGGGGGCTCCTTCGGCGACGTCCCCCACGGCCGCGGGCTCGACGTCCCCCCGGACATCTCCTCGGTCCGTGACCACTCGCCGGACGACGGCCTGAGCCGCATCCACTGGCCGTCCACGGCGCGGGCCGGGCGGCTGATCAGCCGCCTTTACGAATCGCAGCAGAGCTCCGACGTGATGGTCATCCTCGACCTGGGTCGCGGCATCCATTTCGGGGAGGCCCCCGAGTCCACCCTCGAATACGCGGTGTCGCTCACCGCATCGATCTGCCACGCGGCTCTCGCCCGGGGCCAGGCGGTCGGATTGGTCACCAACGACCGGGTGGGCACCGCCATCGGGCCCGGTCGGGGCGCGACCCAGCGGCTGCGCATCCTCGAGTTCCTGGCCACCGCTCAGGACCAGGGGCGTCGCGGGATCGCGGCCACGATCGCCGCGCACGGGCGCGGCTGGCAGGGCCGGGGCGGGCTCATCGTGGTGACCAGCGATCGGCAGCCCGACTGGGTGGAGGCCCTGGTCGAGGTCGGAGCCCGCGGGCAGCGGCACCTCGCCGTCATGGTCGATCCGACCAGCTTTGGAGCCTCGGGGCCGCCGATGCGCGTCGGTCCCGCCTGGCGACTGGCGCTCGACTGGTGGATCGTGCGGCGAGGCGACGTCCTCTCCGCGCCCCGCCGCAGCCGCGCCGTCGGGATGTGAGCGGGCGGCCGCGGAGCTGAGGGCCCCATGAAGAGCTTCGGGTCCGGCAATGCTCCCGGCGGGCGCCTGGCCGAGGCCGTGGCCGGGCCGGCCGCGGCGCCCGCCGGGTCGCGGCCCGATCTTGCCCGGGATCGGAGGGCGGCGAGGGACCGGTCCCAGAGCCGGCCGGAGGCGTTTGTAGCGGCGACGACCGAGCCGGTGGCTCCGGCCGGGATCGGTGCCTACCTAATTGCGATCGGGCTCATCCTCGCGACCACCGCGGCGGTGCTCGCCGGCGGCTGGATCGGGGGTGCCCAGGCAACCCTGCTGGTCGCCGTCGTGGCCGTTCTCGAGGCCGTCCTGCTGGGACGCTCGGGCATCGGCCGGCTTGCCGCACTGGGGCTCGCGATCCCTCTCTGCGCGGCTGTGGTCGTCCCTACGACGATCGGCCTGCTGCCGGCCTCGGTGAGCCACCTCGGGTTCCAGCACACCGTCGGCGAATACATCGTCCAGGCCTTCGGCGGGCTGCTGGCCACCGGCCCGAACTACTTCATCCAGTGGGCTTTCATGGTCGGGCTCTCGACGATCATCTGGGCTTGCGGGTACTGGCTGGGCTGGGTGGCATTCCGGGAGCGGCGCGGGGTCCTGGCCGTCCTGCCCGCGATCGTGGTCCTCGCCGTGAACGTGCTCAACGCACCGTCGATCACCATCAGGGCGGGACCGGGGTCGTCGATCGGGCTGGCCGAGACCATGGCGCTGCTCGCCGCCCTTCTCGTCATCGGTCTGGCCGAGCTCAACTCGCTGGCGTTCCAGTGGCGGGGCCGGCGGGTCCCGGCGCTGCGGGGGTTGCGGAGCCGCTTCATCACCTCGCTGGCCGTCGCCGCGATCGGGGTGGTGGCGGCCGGCCTGCTGATCCCGCCGCTCACCTCCACCGACATCGCTTCCGACCTCTTCAATGGGGCCGGTCGTGGCGGTGGGAACGGTCCCGGGGGGCAGGCCGTCAAGGTGGGTTTCAACCCGGTGGTCGCACCGGGCGCCTCCCTGGTCAACGACCCCGTCCCCGTCCTCACGTACCACACCGAACAGGGACAGGGCGCATATCTCATGGCGGTCAGCGACACCGTCTTCATCGACGGGAGCTGGATTCCCGCCCTCCAGTCCGGCCAGCTCCCCGCCGACGTCGCGCAACCCGTGCTTGCCGGGCCCATTCCCCGCGACTCGAGCGCCCTGGGCGGCTCGCGGACCACCGTGACGGCGGACATCACCTACGCGGTCAACGCGGCTGCCGCCACCGGGGCATCCGGGGGGAGCCTGGGGCTCTTCCCCGGCGATGCTTCCTCCATCAGCCGCGCCGGTACCGCCGTCGGCCAGGTCGACTCGAGCCCGGCCAGCCCCACCCCCACGGCCACCAGCACCCCCGCGGCCACCCGCACCCCCACGGCCACCAGTACGTCCACGCCTCGCCCCACCCCCACCCCTCCCGCGGCATCCTCCGGTTACTGCGTCGGGGACCGCTGCCCGGCCGGCACCTCCAGCACCGCCTTCCTCACCGTCGACGAGGTAGACCTGGGGTCCGCAACGATCACCAGCCTCGTGACCACCGGCTCGATGAGCGGCGCCACGGTCAGTCAGCTCGAGGCTGCCGGGACCGACTACCCCGCCTGGCTGCTGAGCGACGCCGCTCCCCTGGTCGCCGCGGGAGCCTCGGGTGCGGCCACGCACCAGGCGACGGCCATCGCCACGCTGGCCCAGCAATGGACGCAGGGCATCACCGACCCGTATGACCAGGCGACGGCCATCGAGAGCCACCTCCGCAGCTCCGCCTTCACCTACACGCTGACCCCGCCCAAGACCCCAGCGGGGGAGTGGCCGATCGTCTACTTCCTCGACACCAGCCACGCGGGCTACTGCCAGTACTTCGCGAGCGCGATGGGCGCGATGCTGCGCAGCCTCAAGATCCCGGCCGAGCTGGTGACCGGCTACGGACCGGGAACCGCGACCGGGCACTTCACCGCGGCGCACCAACCCATCTTCCGGGTGAGCAGCAGCGACGCCCACGCGTGGGTGCAGGCGTACTTCCCCGGCTACGGCTGGGTCGCCTTCGAACCCACCCCCCCGTCCCTGTACGGCGCCTACATCGCCTTCCCCCGCGGCGGCCCGACCGCGACCCCGAGCGCGGCGGTCATCCCGCGCGCGACCCCGCGCGCCTCCCGGCCCACCCCGCCGCCGGTGACCGGGTCCACCGCGACCACGTCCGCAGGCGGTCCTCCCCCGGCGTGGCTCCTCGGCTTCCCCGCGGGCCTGCTGCTGATCGGCGTTCTGGCTCTCCGATGGTGGCGGAGGCCCCGCTCCCTGGCCGGCGTCTGGCGCCGCCTCGCCCTGGCCGCGCGGACGACCGGGGTCCAGCACGACGCGGCGGAGACCCGCAGCGCCTTTGCGGGACGGTTGTCGCGCGCCCTGGGTGGGGGCGGGCCGCCCCTGCTCGGAGCCGAGCTGGGCACGGTCGCCGCGGTGAGCGGCAAGGCTGAGTTCTCCCCGGACGGCCTCTCCGACCCCGATCACCGCCTCTGGCGGGAGACCTGGGCGTCGCTCGCCCCCGCGCTCACCCGGCTGCTGCGCCGCCGGCTGTTCCGCCGCCGGGCGGCGGTCTGAGCGACCTCTCAGGACCGACGCCTCCCCCGAGGCTGGTGAGCTTCACGCGACCCTGACCGGCACCCGACGGCCCTCGGTTGGTTGACAAGCCCATCCCCCTCCTGCTAAAAACGCGGGTGCCTACCGGAAGCTGTTTGATCCGTTTGAATCACTTGATCGCGTCGCCGGCTGGCGGCTGGAGGGGGCCATGAGAGGCACACGGACCGCCCGGGAGCCGGGAGCTGAGGAGGCTCGAGCCATCGTCGAGCGCCGGATCCGCGAGCAGGAGCGGGGCGGGCTGCAATAGGTCGGGTAAGGTTCCCCGGCGTGACACTCGGTCTGACCCGTAGGGCGCTTCAGGACATCGACCGTATCGCCTGATATGGAAGTCCTTGTCAACGGGGGCGAGGGCGGGAAGCGCCGCCGAGGTCAGGAAGCAGCGACGGTCATCACCCTGATATTCGCGGGTCGGCCCAGCCGGTGCCGCATGACAGTGATTCGTCGCCGAGCTGCCTCGGACTAAAAGCGCGGGTTGGTCACCGCATAGGCGAATCGAGGATTCTCGGCCTTCGGTGTCAACCTCGACGGCGCTCGCCGCCCTGCCCCAGATCATCACGCAGCGACCGCCGCGATGGGTTGAACCGCCTGACCGACCGCCCAGACGAAGCCGGCGAGCTCCCGGGCAACTGGGCTGATCGTCCTCTGCCGACCAATCCGTCCACCCAGGTGGCGGTACTTGTGGTGCAACCGCTGCTGACAGCGCCAGCTGATCTCGACCACCACCTTGGGCACCCCCTGCTGGCGTTGTCTTAGCGCCTCGCTGACCCTGGGTTGCAGCCGGGCATGGTGAGCCGCCTCTCCGAGCACGTGCCGGAGCAACCGGTTGCCCGTCTTGGTGATGTGGCCACGTCGCTTCGAGCCGCCGCTCGAGTGCTCGCTCGGTACCAGCCCGACGTAGGCCATGAAAGCGGGGGCGCTGCGGAAGCGGTGGAGGTCTCCCGCCTCGGCCACGATCGTCACCGCCGTCAGGAAGCCGATGCCGCGGACCGCCTGGAGCGCTCGGAGCAGTTCGACGTGGGGGCTGGAGGCACCGCACTCGAGCAGGGCCGCATCGAGACGCCGAACCCGCTCGATGGCGGCCCTCACGCATGCCAGGTAGTCATCGAAGGTGACCTGACCGGCACGGTCGCGGAACGTCAGGGTGCTGAGCCACGCCTGGTGCTGGGCAGACCACGCCCGGCCCACCCGCGCCGGCGCGATGACGCCCTGGCGGAGCAGGAACTTGCTGAGGTGGTGCTTGGTCCGGAGCCCCTCGGTACGGGCGTCGTCGCGAGCCCGGACGAGATCGCGCAGCGCCTCGTGGGCCTCATCCGGGACCCACACCGGGGTGAGGTCGCCGCTGCGGAGCAGCCGGGCGAGCTGGACGGCATCGCGCTGATCCGTCTTCACCCGGTCGCCCGACCGGCGGGGGATCAGGGAGGGCGCCACCACCTTGTTCTCGATGCCCAGGCTGGTGAGTTGGCGGTGCAGGGGGTAGCCGGTCGGGCCGGCCTCGTACGCGGTCTTCAGCTGCGCATCCCGGGACAGCTTCTCGACCAGCCGCCGGACCGAGCTCGAATCGTTGGGAATATCCCCGTACTCGACGACCGTGCCGTCCGGCTCGGCCACCGCCACCGCGATCGTCTCCTTGCTCACATCCAGACCGACGTACCGGATAGGCTGGAACATGGGGCTGGCCTCCAACGATGTGGCTCTGCGCGGGGTGAGCTTCGTCCACCCGCGTAACCCACGATGCTCGTTGCGCTGGCCCTTCTTCAGGACCGGGCTGCTTCCATGCTGACTAACGAGCGCCGCGGCAGGCGCTGCGCGTCATCACCGCCATCGAGGGACTGACGGAAACGCCGTTCCCCGGCATGCACCGGCGGATCGAGGGCCGCCCCGGGCAGCACGTCATGTCGGTGCCCCCCTCCCCGGGGCATCCTCACCTCGAAAGCGGTCGGTTACGGCACCTCGATCAGGATATGGTCCGCTGTCGCGCCCGAGGTGCTGGTCTCCGTGAGGGAGATCGAGCTGATCGGCCGTAGGTTGGGCAGGACGTTGGTGTCGAAGGCCGCCTGGTTGGCGGGGCCGAGGATCTGCTCGATCAGCGTGGAGAGTTGGGACATGTCGATGTAGCCGACCGCGACCGACGGCTGGCTGCCCGCCGTCTGGGAGTATCCCGCGGACTGGGCGAGGCTCGGAGCGCCCTGCGAGGTGGCGATGATCGCCTTGACCTCGGAGGGGCTGGTGGCGATGATCGCCTTGCCATCGACCACAGTCCAGGCCAATGTCACGCCGCTGTTGGAGATGGCGAGCTCGGAGATATCCGAGCCCTGATACGTCATGTGGCTCAAAGTTGCGCCCACCCCGCCCTCCGGCGCGCACTCGGTTCCGCCATCCGACGTCTGGGAGCACGACGGTGCGCCGACCTCGGCGAGGTCAAGGAGGTTGCCGAGCAGCGACGGAAGCGAGGTGTCCAGGAACTGGCGGGTCGCGGTCGGATCGGTGGTGCCGACGATCAGAGCGCCCGCTGGGGCACCGTTCTGGTCGTCCAGCTCGAGGCCGAGGTCGCCGGTGAGGTCGGCGAGAGCCGCCCCTAGGCCACTCGAGCTCAGAAAGCTGCCCACGTCCGGAGAGAGGGAGTCGAGCTCGTTCACCAGCTCGCTGACCATGTACTGCACTCCCGTGAAGCCGTAGAAGGCCACCACCCCCGCGGGGGTCAATCCGGCTGTGGCGTTCTGGTCGGGGGCTGTAGCGAGCGCCGCCTGCTGGTCAGCGCTGAACTGGCTGGGGTCGTAATCGGTGACCGCATCGATGGCTAGGCCGTCGGACTCCGCCGCGACGCTCACCCCCATCCCCTGATATGCCTGGAGGACCTTGAGCTCCGGTTGAAGCGAAGCTCCTTCGCCCTGCATGGCCGCGGCCTCACCCTGCAGCATGCTGACCAGCCCGGGATAGTCCATGAAGACGAGGCCGAGCCGGTCGGCGGGGAGCTGTCCGAGCACCCGCTGGAAGTCGGGGCTCGATGCAATGCTGGGGTTGCGTCCCTGCTCGGTGTCGATGATCTCCTCCAGGTAGCTGGTCGATCCCGCCACCACGAGCGCGTTGCCCACGATCGCGTAGGACCCGGCCGGCACGAGGTCCGAAGTCGACGAGGGAGCCGGGGACGGGCAGGAGCCCTCACCGAGGTTCGGGCAGATCGACTGGAAGATGTCCAGGTTCTCGGTGACGGTGGTGATCGTCATCCCCTGGTACGTCTGAGTGCTGAAGCTGTAGGTGATGCCGTCCTGGCTGGTCGACTCCGCCTGCTGGTACTTCTGGAGCGCGGCCTGGGTCGCGGAGCTGTCGTCGGTGCTCACGTAGGCGGCGTAGGCACCCCCGGAGTCGCCGCTCGCCAGCGCCTGGGGGCCCACACTCAACCCGATCTGCGGGCCCAGCCAGGGGAGAACGTCGGAGTCGCCGAGCCCGGATCCGTTCAGCGCGTCGTCGAGCAGGGAATCGACCCACTGCGCCCGGGTCGATGTGTCGCTCAGGGCCGGGAACTTGGCGGCCAGCGCGGAAAGCGCCAGCGCCTGAGTGCCCGAAGGTTGGATCTCGGCGGTCATGTAGACCACGCTGTTCTCCGGAACCATCGGGCTGAGGGCGTCCCTCGGGACCCGCAGGAGGGCGAAGGCGGTCAGCGCGGCGAGGGCGACCCCGCCAACCAGGACAAAGCTGGCCAGCCCGGCTGCCAGGCTCAGCGAGCGGCGCCGCTTTCCTCCGGATTCCGGGGTGGACCACGACGGCGGTGGCGGCGCGTCGGGGGGTTCCGGCGGCGGTGCGGCCCAGCTGCCGCGCTCCTCCCATCCGGCGTCGAGGCGTCCCGCGCCTTGCCAGCCCGGCCGGTCCGGTGGCTGTTGCATCCGCTCTCCGTCGTTGCGCTTCGGTGGAGCACCACGATAGGCGCGTTTACTGCGAACCCGCCAAGAGCGTCACCGGTCCTTCACGCGGACGCTACCGACTCGCGTGGACGCGGGGCGCGGATGCGTCACGCCCGGGTCACAGAGCGGAACCCCGAAGCGCTTGGGGCGCATCATGTGCCCCGAAATGCCCGACCAGCTCGTCTGCGTCGCCTGCTGGAGGTGGTACCAGGGGCGGACCACCTGCCCCGTCTGCCAGCGACCCCTGGTCCATCCGGCGACCGGTCGCGCCAGCGTCGCTGACGGTCCGGCGGCTGCGCCACCCGAAGCCGCGCGCCTGGGTCCCCAGGCCGCGTACGGGACAGGCGGCCGGCCCGAGGTCACCGCCGCCCCGCCACTCCCAACCCCGTTCTCGGCTCCGCCACCCATGGGCTGGGTACCGACATCGCCGCTGCACGCCCCCCGCCCGCCGGCGCCACCGGCCGCGGCGCCCAGCACCTCACAGCCGCCCGGCGGGGTGGGCTGGCAGGTTCGGTCCACACCCGGTCCGACGGCGATTCCGGGGCCGGTCGCGCCTCCTCCTCCGGCGCCCGCCTTCCCGGCTCAGATTCCATCCGGCTCTGCCGCGACGCCGGAATGGCCGCCGCGGGAGGCCCCGGCCGCCGTGGGTCCGCCGAGTAGCGGGTGGGGGTCTCGCGAAGGCGCGTCCGGCGCTGCAGCGCCTCCGGCCTGGAGCCCGCGAGAGCGCCCGGCAGCCCCGGCGCCCGCCGTCGGGCCGACCGTACCGCCCGTACCGTGGTCGCCGCCCGGCGCCCGCCAGCTCTCTCCGGTTTTCCTGAACGCGGCTCCGCTGGCCGCCGGGCTTCCCGCCTTGGGCACCTCTCCGAACCCGCTTGCGGCCGCCTGGCCCCCTGCAGCCGTTCCCGAAACCGCGACGCCGGAGGCATCCCGCTCAGGCTCGGAGCGCCTTCTGGTGGGGGCGGCCGCGGCCCTTGCCGTGGGGCTTCTGCTCACCACCCTCTGGGTGGCGGTCGCCGTCGCCACCGGCGACGAGCTGGCTCCCGCGGCGGTGCTGGTGGGGGCGGCCGTCGGGTGCGTCATGCACCGGCTGGCCCGGCAGGGTGGCCTGGGGGCGGTGGTCGGCGCCAGCCTCATCGCGGTGGTGGCGATCGGCATCGGTTTCGTCCTCGCCGCCCTCGGCGCCTACAGCCATGCCCAGGGAGCCTCATTCCCGGTTGCGCTGGCCGTTCTCGACCGCTCGTTCCTACCCCAGCTGTGGGGCGAGACCGGTGCGCTCGGAGGAGTGCTCGGGGCTGCCGGGGTCGGCGTCGCCGGGGTCGCGGTGTTGCTCTGGGGCCGGGTGGATCGGCCGCAGGGCAGCGCGCTGCTGGCCGCGAAGGGGAGCGGCGCCGGCTTGTGAGGTCGGCCTGATTCTCGAGACCTCGATCGCCGGGATCCAGGCCGCCGTCTCCGAGCTCTCCGATCGCCTGGCCCCCCTGGGGATGCGGGTCGTCGAGGACTCCCAGACCCTGGCGCTGCTGCGCCACCGAGCCCTGGCGCTCCTCGCCGATCGCGCCGTCGAGGCGGAGACGGTGCCCCGGCTGTAAACCCTCACTCAAATGTCAGCGCACGCTTGTGTGGGGAACCGCACAGAGCGGAATGCCGAGCTCAGGCAAGAGAAATCCGAAGTGTCAGTGTTGGCCGATCTACTGACACTTCGTGGCCGTTTCTACTGACCGGAAATGTTGGGGGCCGACCCTCATCGAGGGCAACAAGATCACCGGACCGCTGGCATCCAGCGGCAACACTCCGGCTCCGGCGGACGGCGGCTACCCCAACACCGTGACCGGCGCCCGCTCCGGGCAGTGCAGCGCCCCGGGATTCTGATCCCGGGGCGATCGTCCGCGCCGCCGGCGGCGGCAGGAGCGGCTGCCGTCCGGCTGGAGGCCTCATGCCGCCCGGCGGCGTGCAATCCGGTAGTGCTGCTTACCGCGCACCCGCCGACCCTTCTACGCGGTCAGCTCCAGGGTCAGCAGGTCGTGGGCGATCAGCGCTCCGGAAACCGACACGCGCCCGGAGAGGTGATTGAGGACGAATCGCACCTGCGGGTGCTCTCGGACCAGGGCCGCCACCTCGTCCCGCCAGAGGTGGCCGCCGCTCACCGGGCCGTCCACTCCGGAGCACTCGCAGACCAGCACGTCGACCTCACCGGCGAGCCGGCGGAGCCCGGCGCAGAGCGTGGTGTCGCCGGTGAAGCCGACGCGCAGCCCGGCCCGGGTCACCGAGTACGCGAGCGAGGGGCAGGTGCTGTGGACCACCGCGTGGCTGCGCACCCGGCTGCCCCCGATCTCGACATCGCTGCCGTCCTGGAGCACCACGTAGCGCGGTGCCACCACCTCCTCGACCCGGCTCTGGGTGGATCCGCCGAAGCCGGCGACGGTGAGCCGGCGGATCAGCTCTCGCGTCCCGACCGGCCCTGCGATGGCCAGCCGCCCCGGCTCGGGTGGCTCGTCGGCGTGGGCCAGCGCGCCCAGGAGGAGCGGCAGCATCCCGATGTGGTCCATGTGGAAGTGGGTGAGCAGCACCAGCTCGATGTCCTGGATGCGCAAGCCGAGGCGGGGGAGGAGGACGTGGGGCGGTGCGCCGACGTCGACCATCACGCGCTCGTCCAGGACGGATGAGGCGTTGAACCCGCAGCCGCTGAAGGCGCTGCCGCTGCCGAGGATGGAGAGCCGGACCGACACGTCAGAAGCCTAGCGGGCAGGTGCCCGGCCGGGGCGTTCAGATACGCGCCGGCGCCGGGGGCCAGTCCTCGCTGCGGTCCCGCCGGTTGGCCGCGGCGCCCGCGTGGTATGGAGAAGAGATGCGCCTTGATCGATTCACCGAACGTTCCCAGGAGGCTCTGCAGGCCGCCCAGACGGCGGCCACCAGCCTCCAGCACCCGACCGTCGAGCCCGAACACCTCCTGCTCGCCCTGCTCCACCAGGACGACGGGCTGGTCCCCGCGTTCCTGCGGCGGATGGAGGTCCAGCCCGAGCCTCTCGCGGCGCGCCTCCAGTCAGTGCTCGAAGCCCGCCCCAAGCAGATCGGCGGCGGCGAGCCGCCGGCCGGCAGCGCCCTCCGTGAGGTCCTGATGGCCGCCTTCGACGAGATGGCGAGGCTCAAGGACGAGTACGTCTCGACCGAGCACCTCCTGCTCGCGATCGCCCGCCAGGAGACGGGCGAGGCGGGCCGGATGCTCCAGCAGGCAGGGGTCACCCCGGAGAAGGTCTACTCGACCCTGGAGGCGGTCCGCGGCAGCCAGCGGGTGACCGACGCCAACCCCGAGGAGAAGTACGACGCCCTGGCCAAGTACGGCCGCGACCTCACCGATGCCGCCCGACGGGGCAAGCTGGACCCGGTCATCGGCCGTGACAATGAGATCCGCCGGGTGATCCAGGTGCTCTCCCGCCGGACCAAGAACAATCCCGTTCTCATCGGCGAGCCCGGAGTCGGCAAGACGGCCATCGCCGAGGGATTGGCCCAGCGGATGGCGAGCGGTGACGTGCCCGAGGGACTGCGCGACCGTCGGCTCGTGGCCCTCGACCTCGGCGCGATGGTCGCGGGGTCCAAGTACCGCGGCGAGTTCGAGGACCGGCTCAAGGCGGTGCTCAAGGAGGTGACCTCCTCCGACGGCCGCGTCGTGCTCTTCATCGACGAGCTGCACACCATCGTGGGTGCCGGTGCCGCCGAGGGCGCCATGGACGCCGGCAACATGCTCAAGCCGGCGCTCGCCCGCGGCGAGCTGCGCTGCATCGGCGCGACCACCCTGGACGAGTACCGCAAGCACATCGAGAAGGANNCCCGACAAGGCGATCGACCTCATCGACGAGGCGGCCTCGCGGCTGCGCATAGAGATCGACTCCCTCCCCACCGAGCTGGACGTGGTGGAGCGCGAGATCCGCCAGCTGGAGATCGAGCGCGAGGCGCTCCGCAAGGAGTCCGACGCCCCCTCCCGGGAGCGGCTGGCAGCGCTGGAGAAGGAGCTGGCCAACCTGCAGGAGCAGGCCCGCGGCCTGCGCCAGCGCTGGGAGCAGGAGAAGGGGGCGATGAACGGGATCCGCGACGTCAAGGAGCGGATCGAGCAGGTCAAGCACGAGGCGGAGCGCGCCGAGCGCTCGGCGGACTACGCGCGGGCGGCCGAGCTCCGCTATGGACAGCTCGGCGAGCTGGAGCGAGGCCTCGCCGCCGAGGAGGCCCGGCTCGGTGAGGTCCGCGGCGACCATCCCCTGCTCAAGGAGGAGGTCGACGCCGAGGACATCGCCGAGGTCGTCGCCAACTGGACGCACGTCCCGGTCACCAAGATGCTGGAGGGCGAGGTCCAGAAGCTGCTCCACATCGAGGAGCGCCTCCACGATCGCGTGATCGGTCAGGACGATGCCATCAGCGCCGTCGCCAACGCGGTGCGGCGGGGGCGGGCCGGCCTCGCCGATCCCAACCGGCCCATCGGGTCCTTCATCTTCCTGGGCCCCACCGGGGTGGGAAAGACCGAGCTGGCACGGGCTCTCGCCCAGTTCCTCTTCGACGACGAGCAGGCGATGGTCCGTCTCGACATGTCGGAATACATGGAGAAGCACACCGTCTCCCGCCTGGTCGGCGCGCCTCCGGGCTACGTCGGCTACGAGGAGGGCGGCCAGCTCACCGAGGCGGTGCGCCGCCGTCCCTACTGCGTGCTCCTCCTCGACGAGATCGAGAAAGCGCACCACGACGTCTTCAACATCCTGCTTCAGCTGCTCGAGGACGGCCGGCTCACCGACGGCCAGGGCCGGACCGTCGACTTCAAGAACGCGGTCGTGATCATGACCAGCAACCTCGGCTCCGACCTCATCGCTGAGCTGCCCCACGACCCGCCCCAGCGAGCAGGCTCGCCGGGGGCCCCGGGGGACGCCTCCGCGGTCGCCAGGGTCCGCGAGCAGGTGATGGGGCTGCTCCGCCAGCAGTTCCGGCCCGAGTTCCTCAACCGGGTCGACGAGGTGATCGTCTTTTCCCGTCTCGATCAGGCACAGCTCCGCCAGATCGTCCTGATCCAGCTCCGCGGCCTGCGCGACCGCCTGGCGGCGCGCAAGCTCGACCTCAGCGTCTCACCGGCCGCGGTGGACCTGCTCGCCGCGGAGGGCTATGACCCCACCTACGGGGCGCGGCCGCTCAAGCGAGTGATCCAGCACCGCCTCCAGGACCCCATCGCGATGGCCATCCTGGAGGGCCGGTACGGCGAGGGCGACACGGTCGATGTGGATGCGGCCCGCGGTGAGCTGACCATCGAGCGAGCGGCGGTGCCGGTGGCGGATCCTCAGCTGGCCTGAGCAGGCATGATGGCCGACCCAGGCGGGGTCGATGCAGATGGTGACAGGATTGTCTGGATCGGTCGAGGCCATGGCGCCGTTCATGCCGCCAGCCTGGCTCACTGTCCAACCCGCTCGTCGACATTGCTGGCCTGTGTGACAGACTCCGTCATCATCGCTTTGGCCACCCCGCGACCGTGGTAGTCTCCCTTGATTATCCCTTGCTGGCGAGGGCTCGATCATGATCCCCGGGCTGCTTGGCCTATCCTGGAAGCGCAGCGCTAGCCCGCGCCGGCGCCCACTTTCTCGGCGGCTGATGAGAGTTCCCGCGGTCCTCGTCGTCGTCGCCATGTTCGCCCTGCCGACTCAGACCGCGGGCCGATCAGTGGAGGGCCTGTCTCGCATTGCCGCCGCGTCCGGGTCGACAGCCTCCGGCCGCCTCACATCCGAGGTCGGCTCGGATCAGGATTGGTTGGGCGAGATCAATGCCTATCGCGAAGGTTCCGGTCTCAGTCCGGTCGCCGATCAGCCCACCTGGGATGCGGGGATCCAGGATCACCTGACCTACCTGGCGGACACCCCGCCGAGCCTCCTCACCGGCCAGTACGCCGACCTGCACGACGAGAACCCGGCGAGCCCGTACTACACCGCCGCCGGGGCTCACGAAGGGGCCTCCAGCGATCTCTATCCATGCTGCGCGTTCTTCACGCCCGTGCAGTACATCGACGGGTGGCTGGCCGCACCCTTCCACGCGGTGGGCATGCTGCGCCCCGATCTCACTCAGGTGGCCTTCGCGGATGATCCGACGACGGGGTCGGCCGGCTTGGACGTCATCAGCGGGTTTGACTACAGCCTGCCACCTGCGACCAGCCCGGTACTCTTCCCCGGTCCGGGGATGACCACCGATCTCAAGACCTTCGGAGGAGAGTCGCCCGATCCGCTCCAGACCTGTGGGTGGTCGGGGACGGCCGGCCTCCCGCTGATCGCCCTTCTGCCCCAGGCTCCGGTATCCGGCTTGACCGCACAGCTGACCGGGCCCACCGGGGCAGAGACCAGCACCGGCGGAACGCTGTGCGTGGTGGACGAGCACACCTACTACACCACGGATTCCATCTACGGGCCGGTCGGGCTGCAGATCCTGCAGGGTGACAATGTGGTCGTTCTGATCCCGCGCCACCCGTTGGCCGATGGTAGCTACCAGACCACCATCAACCAACCGGGGCAGCCCGCGATCACGTGGTCGTTCACAGAGGTGGACTCGGCGGCTGCGCTCACGATCGCCGCGGTCAGCCCCAACTCGGGTTCGGTGATCGGCGGGCAGCCGGTCACCATCACCGGCTCCAGCTTCGAGGACGGAGCCACCGTGACCTTCGGCCGTAGCCAGGCCACCAGGGTGCAGTTCGTCAGTCGCACGCAGCTCACCGCCGTGACCCCGCCGGGGACCGGAACCGTTGGCGTCACGGTGTCCAACCCGGACGGTGGGTCGGTCAGCGATCCCTCCGCCTACTCGTACGTCCCCGGGGGCGGCTACACCCTGGACGCCTTCGGGGGAGTCCATGCGTTCGGTGACTCGCCGCCGGTCACCATCACCGGCTACTGGCCCGGCTGGTCGATTGCCAAGAGCAGCGCCATGGACCCCTGTGACACCTCTGGGCAGTATTCCGGCTGGGTGATGGACGGCTTCGGCGGTCTCCATCCCTTTGCCGCCGCCGGCACCCCCATGCCCGCCGTTCCTGACATCACCGGCTACTGGCCGGGCTGGACCATCGCCAACGACGTCGCCGCCTTCTGTATCACCGTGGGCGGCGTCCAGCACGCTGCCGGCTGCGTTCTCGACGGCTTCGGCGGCCTCCACCCCTGGGCCGACTCCAGCGCGGTCATCGGCGACGTCCCCTGCACCGGCACCGGCTACTGGCCCAACTGGGACATCGCCACCAAGATCGCCGTGGTTCCCGGACACGACTACGGCTACGTGATGGACGGCTTCGGGGGCATCCATCCCTTCAACGGGGCGCCCTACTACGCCCCCTCGGGGTACTGGCCGGGATGGACCATCGCCCGCGGGATCGTGGCCACCGCCACCGGGGGCTACACCGTGGACGGCTTCGGGGGCATCCACCCCTTCGGCAACGCCCCCGTGATCACCCCCAGCGGCTACTGGCCAAACTGGGACATCGTCCGCGGCATCGCGGTGGCCTGGACGGGCGGCGGTAACACCGGTGTCTACACCCTGGACGGCTTCGGCGGGATCCATGCCGCGGGAGGGGCCGCCTTCTTCGAACCCAGCGGCTACTGGCCGAACTGGGACATAACTGTCGATCTAGTCAGCGCCCCCTAGATAAGTGGACCCATCGTTGGCCCGGTGACGCAGATGCTCCCCAGCAACGGCCAAATGTACGTAGCGCAGGCCCACTGACCTGACTCCCACCCACGTCCAAACCCTCACTCGTGCGCGGTCGGCGCGCCGGTACGGCACCGCCTGCGCCGTCAGCAGCCTCTGACCCACCGTCGTCAGGAGGTCGCGGTGCCACCCCGGCCGGCCCGGTGCGTCGCTCTCCCCGCCATAAACCCCACCTGGCTCGTGGACCCGGTCTCTCAGAGTCTACGGACGGGGATTCTGCACCCGAGACTCCGTCCGGCAACGTCATCCGGGTGGCAAGAAGCCCAGCAGGTGCTGGCTGGCTGCGAGGCTGGCACTGAAGGGCACATTCATGGTCGAGATATCCCAACTCAGGTCGTCCCAATTCATCTGACTGACGGTGTAGAAGCTGCCATCGGCGGCCACTGCGGTGACCACGGCGACGTGGCCGGCCGAACCGTCGGCATAATGCCCGGGACCGTCCCACACCGCCAGATCTCCCACAGATGGGGTGGTGGCGACCTGGTTCCTCGTCAGTTTGGTGTAGCTGCCGGGTAATTCAGCCGCATTGCCGTGGATGATGCTGGAGTAGGGGCTGTCCCAGTTCATCTCCGCCCAGAAGGTGCATTGACCCGGGACGCCGTCCTCGCCACAGTTGGCGCCCGACGCCCAGTCGGCATAGCACCCGGCGATGGTCCCCATGTTGGCCGGACCGACCATGTAACTGGCCAGGGCAGCCTCCGTGGGAATGGCATGATCGATGTACTGATAGGCGGGCTCAGAGACCAGCGCGGTCGTCGCGACGGTGCCCTGGTATGAGGTGCCGCTGCTGGCCCACACGGCCAGGCTGTAGGGGCCGACGGCCCACGTTGAAGTGTTGTAGGAATAGCTGTCCGCGCCGCCCCAACCGCTGGCCAGCAGCCAGACCGAGCTGTACCACGGCCGGTACCAGTATTCATAGCTGATCTGTGAACTCGAGGGGCAGGTGGCGGTGGTGTCAACTGTCACCGGAGTTCCTTCCGGGTCGGTGCTGGCGCTGGCGACCAGACTGGCCGAGGTGCAGGGCAGGACGGCGCTCCCCCTGGGTGTTCCCTCGGGCTCGAAGTACCCGAAGACGTCGACCTCCGCATCAGCCGTGCCGGTACCGTTGTAGATGCTGGCCCCACCGTCTGCGTTCAGGGCGGCGAACATCAGGTTGGGGGCGGCCTGACTCGCTCCGAGGTTCACGGCGAGGATCGCCCCGGCCGCCTGTTCGGGAAGAACACTGAAGAAGCTGGGCTGGGTGGCGTCGGCGGAGGTGAGGTTGGCGACCACGGCATCGGCGGTCGGGCTGATCCCATCGATCCCTGCGAACTGCTCCGCGAGGTAACCGTCCGGCTCAAGCGTTCCGGCATCCGACCTCGTGTCGAGCACCCGGACCGGTGGCATCGGAATGTAGAGGCTGGCACCCGTGGGTGTGCTGAGCCCGTCGGTGAAGAAACCCACGACGACCACGACCAGATCGGCATCCCCCTGTGCGTTGAAGAAGCTCACCTCTCCCTCGGAGCCGACCGCGGAGATCACCTGATTGGCCACGGTCTCGCCCGCCAACCAGTCGAGATTGGAGGAGATCGGCATCGCCTCACCGGTTGGGAACGCGGTGAGGGAGCTGGATTGCGTGGTGTCGGTCACGGCGACGCTGAGCGCCACCGCCAGGACGCCCTTGCGTGGAACTCCGCCATCACCCTCCACCTGGACGTCCAAGCCCGCTCCCGGCGCCAGTGGGTTTCCAGCGTTGGGCTCACCCCTCCCAGTCCGGGTGTCGACGATCGTGGCCGGACTCAGAGGAACGTAGCTTCCTGCCGTGCTGCTCCGCGAGTCGGCCGCGAAGTAGCCCTCCAGGTCAACGGCCACCTGCACCGTGCCCGTCGCGTTGGAGATGGCGACTTGGCCGCCGGCCCCAATCGGGACGACGGTCAGGTTGGCCACGGTCTCGCCACTCGAGAAGCTCAGGTTGGCGATGGTGGGAGTGCTGGTGCCGGCTGGATACACGGTGACCTGGCTGGCGGCACTCGGTGCGGTGACCGTGATATTCAGCACCACGGACACAGCGTCGGCGGCCACCCTGTCCACGCCGGCCACGGTCATCTCCCGGGCGTCCTCCGCGCCAAGTGGATTCCCCGTCAGGCGAGTGTCGAGAAGTCGGTAAGGGGAGAGCGGCACATACGGGCTTCCCACACCGGGCACCCAGGCGGGGCTGAGACCAGCCACACCCAGTGCCAATGCTCCCAGCGCCAGTCCCAGGCCGACGCCCGCCCGGACCAGACGGCTCGGCAACCCCCGTTGCACAGTGAGAAGAGGCTATCACGAGGCGTTATCCGTCACCTCCTCCGTGCGGCGCGTCAGGCGTGCACCTCCCGGGTGAGGCCAGCTACGGGCGCTCGCGGCGATCAGACCGTCAACGGCTCGCCCGCCGCCGGTGTCGCCGGCGGGCGGAGGCCCCGTCATGGGGAGCGGGTCGCGGCGCGGTGACGGCCGCGTCACGGCGGGGCCGCGAGACCTCAGAGGAAGCGGTAACGCCTCGGCAACAAGCCGCGGGATAAGAGCGCACACCATCGGGGCGGAGCGGGAAGGTGTGGCCGGTCCACCTTGCCGGGGGGAGATGGCCAACCAGTCGACAACCTCCGACCCGGGAGACGCTGATGGCCATCTCCGGACCCGAACCCAGCGCGGTGTCGTGAAGCGTCTTGTCGGCGTCGCCATCGCGGCGCTCGCCGTGGCCTCGTTGTCGCAGGGGTTGGGGGTGCGGGTGGCCGCGGCGACGTCGACACTGTCGATCCATGTCCAGGGGAACCAGCTCGTGAACTCCGCGGGCAACGTGGTGACACTGCACGGCGTCGACCGCTCGGGCAGCGAGTACATGTGCGTCCAGGGGACAGGCGACGTCTTCGACGGACCGTCGGATGCAGCCAGTGTCGCGGCGATGGCGTCATCGGACATCAACGCCGTGCGGGTGCCGCTGAACGAGGACTGCTGGCTGGGGATCAACGGCGCCAGCCCTGGAGGCGCACCCTACCAGACCGCGATCGAGAACTACGTCTCCCTGCTCAACTCCTACGGGCTGTACGCCATCCTCGACCTTCACTGGTCGGCGCCGGGGGCCACCCTGGCGACCGGCCAAGAGCCGATGCCGGACCAGGGCAACTCGCCGGCCTTCTGGACCTCCGTCGCGACCGCCTTCAAGAGTAACCCGGCGGTGATCTTCGATCTCTTCAACGAGCCCTACCCCGACAGCAACCAGGACACGACGGCCGCCTGGAAGTGCGTGCTCGACGGTGGCACCTGTCCGGGGGTCTCCTACACCGCTGCCGGCATGCAGGAGCTGCTCAACGACGTCCGAGCGACGGGTGCCACCAACGTGGTGATGAGCCCCGGGGTGCAATACACGAACACCCTCGATCACTGGCTCCAGTACGAGCCTTCCGATCCGCTGCACCAGCTCTCCGCCTCCTTTCACGGCTACAACTTCAACATCTGCACCACGGCGAGCTGCTGGAACTCCGAGTTGGCGCCGGTGGCCGCTCAGGTGCCGCTCATCTCGGGGGAGATCGGCGAAGACGATCAGGCCGACACTTACATCGACGCCTACATGGCCTGGGCAGATCCCCTTGGCGTCAGCTATCTGGCCTGGACGTGGGACACCTGGGGCTGTAATAACGGACCGGTGTTGATCTCCAGCTACTCGGGGACAGTGTGCCCCGGTTTTGGGGCAGGCTACGAGGCGCACCTGGCTTCGCTGCCAAGCAGCCCCAATCCGAGTTCGACGCCGGGTGGCGGCTACACCCTCGACGCCTACGGGGGCGTCCACAATCTGGGCGACTCCCCGCCCGTCAGCACCACCGGCTACTGGCCCGGCTGGCAGATCGCCAAGTCGATCGTCATGGATCCCTGTGACACCACCGGGCAGTACTCGGGGTGGGTGATGGACGGCTTCGGTGGGCTGCATCCGTTTGCCGCCGCCGGCACTCCCATGCCCGCCATCCCCGACATCACCGGCTACTGGCCGGGTTGGGCGATCGCCAACGACGTCGCCGCCTTCTGCATCACCGTGGGCGGCGTCCAGCACGCGGCCGGCTGCGTCCTCGACGGCTTCGGCGGTCTCCACCCCTGGGCCGACTCCAGCGCGGTCATCGGCGACGTCCCCTGCAACGGCACCGGCTACTGGCCGGGCTGGGACATCGCCACCAAGGTCACGGTGATCCCGGGCACGGACGAGGGCTACGTGATGGACGGCTTCGGGGGCATCCATCCCTTCAACGGGGCCCCCTACTACGCTCCCTCCGGCTACTGGCCGGGCTGGACCATCGCCCGCGGGATCGTCGCCACAGCCACCGGGGGCTACACCGTGGACGGGTTTGGGGGCATCCACCCCTTCGGCAGCGCCCCGGCGATCACGCCCAGCGGCTACTGGCCCAACTGGGACATAGTCCGGGGCATCGCGGTGGCCTCGGCGGGCACCGGTGTCGACACGCTCGACGGCTTCGGCGGCGTCCATCCCGCCGGGGGGGCGCCGTCCCTCTGGGTGAGCGACTACTTCCCCAATTCGGACATCGTGGTCGACCTCGTCACCGCCCCCTGAGCACCTGCGCTCTCACCCGCTCGACTGCTCGGTGCCGCTGCAAGGATGATCTCTGCGCGCTTCACCGGCCGCCGCTGCTCTCGCCAGCTCGTCGCCGATCGGGATCAGGCGGGCCAGTCGACCGGGGCCAATGGCCCTTCTCCTGCGGTGAGGTCAGCTACGGGCGCCCGCGGCGATCAGGCCGTCGACGGCTCGTCGGGACCGCGGGCCTGCGGCGGTGCGGTGGCGACCGGCAGCGGCGATCCACGTCCCGGGCTGGGCGGCGCGTCAGGAGCCCACCTCCACGGGGTGTCGATCAGCAGAGATGGCGGCTCGCCGGCCGCTGGTGTCGCGGGCGGGCGCAGGTCGAGGGGCACGGGTGGGAGGACCACCATCCCCTCATCGGTGCGGATCAGCCGCCAGCCGCCCTCGTGCACCTTCCAGTGGTGGGCACGACAGATCGTGACAAGATTGTCTAGATCAGTCGCACCGCCCTGAGCCCAGTGGCGCAGGTGGTGTGCCTGACTCCATGACGCGGGCCGGTCGCAGCCGGGCCACACGCAGCCCCGGTCACGGGCCTGGAGCGCCCGGCGGGTCGCCGCCGCCGGCACTCGCCGCGCTCTGCCCACGTCGAGGACACCCGACTCGGTGTCGAAGAGCACCCGGGCGACCGCGGCATCGCAGCCCAGCCGGCGGACCGTCTCGGTGGCGATCGGTCCACCCCACTCCAGCTCGCCCGCCGGAGAGCCGTCAAGCCCCTTGAGCGTGTCCAGGGTGGCGGTGACCTGGAGGTGGGGACGCTGGCCGGAGCTCTGGGGCAGGGCCCCGCTGTCCAGCGCATGCCCCGCCAGCTCCACCAGGGCGTCGGCAAGCCGGCGGTCGCGGTGGCGGAGGTCGTCTTCGCCGCCCCTCCGGGCCAGTGGCTCGAGGGCGGTGCGCAGGGTGGCGCCCCCCTCGCAATCGAGGAAGCCGCGGAGGAAGAGAGCCCCTCCCGCCGCCGGCTTCAGCTCGAGGGTCTGGGCCTCCACCCGGTCGATTTGCTCGGTGAGGAAGCGCCGCTGGTCGGCGGCGTGGCGAGCATGCTCGCAGTCGTGGCGGAACTTCGCCACCGAGTGCTGCCGTGCTTGGCGAGCAGCGGCGCCTCCTCAAAGTCGGAGGAAGTCGCGGAGCTGGTGATGGCCTCGGCGGTCCGGGCCAGGAGGGCCAGGTGGCCGAAGCCGATCGCGCCGTCCAGAAGAGCGTGGACGCTCTCGGGAAGAAGCGCCGCCTGCACGCCCACGTCACAGGCGTCGATCGCGGCGGTGGTGGTGGTCCGGCACTCGTGCTTGACCCACTGAATGGGGCTGATGTGACCCTGCCACTCCAGCTCGTCGCACCCGGACAGGCTCGCCGCGTCCTTGGCGAACTCGAGCTCCAGGACATCGATCAGGTGGCGCAGCCGGAGCATCCGACCGCGCAGCTGTGCCGCCGGACGCGCCCCGCGCGGTCGGACCCGGAACAGCGTGACGGCGCTCTCGAGAGCGGCGATGTCACCCGCCCTCGCTGTGGTCTCGCCGTCGCCGTTATACATGTCCGTATTATAGCGAACGGATGTGTGTACCGCAAGTTGACGCGGGGGCCTGCCGGTCGTGGGTCCGTTGGCGGGTCTGGATGGCGCTCATCAAGGGCCCACCGGCGACGCGGCGTCGCGCGGCCGGCAGCCTCCGACCGGTAGCCATGATCTCAGGTTAACGGTGAGCCAAGATCGACGGCGAACCCGGGAAGTATCCCGGAGCATCTCCGCCATGAAGAATCAGACACCAGCGACCCCAACTCACGGCTGGACCAAGCTAGGGCACCCTGTCCATGGCAGGGTCATCGACCGCATGGCGACGGACACGCGGTACGCGCGGTTCAACAAGACGGTGGCCGTGTGGCTGACGAAGAACGTCGGGACCATGACCTGCTTCTGGATCTTCTGGCTCGCGTGCTTCACCATCCTGCCCTCCTGCCTGCACGAGATGGGGGTGGTCCCTGCCCAGTGGATACTGCCCGCGTTCTTCCTGGGCTTCGGGTTCAACCTCCTGGCGACGTGGTTTCTCAGCACCTGCATCGAGCTGGTTCTGATGCCCGCGATCATGGTGGGGCAGAACCTGCAGAACGCGGCCAGCGATGCCCGCTCCGCCAAGAGCTTCGAGGACACGGAGAAGATCGCCGACGCGCTCGATGTCCACACCCAAGGCGGCCTCAAGGATGTCCTCGACGCCATCGCTGCCCTCAAGGCACAACTTCCGGGGTCGCCTCAGGCCCTCAGGTGAGCCGAACAGCGTCGCCCACCCGGGCGAGGTCGACGAGGCGCGCGTCCCCCTCCATCCCAGGGCGAATGCGCAGAAGAAGGTCGTCCCCCTCCGCCACCATCTCCGAGCCCAGCTCCGCCGCCAGGTAGGCCGCGACCCGGGGATCGATCCCACCGAGCGCGGTCAGGCGGGGCACGTCCATGGGGAGCCGGAGCGCCGCCGCCAGGGCACTCATCCGCTGGTTCCAGATCCCCGCCGGAACGCGGGGCAGGGGCGAGCCGAGCCGGGCCGCGAGCAGCGCCGTGAGCGCGAACACGCGCGCCTGCAGGGGTGGGGCGATCCCGTCCCAGAGGGCGCGCTCGTGGCCGATCCCGTCCAGGACGTCGCGGGCACGCTCGAGGACGTCGTCAGGTGGGATGGCGACCCAGGATCGCTCCCTGACCTGCCGGGCGGCCCAACCATCGCAGTTCACCGCCCTCCCCGGTGAGCTGCTCGCCGCGTCGAGGCAGGCCGCCAGTCGCGAGCCGGGCTCGACCCCCGCCCCAGGCAGGCAGCCGGTCTCCTCATCCCACGTGCGGGTCGCCTTCACCACTCGATAGCCGCGGATCGCGGCCACCGGCAGGGTCAGGTCCTGCAAACCCAATTCGAGGGTGGCGCCGACCGTTCCGTCGCCGCGGTCGGCAGGCGGGTAGATGGCGCCCCCCAGGGTGTCAGCCGCGATACGGCAGAAGCCGAGACCCCAGCGCTGCCGATCCCGCCGGTTGCGCGCGGTCGCGAACGTCCCGGGCCCGGCGGCGCCCGGCCAGACCAGATGGAACACCTCGCCGTCCTGAACCAGGGTCACCGACGTGGTCCGGGTATGGCGCTCCGCGTTCACCGCGAGCTGAACCAGGGCGAGGGCGGCGACCTCGGGTGCGCGGACGGGGAAGGCGGGACGCCCGTCGACATGGACCTCGAGAGCGGTCCGCGCGCTGATGCCGGCCACCGCGAGGTCGATGACGTCGTGCGACGTCCCCACCGTGGTCACCTGGCGACCGGCGACCAGCCGGAGGGACGCCGCGAGCATGGTGATCCTCAACCGCTGGGTGCTCTCGAGGACGTCGGCGGTCGCCTCCATGGCGGCGAGCAGGCCGTCAAGAAGGACGGCCGCCGCGGGGTCGGCGGGGACCACCGCCACGGCCAGGCACGTCTGGCGGAGGGCGAAGATGACCGTGCCCGGCCCGGCGCCGCCCCACTCCGGGGTGGCGGCGATGACCTCGCCGTCGTGGTCCAGCAGCGCGGCGGGGAGGGGCAGTTCGCGGATCTCGGCGATGGTCAGGTTCACAGCTACGAAGCGCCGGGGTGGGCCGCCGGCTCCGTGCCGCCGACCGCCAGCCGGTAACGGCGGTTCCCGTGGCTGACCACGGTGGCCGGAGAGCCGTGGCGGGCCAGCCAGTCGCCGAAGCGGCGCACTGCCCGGGTCGCAGTGTCGGAGTGGAAGGTCACGATCTCCGGGTGGCGGATCACCAGCCGGACCGCCTCGCGGTGGTGGCATTGGTCCTGGCTCGGGACGTGCACCACGAAGCTGCCGTCCTCGACCCGAAGGTCTGCGACCGGGTGGTCCAGCATGCGATCGACACGCTCCATGAGCGAGGCATCGCCGTCCCGCTTGTCGTGGAGCCAGGCGCGGGGGTGAGCTCGGTTGATCTCGCTGCGGACGCGGAAGGAGTCGGCGTTGGCCGTGTAGACGATGACCAGGCAGTCGGAGGCGTCACGCGCCAGGACGCAGAGTGCGTCGCTGCTGCTGGAGGACTGGTCCGGCGCCAGGGTCAGATCCCAGTCGACGATCGCGATGAGGGGTTGGGTCGCCGGCCCGCCGTCCCGCAGCGCGCCGATCGCGCGGTTGGCGCTGCGGAATGCCAGTGGATGGAAGCCCTGGGACGCGAAATGGCGGCGCAGCTCGTCCAGCTTCTCCGCGTCGTCCTCGAGCAGCAGCACCTCGGCATTTGCCTTCACTGCAGTGACACCCACCCGGTCACGGGATCGCGCCGCGGACGCAGTCTCACCCCACTCCCCGAGAGTTCCCGGGCCGCAGCGCCGAAGGTCATCAGGGGAAGGTTGAATCCCGCCGGGTGTGCGGAGACCAGGGCCTGCAAGCTGGCGCTGCGGGCGAGCCGTCCGCCCGGGAGCGCGACTCCTGCGCCCGTCGCCAGTCGCATCCCATCCACCTCTGCTTCGAGGGCCAGGCTGGCCGCATCCGCGAGCTCCGAGTACCGCGAGAAGTCCCGGCCGTGTGCCGGCAGCCCGTGCGGCGCCGGCCCGAGCCAGAGCACGAGAATGGGGTGTCGTGCCAGAGCCGGCTCGACGCAGGGCGGCAGCTCGGCGAGATCCCCCACGAGCATCCAGGGCCAGGGCTGGCACGAGGCCACGGCGGTGCTGGCCTCCCCGGGGCGGGCGTCCTTGACCACGACCCGGGCCCGCTCCAAGCGCTCGCGCAGCCCGACCGCCAGCTCGCCGTCCCGGGAGAGGACCACCAGGGTCCGGTCACGCTCCGGCGCCAGTGCTCCCAGGGTCACGTTCCCGGCTTCCACCGCACCACTTCCTCTGTCCGGCCCTTCCTCTCCCCGCCCCCCGGCGTTATCGCGTCCGCGCCGGTGCGGGCCGAGATGATAGGGGATGCAGTTCCCCTGCGGCGTTCGCTACTATCCGACTTCCTCAGTTGCGAGGGAGGGATAGCTTGAACCGGCGCCGGGTATTCGCGGCAATCTTCTTCAGCGTGGTGATCATCGCCGTCCTCGGGGTCATCGTCGGCGCCGAGATCGTGAGCGGTGGCCAGACCATCAGCGTGCTGCGCCTGCGGACCCTCGTGCAGCGCGGCGATGTCTACTCGGCGGCGGACGTCGACGTGGTTCCGCTGCGGATCGCTCCCGGTGATCTCAACTACGAGACCCTGGCGTCGGTGCCCGCGGGTGCCCGCTTTGCCCTTCCCCTCCAGGCAGGCGACCTGTTGAACCCCGATGAGCTCGAGCCTCCCGGGGCGGAGATCGAGATCAGCCTGTCCATCATCAATCCGCCGCCCATTCAGTCCGGGCAGTCGATCGACATCTTCGCGGCTGTGCAGGAGAGTCAGGTGCTCATCGCTCACGCAGTGCCCGTGGTCGGCGTAAGCGGAGGCCAGTTCACCGTGCTGGTCAGCAGCCAGGACGAGCTGGCGTGGATCGAGATCGCCGCCTCCAGCGCGCAGCTCCATGCCGTGGTGGCGATCACCTCCGGTCCGACCGGCCTGCCGCCCGCCAATGTTCAGGATGCCATCTGCGAGCTCGCCCCGAGTGACTGCGCTGGTCTGGCCGCCTCGTCGCCGGCGACCGCACCCGCGTCATCCGGGGCGGCGAAGCCGTCGCCGACCTCGACCTCCACCCCCACGCCGTCACCGTGACCCTCGTCATCGGGGTCTGCACCACTCGGGCGGGACAGACGTCGACGTACTGGGCGACATCGCTCGCGTGGAGCCTCGCCGAGCAGCGCAGCGTGACCCTGGTCGACTGCGACATGGAGGGCGGCACCATCGCCGATCTCCTCTACCTCAGCATCGCGGACCGCAGCATCGGCAACTGCTTCGGCGACCGGCCTGCTCGTGCGATCGACGTCGAGGAGCAGGCCGTGGGCGTTCCGCAGCGCCCCAATCTTCGCGTGGTCCCTGGGCTCCGCAGCAGCTATGGCTACGAGATCTCGGACTGCCTGCGCAGGGTCGGTCCGGCGATCGCCGCCCTGGACAGCGACGTGGTCATCGCCGATCTCGGGCACCCCCTCGCGCACCCCGGTTTGCGCTCGCCGCGCACGAGTGCGGAGGCCATCGCCTCGGTCTTCCACCGGGTCTTCATCGTCGTCCGCGACGAGCCGGCCCTGGTCGCCCGGAGCATCAACGTGCTCCGTACCGCCCGGCCTTCCCATGGTGAGATCGTGTTCTGCTTCCAGCGCTCGCGGGCCCACCATCGCAGCATTGGCGAGACCATCGAACGCGAGCTTCCCGAGCTTCCGGTTCGCGACGTATGGCACTGGGACGAGGGAGCGGCCACCCGGATGGGTGACAGCGGCGTCCCCATGACCCTCCCTGGCATCGCACAGGAGCTGCAGCTGTGAGCGCGGAGACCCTCCCCCGACAGGAGGGGTATGGCTCCCCCGGCGAGGCGGTCGCGGTCCGCGAGTGGCCGACCATTCCCCCTGAGGATCGCGAGATCGCTCAGATCCTCGCCACCAAGGTCGCTCAGATGCGCGGCAGCGAACCCCCGTCGGTGCTGCACGAGGAGAGATTGCTGGAGGACGTCGAAACCGTCGTCCGGCGCGCTGTCGAGGTCCCGCAGGCGAGCGGGCTGCCCCTGCCCGTCGTCTCAGGACTGGCAGGGGATCCCCAGTACCGGGCGGTGACGGTCTGCAACGCGATGATGCTGGCCTCGCACCTCTGGCCGCTCTCGCTCCTCGTCTATGGCGCCGATCTCGAGAACATCGCCTGCCTTGGCCACGACCACTGGATGGTTTCCACCGTCGGCCGCAAGGCGGTGCTCAAGGGCAACTCCCCCTTCGAGAGCGATGACGCCGTCATCGAATACTTCCGGCGAGTGCTCCGGCTCCGCGGTGTCACCGGGGATCAGACCCTCACCGACGCGATGCCGATTGCCGAGGCCAACATCGGCTCTGTCGTGCGAGTGGTGGTCGCGAAGCGCCCGGCGGTGTCGGGAATGTCCAACGTCAAGGCGTCGGTCCGGATCCCGGCTCGGACGAGGGTGCGTGACCTCTCCGATTACGTCCAGCAGCAGGCCATGCCCCAGCCGATGGCGGTCTTCCTGGAAGCGCTGGTCCACGCTCGGGCCAACATCCTGATCGCCGGAGGGACGGGGACGGGCAAGACCACCCTGATGCGCGTCCTCTGCGGCCTGGCATCGCCTGCCGACCACATCGTGGTCGTGGAAGACGGCGCCGAGCTGCACCTTGACCAGGACCGCGGCGACGGCGAGCCGTGGCACGGGCTCACGACCGCGGTTTCCACCATCCCCTCGATCCGCGCCGACACCGAGGCCCGGCAGTTGACCATGTTCGGCCTGGTCCGCCACGCCCTGCGTTTCCAGCCCGACCGTCTGATCCTCGGAGAGTCTCGGGGGGAGGAGATGGCGGCGGTCTGCAAGGCGCTGATGACCGGCCACGACGGCTCGATGACCACCATCCACGCAGAGGATGCGGAGCTCGCCCTCGACCAGTCGATCCAGTACGTGATGGAGAATCCGCGCTTTGCCGGCAACGAGAAGATGGCGCGACGGATCGTTGAGCAGGCGATCCACGTCGTCGTCCACCTCGCCAACCAGGATGGCCGCCGCCGCGTCACCGGCATCCTCGCCGTGGAGCGGGGCGGCAACCACAAGTGGGTCTACCGCCAGGCCAGCTTCGGCGGCTGGGAGAGGATGACCGACCTCATCGGAAACCTCTCGCGATTGGCTCCCCGGCTGCGCCCCCACCTCTGGGGCGAGGAGGTGCCACCCCTGTGACCGCCCTCGCTGTGGTGGCCCAGCTGCCGGTCCTCCTGGTGGTGGGTGTCATGGTGGCGCTGGCCTGCGCCTGCGCCGCCTGCGCGGCCATCCTCGACGTGGATCTCCGGCGCCTGAGACCCTCCCGGGATCGGCGGATCTCGGTTCTCGAGCGGGAGAAGGACATAGCGGCCGGGCTGGGCTGGCCGTGGCAGCGCTGGGTCGTCCTGCGTCTGGCGTTCGTCGCGCTCGGACTCCTGGTGGCGTGGATCACCGGAGTGACCCTCCTGTGGGTCATCGGGCCGATCGCGGGAGCCGTGGGCTTTCGCTTCGCCCTCGCCGGCCGGGCGGCCAGCCGTCGCCTGCGCATGGAACGGGCGTTCCTCGGCCAGCTCCGCAACCTGCGCGATCGGATGGCGGTTTCCAACCAGTCACTGGACACGGCACTCCAGGAGCTGGGCCGCAACCCGGGCCCCGACCTCGGCTTTGTACTGGCCCCGCTGGCCCGCGGGGGTTCCACGATCACCAACGTCGTCGAGATGGGCGTCCGAGCACGCTCCCCGATCGTCGAGCAGGTGGCCGCAGTGCTGATCTGGGCACGCAGCCGGAGCTCCGACTTCCTGATCCAGACCATCGACACGGTCCTGATCCCGGTCGGCGAGGCTCAGCTGGCCATCCAGGAGGAGGCCATGGTCACGCTCGCTCAGCAGCGCGCCGTGACCTTCGCGATGTCATCCCTGCTCGTCCTGATGCTGGCCATCGCCCTTGGGGTCGACACGCTGCGCGCCTACTACCAGTCCTTCGCCGGCCAGGTCGTCCTGATCGTTGTCGCCGTCCTCTTCACCGGCCTCGTCATCTTCCTCGGTCTCATCGTGCGCCCTCAGACCTGGACCCGCTGGAATCTCCGGCGACTGGCCGAGGAGCAGGAGCGTCTCGGTGGCTGAGCTGGGCCAGGCGCTCCCCTTCGCGCTCATTGCTCTGCTGGCCGTCGGCGTCTGGGCATTTGCGCTTCTCCGCCTCGACGTCTTCACGCCCGACGACGTCCGAGCCTGGCGGCGGCTGGCGTCGCTGCGCGGCTACGCCACACCCGCCGGCCGGCTGGAGAGAGCGGCCGCCCGGGTGCCGTTCCTGCGCCGGCTCCAGGACGAGCTCGACCTGAACCGGCAACTCGCCATCGCGGGCTGGTCCGAGAGCCCTCAGGGCTTCCTGCTTCGGGTGTTCTTCGTGGCGCTGCTCGCGGCCGCCATCTTCCTTGGACTGCTGGGGGTGGGCCTTCTCGAGAGCGGCGCCTGGCCCGTGCCGCCCGCGGTGGCCCTCCTGGTCGCGGTGGCGGCCTTCGCGCTTCAGATCTCCATGCTGAGGAGCAGGGCGAGGACGCGACGCGAGCAGTCAGGTCAGGCCCTCGGAGACATGATGATGCTGGTGGCCATCATCACCGACGGGCGCGGGCTCCAGCTGGAGGATGCGGTGCGGATACTCTCGCGCTGCGTCGACCATCAGTCGCTGCAGTCGATCGTCGACGGTCGGGGCTGGCAGCGACTGGTGCACCAGCCCCATTCGACCACCATCGAGCTCTACCGCCAGATATCCACCGAGTTCGGGATACCTCTCTTCGATATCGTCGCGGACGCCGCGGCGAATGCCAACGTCGGCATGAGCGAGCGCGAGACATACACCCGGGTGGCCGGGGCGGTCTACCAGAACCGTCTGGCCGAGGCCCGCTTTCGCGCGGCCCGGGCAAAGACGCTGGTCACCATCCCGGTCGCCATGATGCTCATCCCGCTGCTCATTCTCATCGGTGCGCCGATCTTCGCGACCATCAGCGGCGGGCTCGGCCTTGGCTGATCAGCCTCGAGCCGTCCCAGGGGTGATCGCCGGTCTTGCCACGAGCGGAGTGCTGCTGGCCGCGTCGGTGATCACCCTCGGCGTCCCCAATTTCGGCCTCGCCGGGCAGTTCGTGAGTGGCTCCTATCCGTCCATGCAGTCTGCGGTCGCGTTCCTCTCGCTGCTCTGCTATGCGGTGGTGTTCGCGGCTGTCGCGGTGGCGGTGGTCAGGGGGCTCCGGATGGCTGCTGGCGGACGAGGCACGAGCAGGGGCATCCGGGCCATCGCCCTGGTCCTCGCCGGTGTCGTCCTGCTCAGCCTGAGTGTCGTCAACCGGGTCGACACCGGAAGTGGGATCTGCTGTGGAGGGGGAGTGCAGCAGGTCCGGGAGGCGGCGTCGCTTGCTCGATGACCCGGGTCAGAGCGGCTACGCGTTCCTGATCCTGCTCGATGATGCGGGGGAGTCCCAGGCCCTCGCTCAGCTGCTGGCTCGGCTGCACCATCCCGAAAGCCCGACACCCGCGGTGTTCCGGGTCCCCCCGACGCGGGGCCTGGCCTTCTTCGCCGAACCCGGCGGCCAGGGTGAGCTCGACGCCTGGTGGTCGGCCGAAGTGCCCGGCTCGGCCTACCCCGTCTACCTGGTGATGGATACGGAGGGGCTGGAGGGATGGCTTCAGGGGGTCGACGGCACGATTTACGTCGGTGTCCGGGACGCGAACCGGATGGCCGCCTACGCAGCCGATCCTCGAGCCCGCGCCTTCACGTGGAGGGGACCCCTGGACTTCGCCACGGCGGTCATGCACGACCACAGCGCGGCCAGGCGCGGTGACCTGGCAGTCTTCGATCAGGCGGATGTGTTGCGGATGGCGGCTCTCGGCGGGCGCCTTCCGCTGTGGCCTGAGGGAGAGCAGCGTGCCGCGGGGGTCCGGGCTGCCTCGGCCGGCCTTCCTCCCATCGCTCCCCCAGTCGCGTCGCCCGCGACGCCGCACTCGAACCCTCCCCCTGTGGCGCCGCCCGCGCCGCCCTACTCGAACCCTCACTCGGTCGCGCCGCCCGGGATCCCCGACCGGCACCAGCCACCGAGCCCCTTCCCGAAGGCCAGCCTGTTTGCGGCCGACAGCCCGCGACCGGGGCCGACGGCGGGCGCGCCTCCCCGCGGCGCGGGCAGCGCTCCCCGCCGCCCGGGTAGCGGCGCACTCTCCGCCGTCCTCCGATCCCGGCGGGCGTTTCGACCCCGCCCGGACGCCGAGCTGGCCCAGCAGCTCGCAGGCCGCGGGACCACCATCGTCGTGACCGGGTCGCGCAAGGGCGGGGTGGGAAAGACCAGCTTCGCTGCCGGGATCGCGATCGCCGCCGGCACGGTGCTGGACCAGATCGGACACATGGCGTGCATCGTCGACGCAAACATCGCCAACCCTGACGCCTGGGGACAAATGAACCTTCCCTCCGAGGCGGCCACGGTTCGCGACACCGTCGCGGCGCTGCTCAGCAACCGCGACACACCACCCCCGGTCCATGCCACCACCCCGGCCCTGGCGTGCTACCCGGAGGTCCGCGACGCGACCGAATACTCGCGGACCGCGATCCGCCGCCTGGCTGAGCACCTCCGGCGCCGCTACACGCTCATCGTGATCGACATGTCCAACCGGTTACCCGACCCGACGGCCGGGCCGGAAGCGGCGGTGGCCGCCTACTGGCTGGAGGTGGCCGACGCCCTCGTGCTGCCCACCACGTCGGCTCGGGCCGACTTCAACGGTGCACTCGACTACCTGGACGTGGGCGGTCTGCCCCCGACGGTGGTCGCGTACATCGTCCCCACCTCGCGGCGTCTGCGCGACAATCCGGCGACCCTCGAGTACCTGCGCGCCCTCCGTCAGCGGGCGCTGAGCCTGGTCGACGTTCCTGACGACGCCAACGCGGTCCGTCTGGCCGGCATGGAAGGGGTGCCCGTCGCGCAGCTCTCCTCCCGTCTCCGGCTCGCCTACCGCGAGCTGACCGAGGTCATCGCAGCCATGCCGCGGCGACCTCAGGCGTGAGCCGGCGCCACGGGACGGCCGGAGTCATCAACCGCGACCCCCAGCACCTTCCAGTGCCCATCGGCGGCCTGCGTCCGCGGCGGCAGCCGCGCCCCACATCCGCTGCGATGAGACTGTGGCGGCGATGGGGCTCCGAGCTGTTCGCTGCGGTCGGGCTGCTCATGGCGGTGGCCGCCGCGGTGGTCACTGTCACCCGGCCCCCGCTCAGCGTCTACCTCGAGGGCGACACCGTCCACGTCGCTGGGCTCACCCTCTCCCATCCGGCGGACAACAGCGGTCTCACCCAGGGGCGCCTCTACACCGGACCGGCGACCCTCCTGATGATCGACCGGCCCGACGGTGCCGTCATCGCCGCTGCCGTGACCTACCTGGGAGGGGAGAGGGTCACCGGCGTGTGCGACTTCGGCCCGCCGACCACGACCGAGGTGGCGGAGCGCTGCGTCCTCCGGATCGGGAGCGCGGCGGTGACCTGCGAGGACGCGCTCCGCTTCGAGGGGCAGGGGAGCTGGCAGCGCAGGTGTAGCGACGGCCAGGTGCTCACGGTCACCGTGCCCGCCGGGGCCGAGGTCATCCCGATGCCGTTTCCTCTGGGACGCTGACCCAGCGATCAGGATGGCGCCTACGAGATAGGATCTCCGTCGACGCTCGTGAGGTCCGCCCGCCAGACCAGGCGGTCATAGTCCTGCCACCAGGGGGTGCAGGTGATCAGGGTGAGCTCCTGGCCGCCGGTGGGGACCAGCTGGGTGACGTCGCTGGGCGGGAGGTCCCAGCGCTGCGTGATCGTGTACACGTACGTCTGGCAACTGCGGTCCTGGATGGTCACCGTCTCGCCCACCGCGAGCTGGTCGATGTTCTGGTAGTCGGGCTCACGGTGAAAGGCGATGATCACGTTGCCCTCTCCTCCCGGCGCCGGGCTGCCATACCAATGCACCATCGAGCGGTCGTTGAGCCGGGTCCAGTCGCCGTTCACGGTCACCCCGACGTATCCGTACTGAGGAAGGCCGGTGAACTCGACGAGCGCAAAGGCATCCGAATCGCTCCCCCCGCCGCCGCAGGTGCCGGCGGCCGTCGGGGTGGGCGACGTGTCAGCCGGCAAGGGGCTGTTCGATGCCGCCCCGGCCAGCCAGCTGTTCACGGCGTTGACGTCGTTCTGCCCGCGCGAGGCCACCGCCTGCTGCACCCCCGCCTGCTGGATCAGGCCGTGCACGGTGATGCCGATCCCGGCCAGCACGAGCAGACAACCCACCACGAGGGCGAGACGTCGCCCCCGGAAACGCCACATCAGCGCGCCACTGGGATCAGAGATGCGCGGCGGATACCATCGCAGCCATCTCGTCCGCAAGCCGGTCGAGGGTGGTCGCCATCACACCGCGGATCACGAGGCCTCTCACTTCGTCGACAAGGATACCCAGCGGCACGTGCTGGTGGACCGCGTCGTCGACCATCCCCTCCACGCGGCCAGACGAGCGCTGGAGGCGAAGCCGTGCCACCTCCTTCAGCGATGCGGCCATCGACGCGAGGGACGGAGTCGCATGCGCGTCGTCGTCGGCGCCGCCCTCGAACAGCGCGAAGGGGTTGAACGGCTCGGCCTGAGCGGCCGCTGTGCGACCGTTGGCGGGTGTGGACGGCGCCGTCGCGGGCGCAGCGGGCGGCTCGCCCCCGGCCTCAGCGCGCCAGAGAGGGGTTGCCGACCAGTCGATGCCGACGCTGATCGCCGGCGTGAGCATGGGCGGCTCAGCTGCCGGCTTCTCCTTCGCCTCGACTGGCGGGGCCGGTTCGGGCGCTTTCGGAGCGGGGCTGGCCGCCGGA
Source organism: Candidatus Dormiibacterota bacterium (assembly GCA_003141695.1). Taxonomy (GTDB): domain Bacteria; phylum Chloroflexota; class Dormibacteria; order Aeolococcales; family Aeolococcaceae; genus Changshengia. The sequence goes on from PLNE01000194.1 coordinate 36,915, forward strand.
ACGGGGACCGGCTTAACGACGGCCGGCGCGGTCGCCGGCTCGCGGCGGACCCAGATCGTCCCCCGCCTGGTCGCGGCGAGCGGCTCCAGCAAACCCTCGGGACCGAGCTCCGGGTGAGCCTCGGTGTAGGTGGCCACCTGGCGTCCGTCGAGGATCAGGGTGACCCCCCGCCCGATCGGCGTGTCCAGCTCGACGACGAACAGCCCGTCACGGCTGCAGAGGTCGGCCAGCAGGCCCTTCCAGTCGGTCCACTCGAGCCGGAGGTCCTCGTAGCAGGGGGTGCCCCGGTAGAGGGAGGGCGCCACCGCCACGACGATGCGGTCCAGCTGGTAGGCGCTCATGGTGGCGTCGGTCCAGCTCGAAATGAGCTGAAGTGCCTTCTGGCCCTCGAGCCTCTTGCCACCCTCGAACGCGTACACCTCGAAGAGGCCCGCCTCCTTGATCAGGATGACCCCCACCGACCCGGACCGCCGGCTCACGAGAGCGCCATCGCCGATCACCGGCGCGAGTGCCTCGACCACGATCGCTGGCGCCGGGATCCCCTCAAAGAGGGCGGTACCGCGAGGAAGGATCGGGATCACGTCGTGGGCCCCCGGAGCCCAGCCGGCGAACTTATCCGCCGTGGAGCCGGGCTCCACCTTGACGCCTTCGCGAGCCAAGGTCTCTGTCTTGGGTCCGCCAGCGGCGGGTTGGCCGTCGTTCATCGCAGATATCGTAGTCTGACCTCGGCCTTGGAGCCGGGCGTTACGCTCCTGTCGCCCGAGCGCACAAGATGAGCACGATCTTGCCCAGCTTGCCACCGGCTTGGAAGCGCGTGTAGGCGTCCCGGGCGCTCTCCAGGGCAAAGACCTCGCCGACGATCACTCGGAGCCGGCCCGCCTCCACCAGCGGGAGCAGCTCGGCCTCGACCCGCCGCGCGGTGAGTGCCTTCTCCTCGAGGGAACGGCTGCGGAGAGTCGAGCCCATGACACGCGCGCGCCGGCCCATGAGGGTGAGCAGGTCCAATTCGACCCGGGGGCCTCCACCGACCCCGATCACGGTCATCCGGCCTCCGGGAGCGAGTGCCGGCAGGTTGGCCTCGAAGCTGGGCCCGCCCACCAGCTCGAGGACCACGTCATACGGGCCATGGTCCCCCGCCTCCGACGGATCCACGACCTCCGCGCCCAGCTCCGCCACCGCGGTGCGGAGTTCGGGCTGGCGGACGCTGGCCACCACCCGGGCGCCGATCGCGATCCCGATCTGCACCGCGGCGGTGCCCACCCCGCCGGCCGCGCCGGTCACCAGCAGGCGCTCCCCACTCTGAAGCTGGCACTGCGAGGCGAGGGCGTCATGGGCGGTGGTGAAGACCTCCGGGAACCCGCCGGCGGCGGGCCAGTCGAGCGCCGCCGGCACAGGCATCGCCACGCTCTCGTCGACGATGGCGAGCTCGGCCTGGGCGCCGCCTCCGACCAGGGACATCACGCGGTCTCCAGGGTGGTATCGGGTTGACCCCTCTCCGAGGCCGACCACCTCCCCCGCCAGCTCCATCCCCGGGATGTCGGCGGGCACGCCGGGCGGTGCCGGGTAGAGCCCGCGCAACTGCATCATGTCGGCGGCGTTGAGCCCCGCAGCACACACTCTCACTAGCAGTTGACCGGAGCCGGGGACCGGGTCCGGCCGGTCCTCGACCGAGATCCTTCCGTCGGCGATGATGACCGCGCGCATCCGCACGGTGTAGCGCATACCGGCCACCTGCTGCACGCCACGACGGGCGCCGCTGCGCCCCAGGGCTGGGGCCGGTGGTGGACGTGGGCCGGTGGCGGACGTGGGCGGGTGGAGGACTGGGGCTGGCGGTTGACCGGCGCCGGTGGTGGACCGGCGCCGGCCAGATTGCTGTCGCTCTTCGCCTCGGCGCGGTGCGCCGCCGTCAGCTCGCGACGGGCAGCGCCGCCCGGGAGATCTCCTCGGGTTCCTCGGTCGCCAGGTCCTCGCTGGGCCGGCGGGCCGTGAGGAGCTTGACCGACTCGGCCACCACCTCCGTGCTGAAGCGGCGGAGCCCATCGGTGCCGGTGTAGTCGCGCGTGCGCAGCTTCCCCTCGATATAGACGCGCCGGCCCCGGGTGCAGTACAGGGCGCAGACCTCAGCGAGCCGGCCAAAGCTAACGACCGCGTGGTACTCGGTCTCCTCCTGCCGGTTCCCCTCGGCGTCGCGCCAGATGCTGTTGGTGGCGAGACGCATGCGCGTCATCGGTTTGCCGCTCGAGGGCAGGCTCTCCGCGTCCTTGGTCAGATTGCCGATGAGGATCACCCTGTTGACCATGTCCGTCTCCTTGACTGATGGCTGATGCTGGCTGCCCCCAGTTCGTCGTTCGGGGCAGATGGAGGTTCAGCTCGTGGTCCCACCCGACCACGTTGCCGATGAGGTGGTGCTCAGGGATGCGGGCATCGAGGCGCCGGCCGGGGGCGCGATGTAGCCCTCGATGTCTGAGGTCGCAAACGCCAGCGAGGTGGGCGTGGCGTCACCCTCCGGCCAGTTCACGGAGGAGAGCGTGACCGTCCCCACACCCCGATCAATGGCGGTCACGATTCCCACGTGCCCGTCGTCCGATGCCCTGCCGTTGCGGGTGCGGGCGTCGGCGGCGATGACGGCCACGTCGCCGGAGTCCACTGCGCCGACGTCGGCACCGCTGATCGTGGTGAAGCCGGCGCGGCGCGCGTCGATCAACCACACGTCCGCATTACCCCAGTTCGACGGGATCCATGACAGCTGCGAGGCCACGTACGCCGTGCACTGGCCGGCGGGNNGGCGGTGGCGGCGCCCCCGAGCGCGCTCAGCCCGAGGACGAGCACCGCGGTGATGGTGGCGATCGCGCGCAGCATGCTCATACCCATCAGGCTCCCCGAGCCGGCAGGGGGAGTGGGATGCGGCGTGCCTGATCGGCCAGGCCGCTTCCGATCGCGGCGACGCTCGCCGGCACCTGGGCCGCCGCGGCGAGGAAACTGGGCACCTTGAGGCTCACCCACAAAGCCGCCAGGGCATAGAGAGTCGCGGCCAACCCGCTGCCCGCGGCCAGCCCGGTGACCGTCGCCACCCGGAGCACCATGACCTGGGCAGCCTGCATGAAGAGGGCGACGACGAACAGCCGGCCCCAGGTCCGGGCGTAGCCCCTGGTCTCGGGCAGGATGGTGGCCAGGGCCGCCAGCGGAGCGGTGGCGATCAGCACCTGGAGCACCGCCATCCGAACCACGTACGAGATGGCGAGGAGCGCCACCGTCACCACCAGAGCCAGCACGATCACGATCTCGAATAGGTCCTGGGCCAGGCTCGAGCTGGTGAGAGCCGATGTCGAGAGCGGGTCGGTCCACGGCATCGGGTTGCCACCGGCACCGGTGGCGAATGCGGTCAGCGCGTTGTTGAGGTCGATCGCCATCTGGATCAGGCTCAGCGAGGTGTGCATCAGGATCACGCCGACCAGCACCTTCGGCAAAATGGCCCGGAGGTCGTGCTCGGAATAGAGGCTTCGCTCGACGATCGCGCGTAGCGCGATGACCACGATGACGAGGGCCAGCAGCGCGTCCCCGGCCAGGCTGAAGTCGTGGTTCAGCCCGGCGAGCGCGGCGTTGGCGGTCAGCGGCTCGGATCCCGGACGTGACACGTCCACCGTGCTGAAGAGGTAGCGGTTGAGCAGCGAGAGGACGTCGTTGCGTCCGCTGGAGGAGAAGTCACTCAGCAGCTGGCCGATGATGCCCCCAAGGTTCGTCGACTGCGCCCCGATCAGCGCCGCGGCCACGACAACGCCCTCAGTGCAGGCCACTGGGGATGGTGGCGAGCAGCGCGTGCGTGAGCGTCCCGGCGAGCTCCGCGCCGATCGTTCCCACCACGATCCGGCCGATCCACCGCTTGGCTTCGTATGCGGTCCGCTGGTCGACGGCGACGATGCGGTAGACGAAGGCGGTGAGGAGGGCCAGCGTGCCGATGCTGGCCACGATGCCCTGGGCGAGCGAGACCCAGCTGTTGACGAGCGCGGTCAGCGAATCCATCGGAGCGGCCTCCCGAATGCACGTGTGGCAATCGGCCGCCCCTCCGGCCTCCGGCCACCGCGGGCAGCCGACGTCGGTGATATTACACAGACTGGTGGTAGTGCGTCAACCTAGATGGGGCGGCGAACCGCCCGGGCCAGTCCCTCAGGCCTGCGGGAAGCTCGCCGCCGACTGGCGCTGCTCCTCGGTCAGGTGCACGGGCAGGCGGACGTCCACCTCCGCGATCAGGTCGCCGCTCGCCTCACCCCGGAGCCGTGGCATCCCCAGACCGCGCAAGCGGAGCTGGGCGCCGTTCTGGGTCTCGGCGGGGACGGTCAGGGCGACCCGCTTGCCTCCTGGCGTGGGCACCTCGACGCTGCCGCCGAGGAGGGCCACCCCGAGAGGCACGGGGACGCGCACCCGCAGGTTGTCCCCCTCGCGGGTGAAGGTGTGGTGGGGGCGCAGCCGCACCCGGACCAGCAGGTCGCCGGCCGCGCCGCCGTCCGCGCCCGGGCTGCCCTGGCCGGAGGCGCGCACCTTGGCCCCGTCCTTGATCCCCGCCGGGATGCGGACCTCGACCCGGCGGTTGCCGGACGGACCGGTCAGCTCCAGGGTCCGGGTCGTGCCCCGGAATGCCTCCTCGAAGCTGATCTCGGCCTCGCCCTCCACGTTCCCACCGCGGCGCGGCGTCGGGGGGGCGGGGTGGCGCACCCGGCCGGTCCCGGCCCCGGTCGCACCCCGGGCGGCCGCCGAGCCGCGGCCAAAGACGTCGTGGAAGAAGTCGGAAAAGGGAGTGGTCGCGGTGCCGAAGAGCGATTCGAGGTCGTCCGGCGAGACGGTGTGGTACTCGACCTGGGGCCCGCCCGCGGCTCCCCGCGCTCCTGGGTGGCCGGCACCGGGGAAGCCGCCGAACCCCTGAGGCTGGGAGCCCAGCTCGTCATAGGTCTTGCGCTTCTCGGGGTCGCCGAGCACCTCGTAGGCCTCGGTGAGCTCCTTGAACCGGGCCTCGGAATCCTTGCTGCCCTGGTTGACGTCGGGGTGGTACTTCCGGGCCAGCTTGCGGAAGGCAGCCTTGATCTCCTTCTCCGTCGCCGTGCGGGGGACGCCGAGGGTCGCGTAGTAATCGCGGAAGGTCGTCGCCATATCGTGAAGTCTGGGCCGTCTCCGCTCTTGGGGTTCGACTTGTGGGTACCTCGCCGCCTTTGGCGCGAAACCCCGCCACCATCCGATCACGAGATGGACGGCGCGGGTCGCGGTCCGCCGTGGGGATGAGAGGATAGGGGCTCGAGCGGGAGCCCAGTGCGCCGCGAGCCTTCCGAATTCCCTTCACCTCACAGGCTGATCTCACCAGTGCCCGAAACAGTCCGGCTGACTCTGCCCGCGATGGGGGAGTCGGTGACCGAGGGGACCGTCGTCAACTGGCTCAAGCACGCCGGCGATCCGGTGAGCGAGGGCGAGACCCTCGTCGAGGTCACCACTGACAAGGTCGACATCGAGGTCCCGGCCCCGGCATCGGGGACCCTCGTCGAGACCACCGCTGCCGAGGGCGACACCGTCCCGGTGGGGGGTACGCTCGGCCTGATCGCCCCCGGCCCCGCCACCCCCGGTGACCGGCCTGCCGCGCCCGCGGCATCCGCGTCTCCGGCGCCCGCGCCCGCCGCCACCATCGACCAGGCCCTTGCCACGCCCCCCGCGGCGACCCCACCCGCCGCCGCCCCACCACCACCTCCGAAGTCACTCGCCCCCGCATCGGGGATCCGTCCCGCCCCGCTCGCAGCGCCGCCCCTCACGACGGACGCAGCGCCGCCCGTCATCCTCAAGCGGACCAGCCCGGCCGCCCCCGTCCTGGATGTCCCGGCCGCCGCGCTGCCGGCCACGCCCGTGGTCGGCCCGGCCCCGGCCACGCCTGTGGCCCCCCCGGCCGCCGCTCCCGCGGTTGCCCCGGCCACAGCCCCCACGCTCTCGCCGATCGCGCGCCGCCGGGCGGCCCTCGCCGGCATCGCCGCCACATCCCTCCCCACTGGCCCGCCCACTGCGACCGCCGCCGTGGCGCCGGCTCCGTCAGCCGCACCAGCCCCTGCCGCCGCTGGCACGCCACCCGTCGCACCAGCCCCTGCCGCCGCTGGCGCGCCACCCGTCGCAGCACCCCCCGCTGCTCCGGCTGACGGCGAGGCGGTGACCCCCATCCGCGGCCCCCACGCTGCCCTGGTCGAGGCCATGGAGCGGAGCCGCGAGATCCCCACCGCCACCTCGATCCGGACCATCCCCGTCGGTCTCCTCGACAACCGGCGCCGCCAGCTCAACGTGGGCCTCGGCCGCGACGGGGCCGGGGTCAAGGTCTCCTTCACCCACCTCATCGGCCACGCGATCGCACGGGCGGCGGGGGGCATGCCCGAGATGCTGGTCCACTTCGCCCGCGACCCCCAGGGCCGGCCGCTCCGGGTCGGGTCCGGGGTCCACCTCGGCCTCGCGGTCGACACGCGGCGAAAGGACGGCAGCCGCTTCCTGGTCGTCCCCGTGCTGCGTGACGCTGCGCTCCGGGACTTCGCCGGATTCCGCGCCGAGTACGAGCGGCTCGTGGAGGGCGCCCGCTCCGGCACGCTCGCCCCCGACGAGCTCCAGGGCGCGAGCCTCACCCTGACCAACCCCGGCGGGCTCGGGACGGTCGCGTCCGTGCCCCGGTTGATGCCGGGGCAGGGCTGCATCATCGCGATCGGCGCCATCGGCCACCCCGCCCAGTACCGGGGCGAGAGTGAGGCCCGCCTCCGCGATCTGGGAGTGGGCAAGGTGATGACGATCACCTCCACCTACGACCACCGGGTCATCCAGGGCGCCGACTCCGGGGAGTTCCTCGGCCGGATCGAGGCCCTCCTGGCGGGCGCCGACCGCTTCTACGCGGACGTCTTCGAGAGCCTAGGGCTGGCGGCGCCGGTCGCCGACGAGGTCCCCGACCCGCTCCTAGACCGCGTCCTCCCCGCAGGAGCCGTGCCCGAGCGCGACCGGGTGCTGCTCGTCGCCGTCCAGGGAGCCACCTCCCTGGTCCAGGCCCACCGCACCCACGGTCATCTGGGGGCTCACCTCGACCCGCTGGGCACCCCGCCGCCCGGTGATCCTGCGATGAAGCCCGAGACCTACGAGCTCACTCCCGAGCTGATGGCCCGCATCCCCTCCGACGTGCTCGACGTCCACGTGCCGGGGGCGACCCTCGTCGAGGTCCTGCCCAACCTGCGCCGCACCTACTGCGGCACCGTCGCCTTCGAGATCGAGCACATCTCCAGTCACGAGCAGCGCAACTGGCTCCGCGAGAAGATCGAATCCGGCGTCTACCGCCAGCCCCTCTCCACGCAGGAGGAGCTGCGCCTGCTCTGGCGGCTGACCAAGGTCGACGCCATGGAGCGCTACTTCCGGCGCGCCTTCATCGGCCAGAAGACCTTCAGCGGCGAGGGCCTCGACATGCTGGTGCCGATGCTCGAGAAGCTGCTCGGTCTGGTGGCCGAGGACGGCATCTCCCAGGTGGTGATGGGGATGGCGCACCGCGGCCGTCTGGCGGTCATCGCCCACGTGGTCAACCGCCCCTACGAGCAGCTCCTCCAGGCCTTCGAGAAGGGCGAGCTGCGGGTCGACGATCCGACCGGCGACGTCAAGTACCACCTCGGCGCCACCGGCACCTACATCACCGACCGGGACCGGCGCATCGATGTCCGGCTGGTCTCCAACCCCTCCCACCTGGAGGCCGTCAACGGGGTCGTCGAGGGCTGGACCCGGGCCCTCCAGTCGCACCGCGACGGGGCGGCGCTGGAGCTGGACCCCGAGGCCGCGATCCCCATCCTCATCCACGGTGACGCCGCCTTCAGCGGACAGGGCGCGGTCCAGGAGGTGCTCAACCTCCAGTCCCTGGCCGGATACACCACGGGCGGCACCGTCCACGTGATCATCGACAACCAGCTCGGATTCACCACCGACCCCTCCGACCTCCGCTCGACCCGCTACGCCAGCGACCTGGCCAAGGGGTTTGACATCCCGATCATCCACGTCAACGCCGACGATCCCGAGGGGTGCGTCACCGCGGCCCGCTTTGCCCACGACTACCGGCGCACCCACCATCGCGACGTCCTCATCCACCTGGTCGGGTACCGCCGCTTCGGGCACAACGAGACCGACGAGCCCAGCTACACCCAGCCACTCATGTACCAGCGCATCCGGGAGCACCCGACGGTCCGCGAGCTCTTTGTCCGCCGCCTGATCCAGGAGGGGCTGATCACCGACGAGGAGGCCCAGCAGCAGTCCGAACAGGTCATGGCCCGGATCGCCGGCGCCCACAAGCGGATCAAGGCGAACCTCACCACCCTGATCGACGAGGACACCTCCAACGGCCGCGACGAGCCCGACTTCGAGGAGCCGCCGGCCCCTCTCACCCGGGTCCACGCGGCCGAGCTCAGCGCCCTCAACGAGGGGCTCTTCCGGGTCCCCGACGGCTTCACTGTCAACCCCAAGCTCGCCCGTCAGCTGGAGCGCCGCCGCGCCTCGCTGGAGCAGGGCGGGATCGACTGGGGCCATGCCGAGGCCCTCGCCCTGGGCTCGCTGCTCCAGGAGGGGGTGCCGATCCGGCTCACCGGCCAGGACACCGAGCGTGGCACCTTCAGCCACCGCCAGATGGTCCTCCACGACGATCAGACGGGCGCCGCCTGGGCCCCGATCCAGCACCTGGAGGGGGCGCGCGCCACCTTCGAGGTGCACAACAGCCCGCTCAGCGAGGTGGGCGCGCTCGCCTTCGAGTACGGGTACAGCGCCGCCGAGCCGCGCTGCCTGGTGATCTGGGAGGCGCAGTTCGGCGACTTTGCCAACAACGCCCAGATGGTCGTCGACCAGTTCATCGTGGCCGCCCAGGCCAAGTGGGGCCAGCGCTCCCGCTTGGTCCTCCTCCTCCCCCACGGCTACGAGGGGCAGGGCCCCGAGCATTCGAGCGCACGGATGGAGCGGTATCTCCAGCTGGCGTCGAACGGAAACATCCGAGTGGCCAACTGCTCCAATTCAGCCCAGTATTTCCACCTTCTCCGCGACCAGGCCCTCGCCCCGATCCCGCGGCCGCTGGTCGTCATCAGCCCCAAGTCCCTGCTCCGTGCCGCGGAGACGAGCTGCGCCGCCGTGGATCTCTCCGAGGGTGGCTTCCAGCCGGTCATCGAGGACCCCCGGATGGCGGAGCGGCGAGAGAGCGTCCGGGTCCTCCTGCTCTGCACCGGCAAGATCTTCTGGGAGCTGGAGGCGCACGAGCTGCGCGAGCAGGCGCTCGACCTGGCGATCGGCCGGGTGGACCTCCTCGACCCGCTGCCCCTCGACGAGATCCTCGCTATGATCCGCAGCTACCCCAACCTGGAGAAAGCCTACTGGGTCCAGGAGGAGCCGGAGAACATGGGGGCCTGGGCCCACGTCCAGCGCCGCATCGGCAGGCACCGCCCGTATGAGGTGAGCTGGGAGTACATCGGCCGTCCGCGGCGGGCAAGCCCGTCCGAGGGGTACCACGGCTCCCACATCATCGAGCAGGGCCGCGTGCTCCGCGAGGCGCTGCTGACCTCGCCCGCCGTCTTGGAATTCGTCACCGGCTCGCGGCCGCGGCTCAGCGAGGCGGAGCCGGTCGCACCCCATCCCGCCGTGAACGGGGCCGCCACTCCTCCCGCCGCCCTTGCCGGGGACGGTGAGCTGCCCCTCTCCGAGCCCGCTCCCGCACCCTCGATCGTGCCGCGATCGCGCGCCCGGCACCCGGGTTCCAAGGCCACTCGGTGACCCCCCGGGTCGTCGTTCTCGGCGGCGGGCCCGCGGGGGACGTGGCCGCCCTGCGCGCGGCTCAGCGCGGCGCCGACGTGGTGCTCGTCGAGCGGGCCGAGCTGGGCGGCACCTGTCTCAACTGGGGATGCATTCCGACCAAATCCCTCCTCGCCACCGCCGATCTGCTCCGGCGCATCCGCCGCGCCGGTGAGCTGGGCCTCCGGGTGGGTGAGGTCGAGGTGGACTTCCCCCGGATGATGGAGCGCAAGGAGGAGGTGGTCGTCGCCATGCGCGGCGGCGTCGAGGCCGCCTGCAAGCGACGCAAGGTGCGGGTGGTCCGCGGCGAGGGCGTCCTCGAGGACGGCATCGTCCGGGTGGGAGAGGAGCGCCTCGAGTACGACCACCTCATCGTCTGCGTCGGCACCGAGCCGAGCGGGCTCCCCGGCATCGACATGAGCCACCCCCGGGTGGTGACCTCCAACGGCGTGCTCCGCCTCCAGAGCCTGCCCCGCCGCCTGCTGGTGATCGGGGGTGGGGTGATCGGCTGCGAGTTCGCCTCGCTCTTTGCCCCGCTGGGTGTCGCCGTCACCGTGGTCGAGGTGCTCCCGCAGATCCTCGCCGGGGTGGAGCCGCGGGTGGTCCGCGAGTTCCGCCGGCTGGTGGAGAAGGAGGGCATCACCTTCCACACCGGCCGGAGCGTCGAGAAGGTCGATTACCGGGACGACCAGGTGACCGCGACCCTCGACGACGGGACGGCCATCGAGGCCGACCTGGTGCTGGTATCGGTGGGGCGGGCCGCGCAGACTGCGGGCATCGGCCTGCAGGGGGCGGGAGTGGAGCTGACCTCGCGCGGGCACATCGTGGTGGACGAGATGTTGCGCACCGCCAACCCCAAGATCTGGGCGGCGGGCGACTGCATCGGCGGCCTCCAGCTCGCCCACCTGGGGAGCGCCGAGGGCGCGCGTGCCGTGGAGAACGCTCTCGGCGTCGGGGTGCGAGCGATGGACCGGACCGTGGTCCCCTCCTGCATCTACACCCATCCCGAGATCGCCATGGTCGGTCTCGGCCAGGAGGCGGCGAAGGCCGCGGGCCACGAGGTGAAGGTGGGCCAGGCGCGCTTCCTCGGCAACGGCAAGGCGGTCGGCGAGAACGAGCCCGACGGTCTCGTGCAGCTCGTCTCCGACGCGGCGAGCGGCGAGATCCTGGGCGCGACCGTGATGGGCGTCCACGGCGTCGAGATCATCCACGAGGTGGGGGTTGCGATCAGCGGCGGTCTCACCGTCGACGAGCTGGGCGACATCATCCACGCCCACCCCACGGTGAGCGAGCTGGTGATGGAGGCCGCCGAACAGGCCGAGGGGCTGGCCCCGTACCTCAGCTGAACCGCACCGCCGGGTCGCGGGGGAGGCGGAGGGCCTGCCACCATAGCCGCATCGACCGCCGGCCGCGGCCGGTTTCCGCGCACGAGCGGAGTCGTGACACCCAGGAGGCAGACATGACCGCATCTGCTCCCCGACCCGTCGCGCTCGTCACGGGAGCCTCCTCCGGGTTGGGCCACGCCTATGCGCGGCAGCTCGCGGAGGGCGGGTGGGATCTCGTCCCGGTGGCGCGCCGCGCCTCCCGCCTCGAGGCCCTGGCGGCGCGGCTCCAGATCCCGGGCGGCGTCACCGTCCAGCCCCTGGTCGCCGACCTCACCGACGAGACGGGGCTCGCTCGGGTGGCGGAGCGGATCGACCGGGGCGTGGACCTGGTCGTCAACTGCGCCGGCTTCGCCGGCTACATGCCCTTCGCCGAGCTCTCCGGTGAGGTCGCCGACGCGCTGATCGATGTCCACGTCCGCGCCGTCACCCACCTCACCGGTGCCGCGGTCCGGGCGATGGTACCCCACCGTCGCGGGGCGATCATCAACGTCGCTTCCCTGCTCGCCTTCAGCGAGTCGGCGGTGCTGGGCCGGTTCAACCGGGCCGCGTACGCCGGCTGCAAGGCGTTCATCGTCACCTTCACCCAGCTGGTGGCGCAGGAGGTTCACGACCACGGCATTAAGGTGCAGGTCTGCTGCCCGGGAGCCGTGGCCACCGAGTTCCACGACGTCGCCGGGGTGCCGCGCCCGCCGGCCGCGATGAGCCCCGAGGAGGTGGTGACCGCCTCGCTCCGCGCCCTCGATGCCGGCGAGGTCGTCTGCGTCCCCGGGCTGGAGGACCCGACTGTCATCGAGCGGTACCACGAGGCCCAGCGGGAGATGCTCCGCCAGGGCAACCGGCCCGAGTTGGCAGAGCGATACCGGGTCGCGGCCGGCTGAGGCTCAGAGCGCCTCCCGGTCGGCCTCCTTGTGCCGGTGGCGCTGCAGGTGGTACGGGACGCTGACGACCACGGTGCCGGGCCGGAAGAGCAGCGCCGCCTTGACCCGGAGCGGGAACTGGTTGTGCAGCAGCTGGTGCCACCAGCGGGTCGCCACCAGCTCGGGGAGCACGACCACCAGGGTCCCGTCGGTGATCTGCTTGTCGATGGCGTCGATGTAGTGGAGCAGGGGCCGGAGCACCGAGCGGTACGGCGACTCCACGATGACGAGGGGCACGTGGTTGCCCCACGCATCCCACCGGGCCCGGAGCAGGGCCATGTGGTCGGGATTGAAGCAGACGTGGACGGCGATGACCTGGTCGGAGAGCGAGCGCGCCATCGCCATGCTCTGGAAGGCCACGTTGTTGAGCTGGTCGACGGGCACGATGCAGACCGGGTGAATCTTCCCGGGTTCGGTCGGGACCTCCGTCGTCTGCTGGCCCCCGGCCTCGACGTAATGGCGGTGGATGGCGAGGAAGAGGCTCACCGCGCTGGGGACGATGATCAGGATGATCAGGCTCTCGGGAAGCTTGGACGCAGCGGTGACCAGGAAGACGATGAAGGTCATGGTCATGCCGACGGCATTGAGCGGCAGGCCGTGGTGCCAGCCCTTCTCCCGGCGCTTCAGCCAGCGCACCACCATCCCCGCCTGGGAGAGGGTGAACGCCAGGAAGACCCCGATCGCATACAGCGGGATCAGCCGGGTCACGTCGCCCTGGAAGATGAAGAGGAGGAGGCACGAGAAGACGGCCAGCATGATGATCCCGTTGCTGTACGCGAGCCGGTCACCGAGGCGGCGAAACTGGTGGGGCGCGTACTCGTCGCGGGCGAGGAAGAAGAAGAGGCGCGGGAAGTCCGAGAAGGACGTGTTGGCGGCCAGCAGCAGCACCGCCGTGGTCGCCACACCGACGAAGATGAAGAGGACCTCTCCCAGCCCAGCGGCATTGGGGAACACCGCGTGCCCGTTGACACACTGCAGGGGTGACGTGAAGGCGTGAGCCGCCTGCTGGAGGATCACCGACTGGTAGCAGGGGTCCGCCGAGTTGCGGATGCTGACCCCAAGGACCTCGGTGCCGATGGTGATGCCGCAGAACATGATGACGCAGAGGGTCCCCATGATCGTCAGCGTCGTCCGCGCATTGCGCCACTCGGGGACCTTGAAGGCGAGGATGCCGTCGGAGATCGCCTCGATGCCGGTGAGCGCCGAGCATCCTGATGAGAACCCCTTGAGGAAGAGGAGGACAAGCAGCATGCCGCCCAGGTCGGTGAAGCTCTCCGTGATCGGGAGGTGGATCGAGGTGCCGGTGGGGTGGATGCTGCCGGTGATCAACCGGAAGACGTTGACCACGACGGTGAGGATGATCGCGAAGATGAAAAAGTAGGTCGGGGCCGCGAAGATGTTGCCCGCCTGGCGCAGACCGCGCAGGTTGGCCACCGCGATGAGCACGACCACCGCGATGCAGGCAAAGACGCGGTAGTGAGCGGCGGCCGGGAAGACGCTCTGGATCTGGTCGTATCCGCTCGCCACCGAGACCGCCACGGTGAGGATGTAGTCGGTCATCAACGCCGAGCCGGCGACCAGGCCCGCGACCGGTCCGAGGTTGTCCTTGGCGACGATGTAGGAGCCGCCGCCCTGGGGGTACGCCTTGATGGTCTGCCGGTAGCTGAGGCAGACGATGACGATGAGGGCGGCGATCACCGCCATGATCGGCAGCAGGTCGGTGCTCACCGCCGTCGCCCCGGCGACCGCCAGAACCAGCACGATCTGCTCGGTGGCATAGGCGACGGACGAGAGTGCGTCCGAGGAGAGGACCGGGAGCGCCCGAATCTTGTTGAGCCGCTCGTGGAGCACCCGGCTGCTGGAGAGGGGTGGTCCCAGGATCAGGGTGCGCAGCCGGCGCCGGAACCGTCCCATGTCGGTGGTCGGCTGGGTCGCCCGCGGGGTGGCCTCCAGCCAGCCCGGGGCCACGTTCTCGAAGCCCTGGGTCTGGGAGCGGACCACCCGCACGTAGTGCTCGCCCGGCCGTCCCCGCGTCTCGGTGACCTCGAGATCGGGCACGACCTCGGCACCCCCCTGGGGGCGGCCGGGTGCCCCTGACCACGCGCGGCCGGCCTCGCGCAGGGCGGCGAGCTCGGCGTCCGGGAGCGTCGGCGGTGGTTTCGGCGGCTCGTGGGCCGGGGCTTCAGCCATCGCCTGGGCAGTGTAGGTCGTGCCGGGCGCGGGCGGACCCCCAGTGCGGCGGTGGCGAGCTCGCGCCGGGCGAGGCCCTGGGCCCGGAGGCCGGGGCGCCAGGCAGCCTCTCGCGACCTCTGTCTATCTGTGAGCGCACTGGCGGGGAGGGGTCAGTGCGGGGCGGCGAGGCGGAGGAGGAAGACGCGGCAGGGTGCGTGCTGGAGGATGTGGGGCACCGTCTTGCCCATGTAGAAGTCGCCGAAGCGCTCCCGGTAGGTCAGGCCGACCACGGCCAGGTCGATCTCGCGGGCGGCGATCTCGTCCACGATGGCGTGGGCCGCCTCGCGGGCCTGCAGGATCTCCCCCTTGACCTCGACCTCGTAGTCCTTGCCGATCTCCTCGGCGCGGTTGAGAATCTGCTCCGCGGCGGCGACCTCGGCGTTCTCGACCCTGCTGAGGGCGAGACCTCGGGGGACCTCCACCACCGTGACCGCCAGCACCGAGGCCCGCGGGCGGAGCGCCAGGCGGCACGCGAAGCGGACCGCCTCCTCGTCGGTCGCCGCGCCGTTCACCGGCACGAGGATGTGGTGCGGAGTGAATCCCGGCATCGGGGGAATCCTAGCCTGGCCGGGGCGGCCGGCGGCGCCGGGTGAACGTTACAATCGACCCGAATGAAGGTGATCATCGTGGGATGCGGCCGGGTCGGGGCCCGGCTGGCCCGCCAGCTCGACGCCGAAGGTAACAGCGTCGCTGTGGTCGATCAGCAGGTTTCCGCCTTCGAGCGCCTGGGCCGCGACTTCCGCGGCGCGATGGTCGTCGGCAACTGCGTCGACGAGGCGGTGCTCCGCCGCGCCGGGATCGAGGGCGCCGACTGCTTCGTCTCGGTCACCAACGGGGACAACCGCAACCTGATGGCGGCCCAGATCGCCCAGCGGATCTTCAAGGTCAAGCGGGTGATCACCCGCCTCTACGATCCGATCCGGGAGTCCGTCTTCCGAGAGATGGGCCTGGAGACCTTCTGCCCCACCACCCTCGGGGCCGACCTCGTCCGCGACTACTTCCTCGACGGGGTCAACCGCGGGCGTGACGCCTCCGGCGTCGACGGCACCGCGGTGCGCGCATCGTGAGCGGCTCGGCCGACACGCCCTACGTCATCATCGTCGGCGGCGGCAAGGTCGGATACCACCTGGCCAAGCACCTCATCGAGCGCGATTACGAGATCACCCTGGTCGAGAAGGATGCCGCCCGCGCCGAGTGGATCGAGCATCAGCTTGGCACCGTCAGCATCATGGTCGGCGACGGGGACGAGATGTCCTTCCTCGCCACCACCGGGATCGAGCGCGCGAGCGTCGTCATCGGCGCGACCGGTGATGACGAGGACAACCTCATCGTCTGCCAGCTGGCCAAGGTGAAGTTCAACGTCCCCCGCACCATCGCCCGGGTCAGCAACCCGCACAACGTCGCCGTCTTCAA